>JAVEWA010000257.1:0-9064 GCA_034004785.1 Polyangia bacterium
GTCATCCGCGGCCATGTCGTCGGACTTCATGCCGTCCGCGGCCATGTCATCCGCGGCCATGTCGTCGGACTTCATGCCGTCCGCGGCCATGTCATCCGCGGCCATGTCGTCGGACTTCATGCCGTCCGCGGCCATGTCATCCGCGGCCATGTCGTCGGACTTCATGCCGTCCTCCTTGCCATCCTCCTCTCCAGTGTCCTCCTGAAACCCAGCGTGCCCCTCGAGATCACCGAAGAGGTACTGACAGAAGGGGAACTTCACCAGGGTGTCCGCAAAGGCCTTGCACTCCTTTGGCTCGAGCAGCTTCGCGAGGTGCTTGGGGTCCATCTGACCGCTATAGCCCATGCCATCGGCAGAAAGCTCTCCGATGAGGCAGGTCCGTATACCCTTCACTATGGCCTCCACTGCCTTCGAGAAATCTCCGCCTCGATCCCCAGGCTTGGGCTTGTATGGAAGATCCACGTGCAGGAACACTTCCTTGCTGCACTGCTTCAGCATCCCTTCGACCTGTTTGATGCTCTTCTCGGTATCGCCTGTTATCTCTCCCTTTTTCCCGTACTCGACCTTGTGCTTGCTGCCATAATACCAGACGTATATCCCAAGGCCGCCTCCGGCAGCGATGAGGACGCCCAGAACACCGATAAGGACCTTCTTCCCTGTTCCGCTTGCCATTTTGCTCTCGCTCCTGTGTGTTCGATCCTGAGGTAGCCAGGCCCTAGACTACGGCTGATTCGAGACTCCACGAAGCACACCGCCCTCTCCCCAGGGCCTCCTCATCCCGTTACCCGTCCCGCGAGCGCCATTGGCGGCATAGGCGACGCAAACCGAGCTTCGAGATCATTCCAAGTCCGGAAGATTACCAGATAACGAGCGGCGGGGAAACACCCTAGGTAGGCTCGGGATCGTCCGGAGGCCGACTGAGCGGTGGGCGCGATCCCAGGATCTCTCCACCATCTTCGGCCTCTTCCTCAACCTCTGCCTTCACCTCTGACAAGGGTCTGACGTTTGTGTAGGCGTGGAAGCTCGAGCTCGCATGGAAGGTGACCTCCTTCATTCTGGAGGTCATGGTATCAGAGACCACCTTGCTCTCCTGACCAAAGGGCATCCTGTACTGGGATGTCTCGGGGTGAGCTGCCAGCATCAAGATTGGCGAGGACCTGAACTCCTGGGCGCGGAGAGTCTCGTCGAGCCGCATGTGGCCCTTGAGGCGACACCGGCCCTCAGGAGTGACGTGCTTGTTCCCATAGATGTTCTTGTAGCTATATCTGCGTCTCTGCTGGTTGTCAGGCGCGTCGAAGACAAATACCGAGGCGCTCAGGGTGAGCGCAATCACCCTCCCTGGGACGTCCCTCTTTATGGATGAGGTCACCCGATAGTCGTGCTCGACCATGAGATCGACGAACACCCGAGCCTGCGCGATGTAGGTCTCGGCCAGAACGTCGAGGAGGATGCGCTCCTCTCTGTCGAAAGAGGACACTTCGACATCTGGGCCAGGCAACATGTGGGCGAAGATGCCCCGGAGGTGTTCCTTCTGACGAGAATCCAGCATCGAGTAGAAAGGGAGCTTCCCACGGAAGCCGGAGCGCCATGGCTTGGCTAGCGCCTCCTCCTCTTCCTTCAGCGGTGAAACCACCTCAGTCAGGAATCTACGTAGCTGCGCCTCCCCCACCAAGGCGGCGGAAAAACGGTCCTTCTGCTCCTTGTCACCGGTGGGCATATCGGCGGGCACGGCTCCTTTACACAATCACATTCATATCGAAAAACAGCGGAGCTTTCCACCGGGGATCCAAAATGTGCCCGAGAGCTGATCTCTGATGGACGCCAGGGCCGGGCGTTCAGGAGCGACGAGGAACACCAATGCGACGACGCGGATTCTCGGTTGCCACGGACAGGCGGGCTAGTCCTTCACATAGGTCGCCAGCCGCTCGGAGCAGATGCTCCGCTTCAGCTCCTTGAGTCCTTTGACCTCGACCTGCCGGATCCTCTCCCGGGTGAGGTTCATTATCTCGCCAACCTCCTCCAGGGTCATGCCGCCTCTGTCAGCGACGTCCAGCGAGCACGTCTCGGGAAGCTCCCAGACCTCGAGATCCGGGAAGTTCAGCTTCAGAGAGCCCTTCTCTTCGTTTACGTCCAGGAAGAGGTGGTGGCGGCAACTGACGAAAGGACATGGTCTGAGGCCGTGTGCACATTCTTTTCGAGAACGGGGGCGCGGGATCTCGTTGAAGGGCGCAAGGACCTCCATCTGACGAAGCTCGTCCTTGCTGAGCCGCTTCGGTGCGATGGTCTTGGAGCGCATCCTCTGGCGCCGACGGTTGCGCCTACGGACGCTGCTTCGACCTGGAGGCTGCTCTGAAGTCGCCTGGCCGGGGTTGATTTCGGAGTGCATCTTGGCCTCTGTGATCCCGTCCTTGCTCATGCTCTTGCTCCTCTCGCTCTCTTCGATTCGCGTCTGGTCAGCAATCACGCCTAGCGGCGTGCCTCGTATTTCATGTCCTGAGAACGTCTAGAAGAACCTCCCCGCGGGCTGCCCAATCCCCTCCTCGGTCTCCTCTGCATCGAGTGAATCCAGCGGCTGTTTCGCTCTGTCGGGGCTCCAGGACACCTCCTGTTCGAGGTCGAGCAGGCGCTGGATGAGCTCCTTGGCATCGACGCGCGCCTCCTCGAGGTCCCCTTGGAGCTTCTCGCGCCGCTGCACCTCGAAATGTGGCCCCTGCACCTCCCGGGCCATGTCATCGATGAGCTCGGACACGTCGGTCTCTATCGCCTCGATCCTGGGTCGCAACCGCACCCAGCTCTTCTGCAGCTGCTCGATGGTCAGCCCCTCGGCCATCATCTTCTTGATGGCGACGATCTGCCGCAGGATGCTGGTGGGGTAGAGCCCGATGGACCCTCTGTGCTTGCCCTTCATTCCGATCCGCTTGCTTCGCGACAGAAGGCCGAGCTGGACGTATTTCCTGAAGGTCCCTTCGGAGAGCTTCATCCCCAGCCTCTGAAATATCCTCAGGATATCGGCAGAGCTGACCCCATCGGGGAATCTGGCCTCGAGCGCCAGGATATCCTCCTCCTCGAGCTGCACGACCTCTGGCTGAGGCTTCAGGCGAGAAAGAGTTCCAGGCTGTATGACCATCGGGGGTTGTCCTATGTGTACACGGTCATATCTGATACTAGTCTCAGCATGATATTCTTAATGGTTTCTAATGAGTAAAATATATTTAGTGTAGAGTCAAGAAAATAATAGAAAATAGACACTTGGCCCATTTGCACATGCTGCGTTTCCGTTCAGGAAGCACAACATCTAGCGTGTGGGCCAAGCGCCCCCCACCACTACAGGTGGTCCGCCAACACCCCCCTCGGCGTCCTTCCTTCGACAGTTTTCCCCTCTCCAAGGACGCGCCCGATCGATGGGGCTATGGTGGCTGCTATTCGCCGCCTCTCGGAGCTTCGAACGGAGATCCAGCCCCGCCCCCTCTTCCTGGGAACGCAAACCACATCAGTTTCATGTGGAAACCCGGCGGATCTTCAGGGCAGACAGAACTAGCGGCAGGCAGCGAGGGGAACGGCCACTACCCCTTCTGGTCCTTGTTCAGGGCCTTCATGACGCCATCCAGAACTCCGTTTACGAAGGCAGGAGATGAATCAGCCCCAAAGGTACGGGCCAGCTCCACGGCCTCGTTGAGCACCACGCGAACGGGAGCGGTGCGAGCGAGGAGCTCCGCGGTGGCCAGGCGCAGCACACAGTGATCCAGAGCCGCCATCCGATCGAGGCGCCAGTTGCGCGATGCCCCCTCGATGAGGGAATCGATCTCATCCAGGCGCTCCGTGAGCGACTGGTACAGCAGGGCGGCGAAGGGGGCGTCCTCCTCCGCATCCAATCCGGAGTCATCCAAGGTGCTGGCGCCAAAGCTCGCCTGGATCTGAGCGGGGCTCTCCCAGGACCCTGTGATCCGGTACCGGTAGAGCGCTTGGAGCACTCGCTGTCTGCTTGCACGTCTGGCCTTCATGTCTCGATCTCTAAAGAGCGAAGTCCCCCCTGGCCTCGGCGCCAAGGCCCGCAGCGCCCGGCAGCGCGGGCGGCCGGCAGCGCTTCAGCCCAGGAGGTTTGCACCTACAACTGCTTGTATATATTCGCTATTTCAACTGCGGCGATGGCCGCCTGAGCACCCTTGTTCCCTGCCTTCGTCCCTGCGCGCTCCACGGCCTGCTCCACGGTGTCGGTTGTGAGGACACCGAACCCCACCGCGACCTTGCCCTCGGACACAACGTGGGCGATCCCCTTGGTGACCTCGCTCGAGACATAGTCGAAGTGAGGTGTGCCACCCCGGATCACGGCGCCAAGGCAGACGATGGCGTCGAAACTACCGCTGTCTGCGAGACGCCGGAGTACACCCGGCATCTCGAAGGAGCCCGGCACCCTCACGACAGTGATGCTCTCGGCAGCGGCGCCGGAGCGCAGGAGCTGATCCATTGCGCCCTCCAGGAGCCGCTCGGTGATGAAGCTATTGAACCTGGACACCAGCAAACCGATGCGCAGGCCGGAGGCCGAAAGGGATCCCTCGATGGTGTGAGTCATTTCTTCTTGCCCTCTCCAGTGACGAGCTCGCCGCGTTGACGCTTCCGGTTGAGGAACGCCTCGTTGTAACGCGTCTCCTCAATGGGCACGGGAACGCGCTCGACGATCTCGATGCCATAGCCGGCCAGGCCGGCGATTTTCTTCGGGTTATTTGAAAGCAGGCGGATCCGTCGCAGCCCGAGCTGCAAGAGCACCTGGATGCCCAAGCCGACGCCTCGCAGGGCGCGCGGGGAGTCGTGATCGGGCTGTAGCTCGTGGCGCGGGGCCTGCTGGAGGACATGAGTCACGAACTGGTCTCGGACATCGAACTTCGACGGCAGAACGTAGAGTAGCACTCCCCTACCCTCGCTCTGGATGAGCTTGAGCGACTCTCTCAGAGTGGCCCCACACGGACAGCTTCTGAGATTGAATGGATCGCCGATGCAGGCCGAGTGCACTCGCACGAGGACTGCCTCGGCAGGATCCAGCTTTCCGAGGCACATCGCGAGAAACTGCGTGTCCTGCACCGAGCTTGCGAACAGGAAGGACTCGAACTCGGCCGTGACCCCCTCGAGCCCAGGAAGAACCGCTCCGGACTCCACCTGCTCCACCAGGGTCTCTCTGAAGAGCCGATAGGTAATCAGATCCGCTATGGACAAGATCGACAGGCCATGAGCCGATCCAAAGGTCTCGAGGTCGGGCATCCTGGCCATGGTTCCGTCATCATTCAGTATTTCGCAAATGACACCGGCGGGTTCCAGGCCCGCCAGCCGAGCCAGATCCACCGACCCCTCGGTCTGCCCAGTCCGCACGAGCACTCCTCCTGGCTGCGCCCTGAGGGGAAAGACGTGCCCCGGCATGATGAGGTCGCTCGGCTTCGCCGCGGAGGCGATGGCGGTCCGGATGGTCACCGCCCGATCCGCGGCGCTGATGCCCGTCGTGACTCCGTGACGAGCCTCGATGGACACCGTGAAGGCGGTTCCAAAGGGAGAGCGGTTGGCGTTCGAGGGCACCATCATGGGCAAACCGAGCTGCTCGCAGCGCGCGTCCGTCAGGGAGAGGCAGATGAGCCCGCGACCGTGCTTGGCCATGAAGTTGATGGCCTCCGGCGTCACCTTCTCGGCCGCGATGCAGAGATCGCCCTCGTTCTCCCGATCCTCGTCGTCCACGAGGATGATCAGCTTCCCCTGGCGGATGGCCTCTATGGCCTCTTCGACCCTGCGGATGGCGTCTCTCACGAGTTTCTCCTAGAAAAAGCCGTGCTCGGCCAGCTTCCGAGCGGAGAGTCCGTGGGAAGCGCCGTCATGGGCTCCGAGCATCCTTGCCACGTACTTGCCTATTATGTCCATCTCCAGGTTGACCAAGGCGCCTCTCCGCCGCTCGGGCAAGGTCGTGTTCCTCCAGGTGTGCGGAACTACCGAAACCTCGAACCTTCCAGGTGACACCGCGGCCACCGTGAGGCTGACGCCGTCCACGGCAACTGAGCCCTTGGGCACCAGGAAGGCCTCGAGCTCCGGCGGATAGGACAAGGAGAGGCGAAAGGCGTCCCCATCGGGGCGGACATCCTCGACGCGCCCAGTGGCATCCACGTGTCCCTGCACCAGGTGACCATCCAAACGATCGCCAAGACGCAGCGGCCGCTCCAGGTTCACCTTCGACCCTGCAACGAGGGCCGCGAGGTTGGTCCGACCCAAGGTCTCTGAAACCGCCGTGACGGAGACGGTCTCTTGGTCCTCTTCGACGACGGTCAGGCAGGCCCCGTTCACGGCGAGGCTGTCTCCCAAGCGAAAAGACTCCTTGCAGAGCTTGGTGAGCACGGTGAAAGTCGTGGACCTGTCTCCAGGCTGCACCCTGCGGATCCGACCGACGTCCTCGATCAACCCGGTGAACATACCTTGCCTCCCATCCTGTCCTCCCCGGCCGGCCTGCGGTGTGGCCGGCCACGGATCAAGATGTCCGGCCCAAGGCGGCTGAGGAGCACCGGATCGAGGCTCCAGGCCTCATCCATCCTTGAAACACCCTCGCCGGCAACCGCCGGGACTGCCTGGGAGCCGCCCACGATGATCGGGCCAACAAACCAGCTCACTTCGTCCACCCAGCCCCCCTCCAAAAAGCTGGCCGCCACCGTGGAGCCTCCCTCGACAAGCAGGGTCGTTACACCTCTTGCGCCGAGCGCCGAGAGGAGCATGCCAGGGTCTATGCGGCCTCCCACGGACTCAAGCCGCATGACCTCGGCCCCGCGGGCCTCCATTGCTCGCGCTCTCCCCTCGGGAGCTTCGTGAGTAGTCGCCAGGATGACGCTAGGCCAGCCTGGCTTCCTCCTGGGCTCGAACACCTTCGCGTCCTCCGGCAGGTCCAAGGAGGCGCTCACGACGATCCGGATGGGATCCCTCCCCCGGGCGAGCCGGCAGGTGAGGAGCGGATCGTCCACACGCACGGTCCCGGCTCCCACCAGCACGGCGTCGAGCCTGTCCCGCATGCGATGCACCTCTCGTCTGGCAAGCTCCGACGTGACCCATCGGCTGTGCCCTGTCCGGGTGGCTATTCGCCCGTCCAGGGATGCCGCGATCTTGAGCACCACGAAGGGGCGTCCGCGCTCGCAGACGCTCGCGAAGCCACGGATCAGCTCCCGGCATTCGGCCTCTAGCACTCCCAGCACCACCTCCACCCCGGCAGACCGGAGCCGCGCCACCCCACGGCCGTCGGTGTGTGGATGTGGATCCAGGGCACCCAGCACCACCCTCCGAATCCCGGCGGCGAGGATTGCGTCCGTGCAGGGAGGCGTCCGGCCATGATGCGCGCAGGGCTCCATCGTCACATACAGGCTCGCTCCAGGCGGTGGAGGCCCCACCTTGGTCAGCGCCTCGATCTCAGCGTGCGGCGCCCCCGCCATGCGGTGGTGCCCAGTGGCCAGGATCACGTCCTCGTGGGCCAACACCGCGCCCACGGGCGGGTTCGGGAAGGTGCGTCCCTCGGCGCGCCTGGCTGCCCGGAGAGCGACCGCCATGAGGCGCTCGTCACTGCTCCTCATCGCTCCCCACCGTTGACCAGGGCTTGGCCTTGTCCGCCGCATCGAGCCTGGCCGCCGACGGCGGCGCCACGCCTCGAAGGGGTAGATTCTGCTGCGGCGCCGTGTCTCTTCGCTCCCTGTGCGCCAGGAGATCCTTCAGCTCCGCCATGAACTCGTTGATGTCTCGAAAGGACCGATAGACGCTCGCGAAACGAACGTACGCCACCTCGTCGATGTCGCGCAGACGCTGCATCACCCACTCCCCAATCCAGGAGGAATACACCTCACGCCCCCCTTCCTCCTGGAGCGTACGTTCCAGCTCCTCGACGGCCGACTCCATTGTCTCTGCGGAAACGTGGCGCTTCTCACAGGCCTTGGACATTCCCTGCAGGATCTTCTGCCGGTCGAAGGCCTCGCGAGTACCGTCCTTCTTGATCACCAGCGGGACGAACTCCTCTATACGCTCATAAGTCGTGAAGCGGTTTCCGCACTCGCCGCAGGCGCGCCGGCGGCGGATGACGCGCCCCTCCTTGCTCATCCTGGAGTCAACGACCTTGTTCTCCAGGCTTCCGCATCCAGGGCACCGCATGGCCGGCTACCGCTCATCCTCGGCGGCGTGGATCTTGTCGAGCCGCCGTTGGTGACGCCCGCCCTCGAAGCTGGCTTCGAGCCAAGCCTTGAGTATGCATAGGGCCCTGTCTGGGCCAAGGACTCTACCTCCCAGACAGAGGACGTTAGCGTCGTTGTGCTCCCGCGCCATCCTGGCGGAGAACTCGTCTCCGGCCAAGGCCGCCCGGATCCCGGGTACCTTGTTCGCCGCGATGGACATCCCTATTCCAGTGCCGCAAACCAGCACTCCGAGATCAGCGCCGCCTTGGGCCACAGCGTTTGCCACGACGAAGGCGTAGTCTGGATAGTCCACGGACTCTAGGCTCTGCACCCCCAGGTCCAGGACCTCGTAGTTCCACTCCCGCAGCTTCTCCACGAGGAGTCGCTTCAATTCCAACCCACCGTGATCACAAGCGACTGCAAGTCGTCGCATGGGCGCACCTCTCGCTGGCCCTCGCCAGGTGAGCTTCTCCAGCCCGGAACCATGATAAGAGCTCCAGCGCCTCGGATCGCCCCAGGGCCAGCGGGCGGAATGTAGCAGAATCCACCAGGAGGGCGCTACCCCTCCTCTGTCCGCCCTTCAGAATAACGATTCGGGAAGGGCTGCTGGGCCCGAACGAAACCCTACAGGGCTCGTACCCCAGATGCAGCTTGGCAAGAACCAGCGCCACAAGGCAATAAAAAGACTAGAGTATTCCTACTCTTCGGTCTGGATGACCTTGACCTCGCGCCCGCGATAGAAGCCGCAGTACGAGCACACGCGGTGCGGTAGCTTGGGCTCGTTGCAGTTGGGGCAAGGGGTCAGGTTGGGCGCCGTGGTCTTGTCGTGCTGAGACCGCCGCATATCCCTGCGGGACTTCGACTTTCGCTGCTGCTGAACGGCCATGTTCCTATCC
>JAVEWA010000258.1:0-9034 GCA_034004785.1 Polyangia bacterium
GATCCTCGGCGCGGCCAAGCAAGAAGATCCGCTCGGAGGAGTCCACCACCGCGCTCTGCAAAGGCCGAAGCGCCACGCCGGGCAAGCTCCAGGCCACCGTGGGCTCACGCGGACCCAAGACCGGGGTGTAGAAGCTGCGCCCTGGGCAACGTCCCTCCATCGGCCAAGGCTCTTCCCTTACGACCTCTGGCAAGCCAGCCGATGGAGGAGTTTCGAGCCAGGCCCCGAGGGGCCGGCCGCAGGAGGTGTCGATGCAAAGGAGCATCGAGCAGGCTCCCAGCAAGCTCCAGGTGCGGATGCACATGACAGCCCTCCGCGCTACTAGGAGGTTTCATGATATCACAGGAGGGCGTATCATGGCCCCTCTGCAAGAGAACACCCATGGAGGATGCCATGCGAGACTTCGAAAGCCGCTCAGCCCGCCCTGCTCTCATGAGCCCCGGCTGGGCCCTGCCCTTCGGCCTGGGAGCCCTGCTCCTCGGCGCTTCGTGCGCCCTGTCCGGGGTTGAGGAGACCGAGGAGCTTTCGGCGCCCCTCGGCCCGGGTCAGACCGTGAAGGTCGAGACGAGGAACGGCCGCGTGGAGGTCAAGGCCGGCACCCCGGGGCGGGTGAAGGTGAAGGCGATCAAGAAGGCCAGGGCCACCTCCAAGCCAGAGGAGCTGCTGAAGGAGATCAAGGTGAAGGTCGTCCCTGGCCCCGACCGCGTCCGGATCTCCTCGGAGCACCCCTCGGGCAGCCTCAGCCGCCAGTTCGGAGTCAGCTTCATCCTGGAGGTCCCGCCGGGCACCAAGATCGCGGTGGAGACCAGGAACGGCGGGATCAAGGTCTCCGGGGTGGGCGGCAACGTCCGGGCCGAAACCCGCAACGGCAAGGTGAGCGTGGAGGATGCCAAGGGCACGAACCGCCTCGTCACGCGGAACGGCGCCATCCACCTCTCCGGGAGCCCCACTGCCTTCGAGCTGGACAGCAAGAACGGAGCGATCCGCGTCTCCCTCGGCCCACAAACTGCTCTGGTCGGCGCCTCCTCGGCTGTAACGAGGAACGGCGCCATCGACCTCTCTGCCGCTCCATCCTTCAAGGCGATACTGAACGCTTCGACCAAGAATGGCCGGGTGAAGAGCGACTTTCCCACCGGAGGCGAGGCCCGCCCGGGAGAGCCCAGCGTCCGGCTGCAGACGAAGAATGGGGCGATCAGGATCGAGAAGCGCTGAGAGCCCGATCTCCCCGGCTCCCCCTCGGATCAGTTCGCGCGTATTCGCCCCCCGTCCTAGGTCACAACCCGATCCGCCGCTGCCGCTACGCGGCCGTCGTGGGTGGCGAGGATCAAGGTCTGCCCAGCGGTGGCCTGGAAGAGGGCCTGGAGCAGCCTGGAGGCGGTGTGCGGATCCAGATCCGCCGTTGGCTCATCGAGGAGCAGCACTCCGGCCCGCCCGAGGAGCACCCGTCCGAGGGCCACCCGGCGGGCCTCCCCTGCCGAGAGGACCCTCCCGAGGTCGGGCGAGAGCGCGCCGAGCTCCCTTTGAGCCAGCCCAGCCGCGACGACTCCCAGGCTGCGTTGCGAGGGCTCCAGACCCTCGCGCCGCTCGAGCAGGTCGCCCGTCCCCCTCAGGTAGGTCTGGAGACCCTCCGGCCAGGTCCTGACCTCCTCGGCGAGCTGCGCCACCGCGAGGGCTTCCCATAGCTCGGCCTCGCTCGCCTCTGGCCGGCCCAGCCGAAGGTTCTGCTCGAGGGTGCCGCCGAAGATGTGCGGCAGCTCGGTGGCCGCCGTCACCAGTCGCCCGAGCTCCGGCTGCCCTAGCTCGGCGATTGGGACACCGCCTATGGTCACCCGGCCAGCGGTGGGCTCCCAGAAGCCGAGGACGACCTGGAGCAGCGAGGTCTTGCCCGCCCCCGACGCGCCGAGCAGAGCCAGCCGCTCCCCTGGCGCGACCTCCAGGCGGATGCCCGAGAGGATGGGCGAAGGGGAGCCTGGTGGAAAGAGGGTCACGTCCTCGAGGCGAAGCACGGGGGGAGCGCCGCTCGCCGCTCTCTCATCCTCATCACGAGGCTCGCCCGAGATCCCTCGGGAGCGGGCCGCGGCCCGGCCTGCCTCCTCCTCCACCTGCGCGAGCCGCCTGGCCGCGCCCCGGGTGCGGCCCCTTTCCACGAAGCCCAGGGCGACGGGCGCGGCCGCATCGAAGGCGGTCATCAGGGCGAGCGCCAGGGCTCCTAGGTGCACCGGCTCCAGCAGCCCCCCCCGAACCGCCAGGCCTCCAACCCAGAGCAGACCGAGCATGCCGAGCCCCGAGCAGAGCATGGCCGCCGAGCCCACCGCCGCCGCCGCGCGCGCGCGGCGGGCCCAGAGCGACACCAGCTCCCCGAGCTCAGACTCGAGGGACTGCCTCTCCCTGGCTGCTGCGCCAAAGACCTCGAGCTCCAACCGCCCCCCGAGCGCCTCCACGAGGTGCGCCCTGAGCCTGCGGCCCTGCTCGCCGACCTCGGCTCCGAGCCCTTCGGTGAGGGCCTGCCCGATCCTCGGCAGGACCAGCAAGAGGGCGAAAAAGACCGAGCCGCAGACGAGGGCGAGGCCCGGATGGACGAAGGCCAGGGCCGCCGTCACTAGCAGCGCCAGGCCGAGGCCCATGACCCAGGGCGCCAGCAGGCGATGGGTGAGGCTCCCAAGTGACTCCACGTCCGACACGAGGCGGTCCAGGAGATCCCCCCGCCGCTGCTTGCCCAGGTGGACCGGAGAAACGAGGGCGAGCTGCTCGAAGAACCGCTTCCGAAGCCTCGCCAGGCCCTTGAGAGTAGCCTCGTGGGTGAGGATCCGCTCGCCATAGCGGCCCAGGGTCCGGACGATGGCGAAGAACCGGATGCCCGCGCCGAGCCTGCCCACCACGGGGTTCCAGAGGCCTGGCGCCGCCAGGCCCGAGATGGCGCAGACCGCCAGGAGCGAGCCGCCGACCGCCATGAGCCCCACCGCCGCGAGGGCAGTCATGAGCCCCGCCAGCACGCCATAGGCGAGGATGCGGCGCCCCCCAGCGAGGCGCCTCCACAGGAAGCGCAGCTCTCCCGCTCCCGCAGGGCCCTCGCCCGGCCCGCCGATCCCGCCGATGGACATGGGCCCATTCAGCTCCTCGCCATGGGGCCGGAGACGAGGCTCGACGGACTCATCGAGCGCAGTGCCTCTCGCGGCATGACCTCCAGGCGGCTCGCCCGACCGCTCCGGCTCATCCCCCTGGCCCTCTACTTCGCTTCCACGCTCCCCTGCCTCGGCCAGCCAGCGGGCGTAGTACCCGCCCGAGGCGGCCAGCTCGCCGTGAGCGCCCAGCTCGCGCAGCTCGCCATCCACCAGCACCGCGATCCGGTCCGCGATCCGGCAGGCCTCCGGCCGGTGGGTGACCAGCAGGGTCGTGCGGCCCTTCCTCAGCCTCTCGACCGCCCTGAGCACCGCCGCCTCGCTCAGGGGATCCAGGCTGGCGGTGGGCTCGTCGAGCAGGACGAGGGGCGCGTCCTTGAGGAAGCAGCGGGCCAGGGCCACCCGCTGGATCTGCCCCGCGGACAGGCCCGCGCCCAGCTCCCCGACCGCCGTGTCCAGGCCATCTGGGAGCCTCACGAGGAATGGCTCCGCGCAGGCCGCCCGAGCCGCCGCTATCACCTCGTCATCTCTCGCCCCGGGTCTGGCAAGGGCGATGTTCCCCCTGAGGGTGCCGTGAAAGAGGCGCGGCTGTTGCCCCACCCAGGAGAGATGGGCCCGCCGCTCCTCGAGGCCCAGCTCATCGAGCTCCGTCGCGCCCCAGGCCATGCGGCCCGAGACCGGCTCCTGAGCGCCCAGAATGAGCCCGAGGAGCGTGCTCTTGCCCGCGCCGCTCGGGCCCACGACGGCAAGGGTCTCCCCGGGCCGGAGCTCCAGGCGCTCCACGGAGAGGATCGGCCGCTCGGCGCCAATGGGTTGGACACTGACCCCCTCGAGCAGGAGGGTGGAGCGCGGATCCAGAGACGCGAGCCGGCCCTTGGACGCCCTAGGCTCTGGATTCGCAGATGGCGCGGGCGGGGCGGAGGCCATGGGCGCCCAGCGCCGAAGCCGCTCCGCGGCCCCGAGCGCCCCGGCCCTGAGGTGAAACAGGCTCCCGAGGCCCCTTATTGGCAGATAGAGCTCGGCCGCCAGGATCAACAGGAACAGCGCCACCTCGAAGGAGAGGGGTCGGCCCCAGAACCCGACGTCAAGGCTGCCGAGAAGAGCGAGCCCCAGGTACACGGCCATTAGGCCCACCCCGAGAGCGGAGAAGAGCTCCACCACCGCCGAGGAGAGGAACGCGATGCGAAGCACCCCCATGGTACGGCGCCGGACCTCCTCGGCGGCCTCGCCCACGGCCTTGGCCTCGCTGCCCGTGCGCCCCAGGATCTGGAGCGTCGGAAGGCCGCGCAGCCGGTCCACGAAGTGGCTCGCCAGGCGCCCGAGAGCCTTCATCTGTCCCTCGGCGGCCCGGGAGGCGCCCAGGCCCACGATCCAGCCGAGGAGCGGGACGAGAGGCGCGGTCAGCCCGAGCAGGAGCGCCCCGAGCCAGGAAAGAGGAGCGACGGCCAGGACGATGGCCAGCGGCACGACGAGCGCGAGGGTCCGGGCGGGCAGGTATCGCGAGGCGTGCTCGCCGACGGCCTCCACCTCCTCGAGGCAGGCCCCGGCGAGGGCCCCGGCGCCATCCTCCTCGAAAGGCCTGGCCCTACGGGCGGCGCCCTTCCGGGCCGGGAAGAGCCGCCCGAGCAGCTCGCGACGCAGCGCATCCTGGACCCTCGCCCCTGCCTCGATACCCGCCCTCTCCCTGAGGTAGCGGACCAAGGCTCTCGCCGAAAGGGCCGCGCCCAGGGCGGCGAGGAGCCACGCCGCATCGGCGCCTGCCATGCCTCGCAAGATGGCGCCGCCCAGGAGCACCGCCACCAGGCCCGCCTGGGCCACCAGCAGGCCCGCCTCCAAGCCCCCGGCGAGGGCCGCGAGGAGGAGCCATCGCCTGCCTGGCCTCACGGCCCGGGCAAGCCACTCCCTGGCCTCGGAGCGGGCATCAGCCGCCCGTGACGGCGTCGGGTCTGGGATGGGTCGCGCCATGGGCTCAGGAGCATAGCAGAGGCGCGATGAGGAATCCTTCGGTGGATGAGTCCGGCGCGAGGCCTATCGGAGCGCGAGCCAGGCGAGCAGCCCGAGAATGGCCGCCGCGCCCACCGCCGAGCCGATGATCAAGGGGAGACGCGAGCCCCCAACTCCAACGCCCTTCGGCATCGCGAGCTTCTTGCCCCCGGCCTCCAGGCTCGCCTCCAGGAGGTCCCGGAGCTCCGCGGCGCTCTGGACGCGATCCTGTGGCTTCCTGGCGAGGCAGGCCAGGATGACCTGATCCAGTGCGCGCGGGATGGCCGATACCCCTTCGGGGCCCTTTGGCGCGTGTACCGAGGGCGGCTCTGGATCCTTGGTGGTGACCAGCCTGACCCGCTCCGAGTAGTTGTCCGTCACGAAGGGCGGCCGGCCGGTGAGCATCTCGTAGAGCACCGCGCCCAGGGCGTAGATGTCCACCAGGTTGTCTATGTCCGGGTTGGAGAACTGCTCCGGCGCCATGAAGGCTGGGGTGCCGAGGGTCGTGCCGGGCCTCGTGTGCAGGAAGGGATCCCCGCCGTAGAGGAACTTCACCAGGCCGAAGTCCAGGAGCTTTGCGACGGGGTAGCCATCCGCGCCTCCCACCAGGAAGATGTTCTCGGGCTTGAGATCCCTGTGGACTATGTTCTGCTGGTGCATGGCGTCCAGGGCGCCGCAGAGCTGCGTGGCCACCGCCACCGCCTGATCCGGCTGCATGGGTCCTTGCCGCTGCACCACCGAGGCCAGATCCTCACCCTCGAGGAGCTCCATGACGAGCACCGGGGGTATCCCCTCCACGTGAAGCACGTCGGTGATCTCGATGAGGCTCGGGTGGCGGGCCTTCTGGGCAACCAGAGCCTCCTTGTCGAAACGCCGCATGGCGTCGAGGTTCTGGCATAGCTCGGCCTTGAGCACCTTCAGGGCGACTGGCTCGCCCGTGCCGGTCCGCTCTCCGCGGAAGACCGCGGCCATGGCGCCCTCGCCCAGCTTTGCAGTGAGCCGGATGGGGCCCACCACCTGGCCCACCTCGGGGTTCAGGACAGGAGGGTTCTCCTCGTCCACCTGCGCGAAGATGCCGCCGCCCTGTGTCCCAGCGCTGCTCATTGGCTCTCCCTCCCGCAAATCGACGGACGCCGGATCAGGTCTCGGGCCGCCGAGCTTGGTCAGCCCACAAGGGGGCTCATGTCACTTGGCCCCGCCGAGGGCCTCCTTCACGAGACGGTTCACGAGGCCAGCGTCGAGGGCCTCCTTGTGGCCCTTCATCAGGTGGCCCATCACCTTGCCGGCCTGCTTCGGATCGGACACCCCCAGGGCGGCGATGGCCTCCCGCACCAGAGCCAGGGTGCCCGCCTCGTCCAGCTTCTTCGGCAGCCAGCGCGAGAGGTACTCCACCTCGAAGGCGAGCTTGGCGGCCATCTCCTTGCCCCGCTCCCCGAGACCCTCGTACTCGGCCCTGGCCTTGTCCATCTTCTTGGAGTAGGCGGCGATGACCTGGCGATACAGGGCGTCGTCCACCTCCCCGGAGAAACCCTTGGCGGTGCGGGCCATCGTGAGCTCGGTCTCCACGGCTCGGATGACCTCGAGGCGCGCTTGATCCCGCGCCCGGGTCGCGTCCTTCAGCTCGGAGCGAAGCTCCTCTTGGATTGTCATGTGATCTACCTCCCGAGTGCTGGCATCATGGCCCAAATTCTCCTCCTTTTCCAGCGACCCAGCCCAGCCCTGTCCCACGAGGTTGGAGCCGCTCCCACTTCCGGCTATCCTGTGGGCGTCAAATGCCTCCGATGATCTCTCACCGTTCACGCAGGGAGGGTCCCTGCGGCACCAGCCCGAGCGCGCTGGCTTGCCTGCTCGTGGCCTCTTTCCTCGCGGCTCCAAACCTGGGACTTGCGGCGCCCGAGAGCCGGGAGACCGGGGACGCCACGCCCTCGGAGGCCCGGGAGGCGCGCCCTGGCGAAGCCCCCGCCGCCCACCCCCTCGACGTGAGAAGTGGCGAGCCCTATGACGGCAGAGCCCCCGAGCGGGACCGCTACCTGCCCGCACGGCTCCTTCCACGGGCCGCGCTCTTTCTGCCCCGGGTCGCCGCCGATCTGCTCCTCAGGATCACGATCGCCACCGTGGACTTCCTGGAGCGGAGCGGCGCCTTGGCGCTAGGCAGGAGGATCTTCTGGGCCTGGGACGGCCGCCTCCGTGTCCTGCCCGAGGGAGGCTGGCGCTCGGACTTGACCCCCACGGTTGGCGCGGTGCTCGCCACGGATTTGCTATACGGCCCGTCTCGCCGCGCGGGCCTGGTGGCCAGGGGGTACGCAGGCGCCCGGCAGGTCTTCGGCGCCTCCCTCGGCCTCGGGCTCCTCGGCCTCCGCTTGCCTGGCAGCGCTCCCCTTCCGGGCCGCGTGAGCCTGGACCTGAGGGGAGGCTACGACCGCCGTGCGGATCTGCCTTTCTACGGCCTCGGGCGCCAGGAGACCCTTGGCGGAGCGCTGGCCATGCCGTCGCGCCTCGGGCGAGAGCTGGCCTGGGCGGACCTTCTCTTCGAGCTCAGGCTCTGGCGTTCCCTCCGCCTGGGGCTGAGGGCCGGCCTGGACTGGCGCCGGTCGAGCGACGGCCTGGCCCTGTCAGGAGACGACGAGCCGATCTCGCGGGTTTACGGCACCGACTTCGTGGCCTTCGGAGAGCCGATCTGGGCCTTTGCGGGCGGCCTGCGCCTCTCGGTGGGAGAGGCGATGGGAGAGCTCCTCCCCGAGGCCGGCTGGCGGGGGGCGGCAGCGGCGACGGCCCTCGCCGGCGCCGAAGGCTTCAGCCGGATCCTGCTTTTGGAGGCGCACCTGGAGGCCTTCGCCGGCCTCGGAATGGGCGCGCAGCGCCTCGGGCTGCGAGGCCTTGTCGCGGGCCTTGGCGGCCTTGGAGGCGAGGAGGTCCCCCTGCCCCACCTGCCCAGCCTGGGTGGGCTCACCACCATGCGCGGCTTTCCTGCCGGCCGGTTCCAAGGGGAGACCCTGGCCTGGATCGCCCTGGAGCACTACGCCGCCCTCCACCCGAGGCTGTGGCTGTGCCTCTTCGTGGAGTGGGGCGCCGCCTGGCGCGAGGCCTTCTCCGAGGGCGCCCCGAGGCAGTGGGCCAACCTGAGCGGCGGAGGATGGCTCGGCCTGCTGGTGGCTCCCGGGCTCTGGCTCCAGCTCCAGGCCGCTGGCAGCCGCGAGGGTCCCCAGCTCTTCGTGGGCGTGAGGACAGAGCCATGAGGCGCCCTCGCCCAGACGCCCCACTCGAGATGGCAGCGCGGCGCGCCCTGCTCCTTTGCTGCCTGGGCAGCCTCGGCTGCCTGGGCAGCCTCGGCGCCGCTGGCTGCTCGAGGACGCCTCTCCGCCCCTTCCCGGATCGGCCGTTCCTTCGTCAAGACGACGACCGCCGCCTCCTCGAACGCGTCCCTGCGCCTTCGCGCCCGAGCCCTTCCGCGAGCCTGCTCGAGCACCAACTGGCCGCGCCGCTGGATCGCTGGCTCAGGGGTGGCGACTGCGAGCGGGCCCGCAACGTGAACGCCCTCGGGACGGTCCCGGCCTCCTCCTGGTTCACTCCGAGGAGCGGCCCCATGACCCGGGCTTCCCTGCGCCGGGGCGCGGCCAGCACCCCGGGCCCGTCCCTGCTGGGCGCCTGGACGGTGACGCGGGCGGGCCAGGACTCGAAGGGCCCCTTCGTTACCATCCTGGACGAGGACGGGCGCCGCTTCGGCCTCCGGTTCGACGCGCCCGGACACCCTGGGCTGGCCACAGGCGCCGAGCTGGTGTCCACCCTCGCCCTGCACGCCCTCGGGTTCGGCGTGCCCGAGCGGCACCTGGTGATCTTCCCCATCGGGCAGCTCAGACCGGGCCCGAGCGCCCGGCTGATCACGGGCGGCTCGAGGACCCGGCCCCAAAGCGGGTCCCTGAGGGCGACCGACC
>JAVEWA010000259.1:0-9020 GCA_034004785.1 Polyangia bacterium
CTGCGAGGTCAGCTCGGCGAGGCGCGCCGCGAGATCGAGGAGCGGGAGGGGCGATTCGGAGAGCTTCAGGGCGAGCTCACCGAGGCACAGCGGCAGCGGGACGAGCTGGGCAAGCGGATCTTCGGCCTCCAGGGCGAGCTCACCGAGGCACAGGGGCGGCGGGATGAGCAGGGCAAGCGGATCTCCGAGCTGGAGTGGCTCCTCGGCGAGGCGCGGCACGAGGCCGAGGAGAGGGGCAGGCGTTCGGGAGAGCTTGTGGGCGAGCTCGCCGAGGCACAGGGGCGGCGGGACGAGCAGGGCAAGCGGATCTCCGAGCTGGAGTGGCTCCTCGGCGAGGCGCGGCACGGCGTGGAGATGCATGGCCGCAGGATCGCGGAGCTGGAAGGGCTGCTCGGCGCGGCCGAGGGAGAGAGGGAGGATGCCATCGGCAGAGGCCAGGCCGTCGCTGCCGCCCTCGGTGAAGCGCGGGAACAGATCGAGCAGGCTAGGAGCCGGATCCGTGAGCTCGAAGGAGCACTCGACGCGGCGGAGAAGACGCTGCGAGCCAGGGAGTCTGGCATGGAAGAGCTCCGCACACGCCTGGGCAACGAGATCGAGCGGTCACGAATGAGCGAGGCGGCGCTTGACCGCCTGGAGCGGGAGCTGGGTCGGGTCGTGGAGGCGGGCCTGGGGCGTTCGGCCGGCCTCGAGGACGCCCTCGGTCGCGCCTTGCAGGCGGCGGCGGCGGAGGCGGCGGTCCATGCAGAGCTGGGCCATCAGCTCGAGGCTGTGGTCCTTTCCAAGGCGGGTCTCGAGGTCGCGTTGGAAGAGGCCGGAAAAGAGATGGGCAACCTGCGAGAGGCGCTCTTGGGGCGCGAGGAGGAGGTCTCGAAGCTTTCCGAGGCGCTGGAGGTGGCCAGGCTGGGCGGCGAGCCCAGGGTCGCGGCAGAGGGCCGGGTGGCCGCGATGGAGGCGGCCCTCGCCGAGGAGCAGGCCACAAGGCAGGAGGTAGAGCACAACCTGGAGGTGCTAGAGGTCTCCCTGGCGGAGCTCTCGCGTCTCGGGGAGATGGCCGTCAGAGAGCTGGACGCCGCGAGGCAGGAAGCCGCCAGCCACGCGGCGGAGACGGCGAGCTGGAAGGAGCGCTGCGAGGAGCTGAAGGAGCTGCTGGACGAGCAGAGGTCGCCCAGAGACTCGGAGTCTCCTGCTGCGCGCTCCGAGGAGGCGGCCCTTCGTCAGAGGCTGCAGGAGAGCCAGGCCAAGAGGCTGGCGGCAGAGGCGGAGCAGGCCCGGCTGCAGAGGCTCGCAAGGGAGGCCCATGGGCACAAGGACCGGCTCGCCAGCGCTGTGGAGGCTGCCCGTGAGGTGCAGGATCAAGCTACTGCGGGGATGACGCTCGTGATCGGGCGTCTCGAGGCGGAGCGGGAGCGCGCCGACGCGCTCGAGCGGGAGGCCGCGGGGCTGCGCAAGCAGCTCCGGGAACGCACGGATCAGATTGTGGCCCTGACCCGCGAGGCAGCGCTGGAGGCGGACAGGGCCAGGTCCGCAAGGAGAGAGCTGGCCTCTTACCAGCAGCGGATCAAGCAGCAGGAAGCCGAGACCGCGTCGTCGTCGTCGCCTCCGGTCGTGGAGCCCGAGGTCCAAGTCCCTTCCTCGCGGGAGCCATCTTTGGACCAGGCGACCGTGGCGGCTCGCCAGGTGGAGCGAGGGGCAGTCGCCGGAGAGATCCAGGACCAAGCCTCTGACCTGCCCAAGGAGCGCGAAGAGTGCGTTGGAAGGCCTGACGAGCAGCAAGGGAGGCAGTCGGCCGCCGAGCAGAGGATGATGAACCTCGAGGCCGAGTGGCGCGTGGCCCAGTGGGATCGCGCCTTGCTGGAGGAGCGTGTCAGCGAGCTCCTGGCGGATCGGGAGCCGCTCCTTGCAAGGCAGCGGGAGCTGGAGACAGACCTGGTCGAGGCCAGGTCTCGCTACGAGGGTCAGGTGCGTCATGTGGCGGAGCTGCGGGAGGGGGCCCTGAGACACAGGAGGGAGATGGCGGATCGGGAGGTCGCCCTGGCTGAGGCGAAGGCCTGGAACTCCGAGCTCTCGGGCGAGCTGAGAAGCCTCCAGGAGAACCTGGCTCGACAGGATGCGGACAGGGAGTCTCTGGCCAGACAGATCTCGGATGCGGACGAGAGAGCCAAGCTCCTCGCCGCGGAGCGAGCACGTCTCCAGGGAGAGCTCGAGCGGTGTGAGCGGGAGCTGGATGCTCAGCTCGGGCAAGAGGCTCGAGCTTCAGCTCCGTCCCATCGGCTGAGCGCCGAGCTGCAGGTCCATGCCTCCCGGATAGAGGATCTGGAGACAGTGCTGGATGCGCTGCGCGCGGAGCGGCAAACACTCGTGGAGGAGACCACCAGGTGGGCCGGAGAGAACGCGCTTCTCAAGGAGCGGCTCGCCGAGGCCTCCAAGGGAGGCGCCTCCCAGCGAGGACTGGACCAGGCCCGCGCCAGGTTGTCCTCCCTCGAGACCCTATGCCTGGAGGAGCGGGCCCGGCTCGGGGATCTGGCCGAGGACCTTCGGCAGGCCATGCGGCAGGCCAAGGACATCAGCGGCTCCCTGGCCGAGGAGCGCGCCACGGCCAGGCGTCTCGGGGAGGAGAAGGCGCTTCTGGAGGTCCGCGCCGCAAAGGCAATGGAGCTGGAGCTCGAGCTGGACACGCTCAGGTCGCAGCCGGGAGGAGCCTTCACCTCCCATCAGGCGCTCGCCCAGCTCGCCTCGCTTCAGCAGGAGGCCGAGCGCCAGGCCCAGGCGACCGAACAGGCCCGAGAGCGCGTCAGGGCCCTGAACAACGTCATCGGGGATCGCGAGGCAGAGGTGCTCCTTTTGAACGCCCAGGTCGAGAAGCTGCAGCGGCGCGCCGCCATGCTCCTCGCGGAGGTGCGACGAGCCCTGGGAGAGCCGGGCGTCGGGCCAGAGCAGATGCGGGCTGTGCTGGGTAACCTCGGGAGGGGGCTCGAGGAGCTCATCTGACCCGGTCCGTCTCCGATGCCGGATGAATGGGGCCGAGAAGCCCCGGTATCAGGCTGCCTGGTCGAACGCCACCACGGGTCTCGCGGGGATTGCCCGGGGTGGCGCAAAGGGAGAAGGCTTCCTGCGATCTGGCGGTGGCTCCTGGTCCTGAGGATGCCCGGCTGCCCCTTTGCGCGGCGGCTTCGCACGGACTCGCGGCCCGATTCTCTGTGCGGCGTGACGGAGGATTGCCCCGGCCATGGCGCTCGCGAGGCGTACGAGCAGGGCTCTGTTCATCAGGAGCTTCGAGTCCTCGGGGTGATCGAGAAACCCGAGCTCCACGAGGACCCCTGGCATCTCGAGGCCCATGAGCACGTCGAAGCGCCCTTCTTGCAGGCCTCGGTCGTGCTCGGTCCCCAGGACGCCCGAGATGGAGGAGAGGATCGCGCGGCCATATTCCGTGGCCATGCGGCGCAGACCCTTGCGGCGCAGATCTCCCACCGCGGCGTCCACCTCCATCGCGATGGCCCTCGGTGGATCCGAGATCAGCTCCCCGATTGGACGCCTGGCGGTTGGCGCCTCCTGGCTGCGAACGCCCTCGGGGCTGAGCACGAAGATCTCGTGGCCGCGCTGGTTGCCCCCGGGGGAAGCGTTGCAGTGAATGCTCAGGAAGAAGTCGGCGCGAGCGCGGTTGGCGATGCGTACCCTCTCGGAGAGGGTGACGAAGTCGTCAGCCTCCCTGGTCAAGACGACCCTTACGCCATGGGTCTTTCCGAGGATGCTCGCGAGCGCTCGGGTGACGAAGAGGGTGACGTCCTTCTCTTGAACCCCGAGCGCAGACCTGGCGCCCAGGTTCGTTCCCCCATGCCCCGCATCCACCACCACCACCAGGGGGCGGGCCTCGGCGTCGTGAACCAGGATCGTCAGGATGAGGATCGTCCAAAGGATGGTTCGCACGGGTCACCTTCCGTTCGATGCTACAGGTAGGATAACATACTACCTGTAGGGAAACAAGATCCCTGATCAGGCAGCGGAGATGTTTCGCGGGCCGGGAGGCAGCTCTGGCGTTGACGCCTGGCCAGGATAGGGGTAACCCGGCATCATGGTCGAGCGCCCGGGCAGCTATCGCCTCCCCCTCGTGGGAACCCTGCTACTGGCGGTGGGGCTCGAGCTGGCCTTGCACCGGGCGCTCCTGCAGTTCTTGAAGCCTGAGATCCTCGAGCCAGAGTCCGAGCTCTTCCGGCTGTTCAACGGGGGAGTGGGACCCCTCGTCTTCTACTTCACTTCTTTTCTGGCTCTGGTCGCCTGTGCGTGGATCCTCATCCTGGTGGTGCAACGAGAGGGGGTCTTCTCCCTGCCCTGGCGGGTGGTGCTCGGGCTTTTTTCCTGTGTTTTTCTGCCCGTTTGTGCGGTTGGGGCCTTCGTGTCCCACGCCGGCCTGCAGCCGCTGTCGCCCTCTCTGAGGGAGCTTCATCCCTACCTGAACCTCTTTTTCGCTCCAATGCTCGCGGGGCTGGTTGCCGGGCTGCTCGCCCGCCCTGGCCGGGCTCTCGGCAAGGCTGGAGTCATCCTCCTGGTCGCACCGCTCTTGGGCTTTGCCTACTTCAGCTACCGGACTGCGTCGTCCCTCGGGCAGACACCCGGGGGGGTCTCCCTGTTCGAGCAGCTCCGGTCCGTGGCGGTAATCCCCCAGGGGCTGCGGACCTTCTTCCTTCACAGCGGTCCGCTGGTCTTTCTCGGCTTCATGCCTCTCGTGACGGATGATCTGGACTTCCGAGCGCCGCCTGGCGGCGCCCGGGCCACCTCGCGCCCATCCGATCTGCTTCGCTCCTACTACCAGGCCACGCTCGCCCTGGGCCCCTTGGCGGTTGCGCTGGGCGCGGTGCTAGTACTGGGAGCGGGCATAAAGCTCGGGTTCGCGCCGCTTCGAACCGTGGTGGACTCGGCCTTCACGGTCGATCTTCCCACGCCATCCGCGGCCGCCCTCCTCCTCATGGGATCGCTTTTTCTGTATCTTTGGACCCTGTTTGCCCTGGCCTGGCGCTCAGGTCCGAACCGGACCACTGCCCTTGGCCTGGGCTGCGTAGGCATAGCTGGCCTGCGCCTGTCCGAGCCCCTTCACTCTCTGCAGCTTCCCGAGCCCCTCTACTACCTGCTCGTCATCATCGGGCTCATCGCCCTGTGCGTGGGCATTGCTGGCGCATGGGACAGGTCTCGGGCCACGCTCCTGGGCGAGCGTTCGCCCGTCCTAGCCGACGAGAGGTGGATCGCATTTCTCCAGGGCCTCGCGAGCCTTGTCTCTGGGAGCACTGGGGCCGGGAGCAGCGGGGCCGGGAGCAGCGGGGCCGGGAGCAGCGGGGCCGGGAGCAGCGGGGCCGGGAGCAGCGGGGCCGGGAGCAGCGGGGCCGGGAGCAGCGGGGCCGGGAGCGTGAGGCGCAGGCTCGTCGATGAGGCGGTGGAGATCTCCGGCTTCGAGGTCAGCTACGAGGGGATCCAGCTCTCTCTTAGCGCGACGCGAAGGGGCGGGCGGGTGGAGTCGCTGTCTGTCTGCCTTGGCGAGGCCCTTGGGCAGGCTCCGGACTGGAGCGCGAGGCCCCGCTCCAGGTGGTTCTGGCAGGGGGACAACGCGACAGAGCTCCCGGTAGTGCGGGATCGGTCTGGCCTTTCGGCCCGGCTGCTCGGGGAGGGCCCGGGCGCCTCCTTGCCAAAGCTCCACGGCGGGACATTGGAGGTCTGGCAGAGCGTGGGGCTCCTCTATGGGTTCAGGGTGCTCACAGGAGATGACCTCCACGCCCTGCTCCCGGTCTCGGCCCTCGTGGATCCATCGGCGCCCATTCCCAGGGCCGAAGCTCTCGCATCTCTTTTCGGCCTCCTTCGGGAGCTGGCCCTTAGAGCTGGGGTCACCACCCGTTCTGTCGAGGCGACCTCGGCGGCCCCCGACCCAGCCGCCTCCTCCCTGGTCGAGCCGCTGGGCTCGGAAGACCCGCTCTCCGACTAGCCTGCTCCTTCTGGACTCGGCGGTGCCTCAGGCGCCAGGAACAGCGAGACGCTTCCCTTTGCTCGCCTTGACGCTTCGCCCATGGCGCTGCTACCGTGAGGCTCCAATGTTGTGCCCCCACTGCCAAGAGCCAGTTCCCGACGGAGCCCTGTACTGTGGCGCCTGTGGAAGGAAGGTGCTTGGATGGCGCGGCCCAAAGGGTAAAGGGGGCCATTCTGCCTCCGACAGCATGGAGGAGACCCGAAAGGTCCCGCCCGATCCGAGGCTCCTGAAGGCCTCGGGGAGGGACATCTCCGCATCGGGCGTGATGGCGCCCGAGTCTCATCTCCTGCAGGTAATAAGGAGGGGAGGTGAGAGCAAGCGAGATGCGCCGGGTCAACAGGAGGAGGGGCAAAAAGCTGGAGGGGAAGGCAGTCCGGCGCCAAGCCAGCAGGAGCTCTCCCAAGCCATGTCCGCAAGGTTCCCCGTGGTTTCCGAGGAGACCGCCTTCCTCATGCAGGAGGCCCTGCAAGGGAGCCGGTATAGGCTGGCCGTGCTGCTCGTGGCCGACGCCTGTCTTCTCCTGGTGGGAGTCTATCTGATCTTCTCCTGGTCCGGCCGCGTAGCGCGTCATCGCCCCGAGCCTCCCCCCAAGGCGATGAGCGCCAAGGGATACATCAACTGGGAAGACGACGGCCAGAGAGGCTCCATCGCCACCGGCCCTGTGGAGGCGACCTTCAAGAGCGCTCCAGACCGGCCGGCCCAAGGAGCCGATGAGGGGCAAGGGCCTGTCGAGGAGCAAGGGAGGCGTGCTGGGCAGGGCATTGCCTTGCCCATGGATCCTGCTGCCGCTGCTCCAGATGGAGGCGAGGGCGGGGCGCGGGAGGGCGGGGCCCGCGAGGGCGGGGCCCGCGAGGGCGGGGCGCGGGAGGGCGGGGCCCGCGAGGGCGGGGCGCGCGAGGGCGGGGCCCGCGAGGGCGGGGCCCGCGAGGGCGGGGCCCGCGAGGGCAGGGCCCGCGAGGGCGGGGCCCGCGAGGGCGGGGCCCGCGAGGGCGGGGCGGCGGCCGACCGGCAGGCTCTCGAGGCGGCGCAGCGCATGCGAGCAGCGGCCTCAAGGGATCGCTTTCTCAAGGAGATCCCGGGCAAGGTGAGGGAAAGCCAGCAGGAGATCCGGCGCTGCTACCAGCAGGTCCTGTCGCTTCGTCAGGGGGTCTTTGGCGATCTGGACGTGGAGTTCGAGCTGTCGGCGGATGGATCGGTGCAGAGGGCCCGGCCAGCAAGGAACACCACTCGGTCGGCGACTCTTGGGAGCTGCGTGGCAGGGGTATTCATGAAGATGAGGTTCTCCTCTCCGCCAGGAGGGCCGGTGGTCTTGCGCTATCCCTTCCGCTTCGCGCCGAAGGCTCGCTAGGGAGGGACAGAAGAGAGAGCGGGCAGCTATTCGGTCCGGCAGTCGGGCAGAGGAACGGGAGAGCCAGCGGCCTTGATGCCGCGCTGCCTTTCGGGGCAATATGGGCGGGTCGAGGCAGGAGGCCCCATGAAGCGCGAGAGCGACCTGGTCGGCATAGAGATCCTCGTTGTGGATGGAGACGAATCCGTCCGCACCGGCATAAAGGGGCTCCTGGGCGAGCGCGGCTTCCTCGTGACCGCCATAGCCGACGTGCCCGACGCCATCGAGCTCATTCGAACCAAGTTCTTCGCGGTGGTGCTGTGCGACCTCGACACGCCCGACACGGAGCAGGGCGTCCGCGTTGTGCAGGCCGTGGTGGAGCACAGCCCCGCCACCACGGTGATAGTGCTCAGCCCGCGCAAGGCCTATGACGCAGCGGTGGCCGCCTTTCGAGCGGGCGCCACCGACATCGTGGTCAAGGACAGGGAGCAGGTCGCCTACCTCGCCGACAGGGTCACGCAGGCCGCTCGCAAGTGGAAGCGCAAGAGGGACCGGGACGAGCTCCTCCTCCTCATGGCCGACGTGCACGAGGGGTTCCTGAGGCGCATGCGGTCGCTGCACAAGGAGGTCGTGGACATCCAGGATCGGCTGGCCGGGCGGGACATCTTGTCCGCTTTTCAGCTCCCCGAGTGCCGCGTCCTGGTAGTTGACCATGGCCCAGAGGTCTTTCAGCAGTTGAGCGCGGCCTTTGCAAACCGCGACGACGGCTGGGTGTTCCACCAGGCCCAGAGCGGCGGAGAGGCGCTGGACATAGGGGGCCGGGAGAAGTACCACCTCGCGCTCATCCGCGAGAGCCTGGCAGATCTCCCGGCGTCAATGGTCACCTCCACCCTCAGGGCCCAGTCCCCGGAGACCATCTATCTACAGTACGGAGAGCCCGGCTCCCCTGGCGCCCGGGTGGTGGTCGCCGAGAGCGAGCGCACCGTGCCCCTCGTGGACCCCTTCGGAGAGATCGCCCAGCTCTCGGGCAGGCTCGACGAGATCCGCGAGGGTTTCAAGGCCAAGGCCCGGGAGCGTCGCTACCTCCAGTCCTTCAGGACCATACACTTCGACTTCCTCAAGAAGTATGCCGAGCTGAACAAGGAGCTCCAGCAGGCCAAGGAGGCCATGTCCCAGAGAGCGCGGGGGTAGGAGAACCAGTACTGCCAAGGGGTGAGGGGAATCGAGCGGGGAAGCGTCTCGAACACGTGCAAAAGAGGTCTGGGGCCTTGGAGGGAGCCAAGGCTCAGGTGGCCTAGAGAAGGATGCCGCCCCCTCGGGCGCCGGCATCGGGGCCAGGGGGCATCGCTTGGGTCGGGGGCTCCCCGGGCAGGGGTGGCAGAGGCGGCTGGGGGCCTGGTTTCGAAGGCGGCGCACCGGCCGGGGTCGGTGCAGTGGCGTCTCTCGATGGAGCCGGCACTGGCAGGGGGATCACCTCCTTGGACTCGGGAGCGCGGCCGGCCCGGAGCCGCTCGAGGATGTGGTCAACCAGGGAGAGCCAGAGATTGGGGTCCTCGGCAGCTTCAGCGCCGGTGGTCCCCTGGGCCCGACGATCGGTGGTCCCCCACCGGCGGGTGGGCCCGGGTCTCATTGCCGGTGGTCCCCTGATGGCCTCGTGACAGCGAGCTGAGGTCGGCGCGAATCGGC
>JAVEWA010000260.1:0-8976 GCA_034004785.1 Polyangia bacterium
CGCTTTGCGGCCGACCTTCGCTGTGCGGAGCCCGGAGCAGCCCGGTCGCCGCCCGTAGGGCGGCGAGGCGCCCAACTTCCTTATCTTCAAACGTTTCGGTCACTGGTGGCGGTAGAACTCGATCACCCTGGGTGACGCGAGGGCGCGCCCTCGGCACGTTGTGTATCTGCTACAATCGTAAGCGTTCCAACGGACGGGCCTGAGCCGCCAGAGCGCCGCACCGGCGCCGCCCGGAAAGGACCGAGGAGCCATGCCTAGCCCCCTGCCCCGCCGACACTGCCCCATGTTCTTCACCCTGACGCTCCTCGCGGCTTGCGCCGCGCTCGTCCTGCCTGGCCCCAGGGCGGCGCGGGCCACCGCGATCCTAGTGGTGTCCTCTGGGGAGAGGGACGAGCTGCAGGCCGCGGTGGATCAGGCCGCTGCCCTCACCGAGCCCGCGGTGATCCTGGTGCCACCAGGGTCCTGGGAGCTCTTCGGCACGGTGACCGTGGGAGTGGACAACCTCACCATCCTGGGGGCGGGCCCGACAAGGACCCTGCTCTATCGCGACCACGAGGACGCGGCGCCCTTCATCCGCATCCAGGGCACGGTGGGGGTGAGGGTCTCGGGGATCGGGCTCAGGGGCAGCGCGGCCCCTGCCTCGGCAACCCTGGAGGTGGGCATCCGGGTGGGCGACTCGATAGACTTCCGGATAGACCACTGCCGCCTCGGGTTCCTCGGCAACTCGGGCGTCATGACCCAGGGCGACACCAGGGGCGTGATCGACCACTCGAGCTTCCACGACATCTTCAAGGACGCCATCGCCAACTACGGCTACGGCGTGTCCATCTACGGGGTGGGGCTCATGGAGGACGAGCCCTTTGGCTCGGCGCGGGCCACCTTCATCGAGGACTCGGTGCTGGAGGGCTGCCGCCACGCCACCGCCTCCAACAACGGGGCGCGGTACGTGCTCCGCCACAGCCTGGTCAATGCCAACGAGTACTCCCACGCCATCGACGCCCACGGCGACGAGTACAACTCCACCGACGCGGGCACCGAGTGGATCGACATCTACGACGTGCTGGTGCAAAACCCGGTTTACACCACCAACGCCGTGCGGATCCGAGGCGGGAAGGGCCTCATCTGGTCGAACACCGTAAACGGCTACACCTATGCCGTCAGCCTCACGGAGAACACCCCCCAGGAGACCGGGCCCGTATATGTCTGGGGCAACACCCTCGGCTCGGGCACCACCCTCCTGAACGTCGGAGCCGGAGCGGAGGCCGTGACCTCTGCCCCCGCTGGCTACGTCCCCTACCGCTACCCGCACCCCCTGGTGGACGACCTGGTCGCGGCGGCTGGGCCCGATGGCCGCTTCTCGACCGCGCCGGGCGCTGGACTCGGGGTCGTGTTCCTGGACGCCAGGGCCTCGAGCGCCGCCCAGGGGACAGTAGTCGCCACGCGCTGGTTCGACGGAGATCAGCACCTGTCGGACTGCGCGGTGGACCTCGTGTCCCTAGGCCCCGGCCAGCACTTGATCCTCCTCGAGGTGGAGCGGACAGACGGCCTCCTCGAGCACGACCTCTCGGTCATAGACGTGATCGACTCGGGCGGGACGAGCAGCCTGGTCTCCACCAGCTCCTGGGCCAACGTCTGGTTCGTGCCCCTCTGGGGCCCGGGGGTCCTGGAGCTGGAGGTCACCCCGGCCGCCTCTCCCATGGACGGCTACGTGGCGGTGACCGGCCGCTGGCCAGTCGGGGCCCACGAGGACAACGCGGCGATCCTGCGAATGAACAGCCTGGGCTTCTTCGACGCCAGGGACGGCGCGGCCTACTCAAGCGACCAGGCCATCCCCTACCAGGCGGGCCAGACCTACCAGGTCCGCTTCGAGCTGGACCTTCCGAGCCAGACCTACGACGTCGCCATAGACGGCGCGCTCCTCGGGAGCGGCTACGCCTTCCGCCTGGCGGCTCCCGAGCTCGGCCAGCTCACGGCCTGGCACTCGACTGGCGGTGTGACCGCCACGGGCTTCACGCTCTCGGGCGATCTGGCGGTGCCGGATCCGCCCTGCGCCCCCGAGCCTCCCGACGCGGGGCTGCCCGACGGCGGGGCCGACGCAGCGACTCAAGGACCAGACTCCGCAACCACATCTGATGCCTCCACCCAGGGCCCGGACAGCGGCGGCAACCACCCGGGCGCCTCGGAAAGCGGCTGTGGCTGCGCCGCTGGCAAGGGGGGCGCACCCCCTGCCGAGCCCCTCGTCGTCCTCGTGCTCATCGTCCTCTTCGGCCACCCATCGCGGCGGCTGCGGCGGCGCCACTTGGCACGGTAGGGGGCTGCCCTCAGTTCACGTCTGCGACGCAGGTGCCGTCACCCGCCTCCTGGTCCCACACCGAGCACCAGCTCCCCGAAGCGCAGCAGGCGCTCGTGGTGGCGCCGCAGGCTTCACCGACTCCGGCGCGGTCCGATTGCTCGACGCAGGTTCCGGGGATGTCGGCGATGCGGGGATCGGGCTGGCAGCAGAAGAGACCCGAAGCACACCCGATGGGATCCTTGGCGTAGCCCCCGCAGCTCTCGCCGAGCTCGGCCTTCTTTTCCGAGCACGAGACAGCCACGAGAGCAAGCGCAACCAGCGCGCTGGACAGAGCAGAAACGGGGCCGAGCCAGGCAAATCGTGTCACGAGATCACCTCCTTCAGCGACGAACCATGGCCGAAGTGCGGCGCGCCACGCCGGGAGAGGACGCGAGCGACTCACTCCACGCAGCAATCGTACACCGCGAGACTGACCGAGTCATCCTCGAAGCAGGCGATGGCGAAGCCTCTCGGGGTGGCAGTCATGCTCGGGCTGCGGGAGAAGGCGCTGGTCACCACTATCCGGGGCTCCCCGATGGGGCTCTCGCCGCCTGGCGGATCCAGGACGAGAGGCGCCACGGTCACGCGATAGTCCCGGTCGATGGTGGCGCTACCCAGCAGCACCTCCTCGCCCAGGTGCAGGAGCGTTCCGTCCGGACCGTTTGGCGCGACGTCTATCCGGTGGTGCTCTACCTGGATCGGCGGCTCCGGGAAGCTCGGCGTCAGGCGAACCAGCCAGAGCGCCCAGGTCTGGGTCCCCGTGAGCCTGTTTCCGTAGAGTATGAGCAGGTCTCCGTCCTTCTCGGTGATGGCCTCGACCTCTGCTGACTCTCCCTCGGGAAGGAGATCGTCAAGCTCGGCCTCCTGCCTGAGGGTCTGGCCATCCACCCTGTAGAGCATCCCGTGGGGACCCTCGTGGCGAACCGCCGCCAGCCAGCGGGCCATCCCGTCCCTGGGGCTCACGGCGAAGGCTGGCCGCGGCCAGAGCCCCCCCGACTCGAGGGTGTGCCAGGAGAAGGACGCAGAAGACCTGCCCACCCGCACTCGCTGCATGAGCCCCGGATCCTCGGCGTAACCCCAGGCGCCCGCCGCCACCAGGAAGCCGTCCGGCACCGGGGCAGCCGCCGCTGCCCTGTACCAGCGGTACCTGTCCTCTCCCCCGTCCTGAAACCGCCCTGTGGGATGGCCTTCGCCATCGAGCCACCTGAGCCCCCAGTCCGTTGCGACCAGCCCTACGCCGAGCTGCGGATGCCAGGTCAGGTAAGGATCCTGCTGCCTGCCCACGGGCAGGCGGAACCTCTCCTCTGCGCCGAGGGAGTAGCCGGCGAGCGCCACCGTCCAGTCGCCGCTCGCCCAGACGTCGTCAAACGCAACAATCAGCTCGCGTCCAGTCCAGACGACGCGCGGGCCGTCCAGTTGGTCCCCTACCTTTACCGGCCCTCCCGAGAGCCTGCAGGCGGCAAAGGACAGCTCGCAGTCAGGCGCGAAGGCGTCGGGCAGGCTGGCGTCAGGGAATGGCCCCGCATCAAAGAGGGGCTCGAGGCCGGGCCTCGCCCTGCAGCCAGCCGTCCCGAGAAGCACCAGTGCCAAGACGACCATGCCGGCGCGCCCAGGAGCCGAGAGTGCGAACCAACGCGAAAGCATTTTCCAACCTCCCGAAGCCGGAATGAAACTGTATCAGGATGAGCCGCCCTCTGGAAGCTGCTCCACGCTTATCGCAACCGGGTACCTTCACCCGGCTGGCTCTTCGTCGAAGCCGATGGCGGCATCGCGGAGGCCCCGCGGTCGAGATCATCATCACGCCCGAGTGAAGTCGTGTACCCTACCACCCGCAGCGCTGGGCCGAGCGGTTGGCGCTCCCCACCACCATGCGATCCGCGCTCCGCTGACCCTTTTGGACGAGGGCCTTGGACTGGGGATCGCAGAAAGAACCAAGAGCCTCGATTGCCGCAGCCTGGAGCTGGGGGAGGCGTACGACGCCGGCTGCGACGAGCAGGGCTGGCAGGGCTCGGCGGTCGCCGAGGCGGCCGAGGGCCAGGGCGATGTCGGCGGCGAAGGCCTCGTTGCGGGTCTTGGGCCTCTTGACCTCCCTCGAGAGGAGCTCCAGGAACTCCGCGAGGTAGGGCACCTGGGATCGATCCCGCAGCTCGGCGATCAGCCTCACCGCCAGGGCCCGCATGGCAGTTCGGTCGTCCTGGTCTCTGAGGATCCGGCCGAGGAGCGTTCCGAGGCCGGGCGAGCTGCAGCGAAGAGCCGCCAAAAGCCCCAGGCGCCGCACACGCATGTCGGCCTTGGAAGCCCTGACCGAGCCCTGCTTGGCCCCCGGAGTGCCGCCTGGCGGGGCAGCGGCCCGGGCGCCGAGCCGGAGAAGAACCGGGTGAGCCTCCCTGGGGCAAGCCTCCGCCAAAGCTACGATGACCGCCTCCCGCACGAAGCTCCAGGGCTCGCGCTCGGCGAGGCCGAGCACCGCATTCAGGGCGGCGCCAGAGGCGAGCTGTCCCTTCTGGGCATCCATTGCCCAGGCCAGGGCAGCTCCCCGGCGCACCCGCGGGCTCGGGTCGGCGAGGGCCAATCCGATGGCGGCCTGCCGGCCAGGATCCTGGTTGCGGCCCAAGGCCAGGGCCGCCATCTCCCGCAGGATCGAGTCCTCCTTGCCCTGGAGCAGGCGAGTGAGGGGCGCGGCGAGCCGCCGGTCTCCAAGCTCGGCCATGAGCTCCAGCAGGCGATAGCGCGCCTCGAAGCCGAGCGGCCGCCCGGACAGCTCCAGGGCAAGCGAAGCAGCCTCTTGTCCGAGGTCGCGGTGGCGCAAGCACAGCCCCTTCAAGGCGCGCACGAGGTCCGCGCGCAGCGGATCGGGGTGGCCCTCCTTGCGAAGGCTCGTCCACAGCAGGGGCCGGGCAACGGCCGGAGGGAAGGAGGCCAGGGCGCCCACCGAGAGCCGGCGGAGCTCCCTGCCCCCACGACCGAGCCGACCGAGGATAGCCAGGGCCGCGGCCTCGGTGCCGATGCGGGAGAGGGCGCTGCCTATGTCTCTCGCAAGCTCTGGCGACACCCCCTGCGCGGCGAGGAGCGACGCGAGGGCCGGCACGGCCCTCTCCCCTGCCCGTCCGAGGGCGTCGAGCAAGACCCTGCGGAGCCCGGGCGGGGCGTCCTTGAGGCCCTGGGCGAGGGCCTCCACCGAGCCGATGGGATCCCTCTCGGCGAGCACGCGCAGGATCACCTCCTGCTCAGCCGCGGAGGCGGCCTTGGACATGGCCGCCCTCAGGGCAGGGAGCTCAGAAGGCCCCAGCCCACGCAGAGTTCGCACCGCCTCCTCGCGGTCCAGGGTCTGGGCCGTGACCGCGCGGAGCACCGACTGGAGCGGGCTCCCGAAGTCCAGGCTGGTGAACACCGTGAGCTCCGAGACCGCGGTGTCGCCGCTCGGGCCCGGATACACATCCTCTATCATGAGGGTCAGGCAGCGGGAGACCACTGGTTTGGGCAGGACGACCCACCAGGGCGCCATGGGCTCGGTCGGTGAGAGCGCCGGGTCGGCCGGCAGGGTGACCCGGAAGCGGTTATTCGGTCCGTAGATGAGCCAGAAGACCTTCAGCCTGTTGTGGGCGCGGAGCTTGTCGATTGAGCCCGCGTGCCCGGGCAGGAGGCGCACGGCCACCACCGGGCGAGCGCTCCCGATGCCCTGGGCGGTGGCATACTCCCAGCGTCCTGGCCCGCCGCGGCCTTCGATCCAGGCGGTCTGGGGCCGGCCGTCGTGGAGCTCCGAAGGGGGAGAGACGCGCCCGGCGTCCTCGTCGCAGCCTAGCTCGCTGGTGGCGCTCTCGAAGCGGAAGGGCGCCAGGGGCTCGGGCCTCACCCCCGAAGGAGCCTGGGTCGTGGCGGTTAGCTCCACCGCGCCCTCGGTAACCGGAGGCTGCCCGAGGATTGGCAGCAGACGTCCGGAGGCGAAGTGGAAGCCCTGACCGAGCATGCTCGCGCCCAGACCGTCGCAGCGCATGAGGGCACGCGTTCGCTGGAGCAGAGCAACGCCCTTTGGGGTGACGGAGAGCTCCCGCGAGAAGGCCCCGAAGTCGCCGAGCTCCCCTGTAGCGCCCGCCCAGATCAGGCTGGCCCGTGGCCTCTTGAGCCAGACCGCGGCCTCCAGGCGCTGCTCGCCGCCCGTTGCCTTCACGTGAAGGACTGGATAGGTGCGACCGGCCTGCCTGACCTCGATGAGCTCCGAGGAGATGGCGACCGGGGCTGGCGGGAGGGCCGGAGGAGGCGAGCCGAGCGAGAGGCGGGTCACGGGCCTAGGGCCGAGCTTCATTAGGAGCTCTCCCTTTGCGCTCAGGGCCACGCCGATTCCCTCCGGCACGCCGGCAGCCCGCCCAGCGGCCTTGACGAAGGTGGGTCCAGATGGCGCGGCGGGACGCGTGACAGGCGCGGCCGCGGGCGCGGCGGGAAGGGCCGGCGCGGCAGGGCGCGCGGCAGGCGCGGCAGGCGCGGCAGGCTGTGCGGCAGGGCGCGCCAAGGGCGCGGCCCAAGTCTGAGTCGTCGCTGCGAGACAGCCCAGGGCGCCGCCCGCCAGGAGAGCCAGAGAGTATGTCGAGCGCATTGGGCGGTTATACCACAGGCTGTCAGAGTAGTCGGATGCGGGTGGCTAAACGCTGGGGACACGACCGCCCGGGCGCCAGCCTCGGAGTGGCAGCAGCTGCCCCGGGGCGAGCCTCAATGACCTGACCGACGATGAGCTCCAGGACGCCCTGTCAGGGGCCTGCGACTTCTCGGGCGTTCCCGTCACCGTGCGTGACGGGCCCGGTCGCCCCCGAGGAAAGCGCTGGCATGAGTAGGAGGCTCTAGGGAGCCGTGATGGTGACCTGGGGGTTCACCATCGTGTAGCTGTCCCCGTCGGTGTAGAACTGGATCAGGTACGTGGTCCCGGAGGTGAGGCTCACGCTGCTGCCCACGCTCAGGGTCGTGGAGGTCACGCAGGCGAGCTGGGTGCCGTAGGGGTTGCAGCCGCTCGTCTCATAGACCGCCAGGCGCGAGTAGGCATTGGTCGAGGTGGCGTTGGTGGCCTGGATCTGGTGGTTCCCGTTGGCGTTGGCGGTGTAAGTGAAGTAAACGACGTTGTTCGCCTCGGCGTCGCAGGTCCCTCCCGGGAAGTCGTAGTCGAAGGTCCCGGTCAAGGTGTAGGGGAAGGTCGCCCCGGTCAGATTCACCGCGGTGGAGCAGGCCTCCCCCGCCTGGAACACGTGGGGCGCGATGGTGATCTGCGGGTTCACCATGGTGTAGGTGTCGCCGCTCGTATAGAACTGGATCAAGTAGGGAGTGCCCGCGGTCATCTCCACCACGGCCATGGCGGTCTTGTCATAGGTGGTCACGCAGGCAGCCTCTGCGCCGTAGGGGCTGCAGCCCGCGCCGGCGAACACCGCCAGGCGCGAGGAGGCCGAGGTGGTGGTGGCGTTCACCGCGTCGATCCGGAAGGGCCCGTTGCTGGTGGGGGTATAGGTGTAGAACACAGCGTTGTTGGAGGTCGTGTCGCAGCTCCCGCCGGCGAAGTCGTAGTCGAAGGTCCCGGTCAGGGTATGAGGGAAGCTCGCCAGGGAGATGTCCACGGCGGTGGAGCAGGCCTCCCCCGCCTGGAACACGTGCGGCACCACGCTGATCCGCGGGTTCACCATGGTGTAGCTGTCGCCGTCGGTATAGACCTGGATCAGGTAGGTCGTCCCCCCGGTCATGTCCACGATCGCCTGGGCGGTCTTGGTGCTGGTCGTCACGCAGGTCACCTCCGGCCCGTAGGGGCCGCAGCCCGCGCCAGCAAAGACCGAGAGGCGGGCATAGGCGTTGGTGGTGGTGAAGTTCTCGGTGTTGATCCGGTAGGCGCCGGTTGTCTCCGGGGTGAAGCGGTAGAATACTGCGTTGGTGGCGGTGGTGTCGCAGGAGCCGCCCACGAAGTCGTAGTCAAAGGTCCCGGTGAGATCGTATGGGAAGCTCGCCGACGAGATGTCCACCGCCGTGCTGCAGGCCTCGCCAGGCTGGTAGGTGAAGGGCGCGATGGTGATCTGCGGGTTCTCCATGAGGTAGCTGTCGCTGCTCGTGAAGAACTGGATCAGGTAGGTCGTCCCCACCGTCATGTCCACGATGGTCGAGGCTGTATTTGTCGAGGAGGTCACGCAAGCGAGCTCGGCGCCGTATGGGCTGCAAGCCGCGGTGGCAAACACCGCAAGGCGCGAGTAGGCCGAGCCGCTGGTGCCGTTGACGGCCTCGATCCGGTAGGACCCGGCGGTGGTCGGGCTGAAGGTGTAGAACACCGCGTTGTTGGAGGCGGTGTCGCAGCTCCCGCCGGTGAAGTCGTACTCGAAGCTCCCGGTCAGGGTGTGGGGGAAGCTCGCCGAGGACAGGTCCACCGCTGTGGAGCAGGCCTCGCCGGGCTGGAAGGAGTGGGGTGCGATGGTGATCTCGGGGTCCACCATGGTGTAGCTGTCGCCGTCGGTATAGACCTGGATCAGGTAGGTCGTCCCCTGAGTCATGTCCACGATGGTCATGGCGGTCTTGGCGGAGCTGCTCACGCAGGCGAGCTCTGTTCCGTAGGGGCTGCAGCTCGTGCCTTCGTATACGACCAGGCGGGTGTAGGCGCTGGTGGTGGTGTTGTTCACCGTGTCGAT
>JAVEWA010000261.1:0-8916 GCA_034004785.1 Polyangia bacterium
AGGAGCGTCGCCCTCGCAGGTCCCAGCTCGGCCTCGATGCGGGAGAGCGCCTGCTGGTGTCGCGCCAGGCTCCTCAAGCTGTGCTCGGCCATGCAGTCCCTCGGATGGCTCTGGGCGCGCTCCCGGGCGCCGGCGTCTGCGAGCGCGGCCTAGGACACAGAAGTTCGCACGAACTCCAACGTGGCGCAACGGCCGTTCCAGGTCGGATGGAAAGGCGCCAACAAGAACCGCCGGAACAGGCTGCTCCCGCCCCGGCGGTTCGTCAAGAACTCCGACTTCAGGCTCTCCACTCGATCCGACAGGGCCCGCCAACCCGCAGGGTATTACTGCGAAGTGGCCACTCCTCCCACGAGCCTAGATGGCGGTCACGGGTATCTGCTTGGGCCTGGCCTCCTCCTTCTTGGGCAGCTCCACCGTGAGGACTCCGTCCTTGAGCTTGGCCTGGATGCCCTCTGGGCTCACCTTCGGCCCGAGCCTGAAGCTCCTGAAGAAGGAGCCGGAGCAGCGCTCGCTGTAGTAGCGCCCCTCGGACTTCTCCTCCTTCACGCTCTCCCTCTTGCCCGATAGATACAGGACGTTCCCCTCCACCTTGACCTCCACGTCCTCCTGCTTCACACCCGGAAGATCCGCTCTGACTATCACCTTATCCTCGTCCTCGTTGATCTCGACGGCAGGCGTGTAGCTGGCTCCCTCGAAGTCGGAACCGGCTCCGCGGAAAAGGTTGTCGAACTGCCTATGAATGCGATCCAGCTCATTGAATGGTCTCCAAAGGGTCAACATTGCACTACCTCCTTTTACCGGAGACCCCCTGGTCTCCGAGTTGTTCGTTCGACCGACGCTGCTCAAGATGAGAGTGGAACGCGCGCTGTCAACTCCTTGACGAGCGCGCATTGCATGCTTATGAAGCCTCGCCCGGGGAACATCACCCCTCGACGAAGCGTCACTTTTTGCTGCCTTGAGATTGCGTCCGTCCGGATCGAAGGCTAAGTTATCTCGGCTCGGCAAGGCCCACGAATCAGCAAGAGCCCTGCCGGCCATGACCAGAGAGAAAGGAACTCTTCACAATGATCACCATCACCGCCCTGGCCCACGAAAAGATCAAGGAGGCCCTGAAGGACAAGGGGCCCGACCCCGTAATCCGGGTCTATGTCGCAGGCGTTGGCTGAGGTGGGCCCAACTGGGGCCTGGCTCTGGACGAGCCGAACGACAAGGACGAAGTAGTCACGACCGATGATTTCAAGGTAGTCGCCGAGAAGAAGCTCCTCGACGAGTTCGGAGGAGTGACGGTGGACTACTCGAAATCGGGCTGGAGCGAGGGCTTCAGGATCACCCCGGGCAAGCCCCAGGATGGCAACTGCGGAGGCTGCAGCTGCTGACCCCACACCCAGGGTCCAGGCGTCCCGTCCCGTTCCTTCCATATTTTGAACCCGAAATCCGCAGCGCCTCAGGTAGCCACGTCGATATACAGGAAGAGCCGCTCTCGGTGCCAGGTGAGGGTTGCCTTGTGAGAGAAGGTGCCCTCCTGGAGCTCGGGGTCCTTGCCGACGTGGAGAGCGCAGGTCTGTGGTGACTCCTGATCTCCGGCCTCGATGTAGTAATAGTCTCCCGCGTCGCTCTGGGTGGGAGTCATGAAGTGGACGCTCGCGAAGAACGCCGATGGGGAGAAGTCGGGCAGCGTGCTCCTCACCAGGCTCGAGTTCTTGAGCCGGGCCATGGTCTGCCCGTAGGAGAAGGCGCCTTCGGTGGGCGCCAGGGAGTCGGAGCGGGTCCTGTGTCCGGAGTCCTGAGCGGCGATGCCATTCAGGATGTCCAGGTCGGCCCTCTCGATTCGAGAGACGTACATTCGCTTGCCCTTTGGAGTCAGCGCCACGTCCCTGAGCTTCAGCTCGATTCCGAGGAACCTCGGGTCCTCGTAGATCTTCTCGTAGGGCTGGTCGTACAGGAGCACCCAGGTGGATCGAGTCTGCCCCACCAGGAAGGCCAGCTCCCCTAGCAGCGGGTGGCGCACCTTGGCCATCCAGGCGCTCCTCAGGGTCTTGGGCAGCACCACGTAGCGCCCGCCCTCGTGCCGGATGCCCGAGCCCGCCTGCTCCAGGGTGAGCTGCCCAATCTGGCTCCTGAGGCTTTCGAGCAGCCTGCTCGCTGTCTCCGGCATGAGGGCCGCAGGGGCGAACTGAGGCAGGGTGGCGAAGGTCGTCCCCTCCTGCTTGGGTCCCCGGCCGGCCACAGCGGGGCGGCTGGGAGACGCGGAGTCCGCCGGGGCCGAGCCGCCTTCATCGGGCCAATCGAAGGTTCCGTCGTCTCTCGCTCCGGTCATGTCACTCTCGCGCGCCCCGCGGCAGCCGGAGGCGGCCACATCCAGCGCTTCCTCGTCGGCCCGGGGCTCACCGAACTGACTTGGGCGTTCCGGAGCGAGTATGTCGCAGTCCAGGTGTGGAGGTCAATGCGTCCGAGGTCCGTGACATGCGCCTTGTGAGGCCTGACGGTGCTTGCCACTCCCATGCAGACACGGCGGCTCGACCCATCACCATCCCACTTCCCTCCTCGCCTCTCGCGGGTAGGATGGTCCCAATGAGCCGGGCTAGATGCGCCCGACGGATAAGCCGTTTTGGGGCATGATTGGCCCTCTGGGCATGAAGACAACGGAGCTTCCCCGATGACCAAGCGCGAGCACACCATGGAGACAGAGCGCGTCTTCGCCCTCGTGGTGGGCGCTGGGCCGGCTGGGAGCACCGCCGCCCGTGAGCTCCTCCGAGCCGGCCTGGGGCCAGTGGCGATGGTGGACAGGGCCGAGTTCCCCAGGCTCAAGCCCTGCGCGGGCGGCCTGTCGCCCGCCAGCATGGAGGTGCTCGGCGAGCTGGACCTCCACGATCGCGTCCGGGCCATGGCGCACAGGATCGACGGCGCCCTCTTGCAGGCTCCTTCGGGGCTCTCGGTGCGCTTCGAAGGGGGACAGGGCACCCTGGTGCTCTCCCGGGAGAAGCTGGACGCCTTCCTGGCCTCGGAGGCGGTGGCCCTGGGCGCGGCTTTCCGCCAGGGCCTGAGGATCACGTCAATCGCCCAGACCGCGGGAGGCCTTCTGGAGGCCCGGGCAGGGAGGGATCGCGCCTTCCTGGCCCGTCACGTGGTTGTGGCCGCCGGGGCCTCTGGCGGCCCAATCTGCGGATCGCCCCTCCCGCCAGGGGCGCTTTTCAGCCTGACTTGTTGGTACAGGGGCGTTCACTGCGACCCGAAGGTCGTGGAGATGTACTTCGATCCGGAGCTGGCTCCCCAGTACGGGTGGCTCTTCCCAGAGGGGGACGGCCGGACGAACATCGGCATCTGCGTGGACCGCCGCCGCCTCGCCGGAGCCCGGATCAGCGAGGTCTTCGAGCGCTTCCTCGGCCGGCACTTCGTTGGCCGCCTGGATGGGGCGACTCCGCTCGGCCCGCACAGGGGTCACCCCATCGCCGCCTCGGGCTGGGTGCCAACCCCGAGGGTGTCTCCGGGCGTCCTGGTGGTTGGCGAAGCCGCGCGCCTGGCCAACCGCATCAGCGGCGAGGGGATCTTCCACGCCCTCGTAAGCGGACGTCTGGCTGCCCAGGCCATCCGGGATCAGAGCACCCGCCGGGGCACGCCGGGCGAGGCCAGCAGGCAGCACCTCCGGGCCCTGCGGCTCAGCCTCGGTCCGGGCCTCCTCCTGGCCGACCAGCTCTCCTCCCTCGCGCCTTCGGCCATGGACCTCCTCGCCTGGATAGGCCAGCGCCAGGGGCCGAGGGCGATCATGGGGAGGCTCCTCGCGAAGCTGTAGGGGCGCCACTGAGGGGGGGAGTCTCCCCGGAATGCTCGATCCACTGTCTCAAGGAGCCCATGGGCCGTGACGCGGTCAGGTGACCACGGCACATCCCCTCCATGCACCGAGGGTCCAAGCGTGGAGCGTCACCAAATGCGCTCGGGCGCTTGACATTTAGTATGATACCGGTATGATTATGGTATGAGTGCAGCCGAGAAAGTGGCTATCACCCTCCCTGCAGCGCTGCACGAGCGGCTGGAGCGGACCCGCCTCAGGTTGAAGCTCAATCGCAGCGAGGCGGTGCAGCAGGCTGTGGGCCTCTGGCTTCGCGCCCAAGAGGGCGACCCGCGCATCGAGCAGTACCTCCGGGGATATCGGGCCCAGCCAGACGACCCACAGGAGGCATCCGCCCTGGCCGAAGCGTGGGCGGTCGGGCTCGCAGAGGAGGACTGGGAGTGAGACGCGGGGACGTGCACTGGGTCCGTTTCCCGGCGCCGGCGGGCAGGCGTCCCGCCGTGCTCGTGTCACGAGACGAGGCCTACTCCATCAAGAGCCGGATCACTGTCGTGGCCGTCACGCGCACCGTCCGCGGGATCCCAACCGAGGTCAGGTTGGGCCGGGCCGAGGGTCTCCCAAAGGTCGGCGTCGCCAACGCCGACGAGCTCGTGACCATCCCCACCTCCCTCCTCGACGAGCGCATCTGCACCCTGACCCGGGCCAAGCTCCTCGAGCTGGACGAGGCGCTTCGCTTCGCCCTCGGGCTGGAGCCATAGAACTGAGCGTGAGAGGAAGACACCACATGGTCATTGTCTTCGTCAGCTCGTCTTCCTCTGGCAGCCGATCTACCCGTGATTCGGGTGGCCTCTCATGGCCTGTGGCCGAGGATGTGCTCCACCAGCTCTGCGAAGCCCTCACCTGAGGGCTTCGCGGTGATGAACGACGGGAGGTGGGTCATCCGGGGAGCCATGGCGGCCAGGTTCGCCACGCCCACGCTGAAAGGAAAGAACCTGAACATGGGCTCATCATTGGGGCTGTCCCCCACGAAGAGGAATCGCGCCGCCACTGCCGGATCCTCGAGATCGTGTCCATGCTCCTCCCGAAGGAGCCTCTCGAGCATCCCCAGCTTGTCGTAGGAGCCGAACCAGGCGTTCACGTGGATCGAGGAGACCTTGGCCATCGCTCCGCCAGCCCGGAAGATCGCCAGGATGCGGTCCACCTCACCGCCTGGCAGCGGGGAAACGTCCTCGCAGAAATCCACCGCCACGTCGAACTCCCGGTAGGGCTGATCGCTCGACAGGGCAGCACCAGGGACCTCTGCGAGCACCTTCTGGGCCAGGCCGAGGAGCCGCTCCCGCTCCGTCTCCTCCATGGCCCTATCTCCCCTCACGGTTCTCCGCACCAGCCTGCCGTCCCTGTGCCGCAGGTAGAGGGCGCCGTTCTCCGCCACCACTCCGTCAACTGGCCACATCCGCGCCAGGTGGTCTGCCCAGCCGGCGGGCCGGCCAGTGACTGGGATCACCAGGAGGCCCGCGTCATGGGCGGCCCAGAGTGCCCTGTACGCCTCGGCGGTGAGCTTGCCCCGAGTGGTCAGGGTGTCGTCGATGTCCGTGCACAGGCCGAGGAGACCCTGGCACAGGTCCTTCGGCAGCTCCGCGAGTGGTCTCGGCTGCCTGGAGAGGTCGTTCGCCATCCCGCCATCCTATCAGGAAGATCGGGTGAGAGAAGCCCCAGGCGGGATGGGCCACGCACCGCCGAGCCGCCCCGCGAGTCTCCCTGGAGTTCCTCTTACCCGGTCCGCCGCCAGATGAGCTAGACTATGGCCTATCAAGGAGGTTCCAATGAGCACCGCCGAGACCCGCCCGAGCACCCTGCCCTGCCTTGCCTGGCTCACCGTCCTCCTTTTCGCCTCGAGCCTCGGCGCCTCGGGCTGCGATAACCACAAGCGCCGCTCCTGCCCAGATGGTACGAAACTCATCGACGGCCTCTGCCAGGACGACGCCGACGGCGACATGGTGCCAGACGACGTGGACAACTGCCCCGACGTCCCGAACCCAGGGCAAGAGGACAGCGACCAAAACGGCGTGGGAGACGCCTGCCAGACCGCCCAGGACAGCGACGGTGACGGAGTGCCGGACGACGAGGACAACTGCCCGGAGGTCCACAACCCAGGGCAAGAGGACAGCGACCAAAACGGCGTGGGAGACGCCTGCGAGGCCGCGGGCGACAGCGATGGCGACGGAGTTCCCGACGACGAGGACAACTGCCCTGAGGTCCACAACCCGGCTCAGACCGACTACGACGGCGACGGCGTGGGAGACGCCTGCGAGGAGCAGGACGGCGGCCCTGAGCACCCCTTCATCATCCCGGTGACCGAGCTCGGGGCCGACTATTACGACCAAAGGGACACGAGCGACTCTCCCTTCTCTGGCTTCGCGAGCTATCCGCCAGACACCCTGGACGAGTCCGGGCCCGAGTACCTCTACGTCTTCACGCTGCCAAGCCGGATGCGCGTGCGGGCCTGGATCGACGCGCCTGAGCCAACCGACGTGGACATCGACGTGCACCTGCTCTCCTCCCTGTCTCCCCTCGCGCTGATCACCAGGGGAAACCTGCGAGTCGAGGCCACCCTGGACCCGGGGACCTACTTCCTATCGCTCGACACCTACGGCGGCGCGGCCCAGGCCGGGCCATATCGGCTGCACGCCTGGATCGAGCCCTGGCGGGACGGCACGGTGGATCAGCCGGTGCTCATGCCCGGCGTCTCGGACCCCTCCCAGCCAGTCACCCTCCCCCTGGTGTACGTGGACAACCGCACCACCGTCGGCGCTCCCTCCGACGTCTTCGACAGCTACCCGCCCAACACCCTGGACGAGTCCGGTCCCGAGGTGATCTACGCCTTCACGGTCGCCGAGCCCGTGTTCTTCGCGGTTGAGCTCCTCCTACCCGAGCCCGACGGCGTGGACGTGGACGTGCACCTCCTCTCCTCCCTGTCTCCCCTGACCCTCATCGCCAGGGCCAACCACAAGATCCTCGAGGAGCTGGAGCCCGGGACCTACTACGTGGTGGCAGACACCTACGGCGGAGACGCCTCGGCTGGCGCCTACACCCTGAACCTCACCCTCCGGGCGCAAGACCTCGCGCCAGACACGCTCTTCGCCGACTACATCGTGGAGGCCACCGACTACCTCTTCGTGAACTATGGCCTGCTCGGATACGACATCAACAGCGTACTCACCCACGACATCGAGTACGGCCCCTATGGGGTGATCCCCCAGACAGGCGTGGAGGGAAAGACCATGTGCGTCGCCGCCCTGCTCGAGGTCATCCTGACGGCAATGCAGCTCTACGCCGACGACACGGGCGATGAGACGGTCTGGGACTTCCTGCCCTGGCGCAGCTTCCGCTACCTCGCCGCCGGTGACATCAGGGCCCACATCTGGGTGAACTACGACGACATAGACTCCGCCGGCACGGCCGACGCCGTGCGCCACTTCGGCATGGGCATGACCGTTCCCTTCCAGCGCCTCGTGCCCGGCTCCTTCATCAACATCAACCGCACCACGGGCTCGGGCCACGCGGTGGTGTTTCTGGCCTTCCTGGACATCGACGGCAACGAGTACCAGAGCTATCCGACCGGCGTGGAGATCGTGGGCTTCAAGTACTTCTCCTCCCAGGGCAGCTCCACGGTGGGAGTGGGAGGCCTGGACTACCGCTGGGCGGTCTTCTCCGACTTCGGCTGCCCGACGATGCCTGGCCCCAGGGACTGCAACGTCATCTACGGGGACCAGCACTACATGAACTCCGGGGTCATGTACCACCCGAGCCACTGGCGCCCCGCCTACTACACGCTCCTGAACAGCATGAAGGCGGGCCTGCTCCCGGTCTCCGCCTTCGACCCGGTCTTTTTCGACGGCCGCACCACGGACGACTGAGCCTCGCCTGATGCCGGGTGCGCCCACCATCGTACGCATCGTGCTGGAGGTGACCCTGCGCTGCCCGAGGCGGTGTCCCTTCTGCTACCTGGGGCCTTCCTCCCACAGATCCCACGAGGCTCCCCCCGATGGGGAACCGCCAGAGCTCCCGGCCCCTGAGCTCGCGGGCCTCGTCATCGCGCTGGCCAAAGAGTCGGGCTGCGAGGCGGTGCAGCTCTCCGGAGGCGAGCCCCTGCTCTACCGGGACCTGCCCGAGCTGATCGCGCGCCTGATTGCCTCCGGGCTCGGGGTCTCCCTCCTCACGGACGGCGCGCTCCTCGACGAGACCAGGGCCAGGGCCCTCGCGAGGCTCGGCGTTGGGACCATACAGCCCACGCTGCTCTCAGGCACCCCGGAGCTTCACGACGCCCTGCGCGGCGAAGGGGCCTTCCTGGGCGCCACCCACGCCATCGCCGCTGCTTCGGCCGCCGGGCTGCCCGTGAGCGTCTCCTACGTCATCACCGCCACGAACGCCGCTCCTGCCGTTGCGAGGGGCGTGGCCGAGCTCGCCTTCGCGCTTGGGGCCAGGACCCTCGCTCTTGGCCGCTTCTGCCCCACTGGCGCGGCCAGCGGCGCCGCCCGGCTCCTGCCCACTCCTTCACAGGTGCGCGAGGCCGCGATTGCCGCGGCCGCCGCCTGCCGCCGACTCGGCCTCTCGTGCGCGGCTGCCATCCCGATCCCGGCCTGTGTCTTCCCTGATCCCCTCAGGCCGCCCCTGCCCATTGGAGCCTGCGCCCTGCTGGCCACCTCCAGGGTCGTGACCGTCTCCCCAGACGGGAGCCTGCGGAGCTGCTCGCTCTCCACCCGGAGGGCCGGAAACCTCAGGGAGGAGCCCTGGGAGATCATCGCCGAGCGGCTCTGGGCCGATGAGCTCGCTCCGATCGTCGCTGCGGTGCCCGCTCCCTGCCAGGGCTGCCCGGCCTGGGAGCGCTGCCGAGGCGGCTGCCGCCTCTCCGCCCTGGCGGCCACGGGCCGCCCCGATGGAATGGACCCGATAGCTCCCCCCACTGGATTCGAGAGCAAGGGCGCGGGCTAGCCCACTTCCTGGGTGATCCCTGCCCCCCCTGCGCACGCCAGCCCGATCTCGTTCCCTCCCGAGCTCGATGGCGAAGGTCTCTCGGCTCCCCCTTTCTCGCCCTGGTCATTCGCGTTAGGATCGAGCTCAGCCCATTC
>JAVEWA010000262.1:0-8897 GCA_034004785.1 Polyangia bacterium
TGGCAGCGGAGACGTAGCGGTGGAACCCGAGGTGGCACCCGAGGGGAGTGCCTGGCTGGCCGAAGGCGAGCTGCTCGCCCTTGACCGCGAAGAAGAGAGGCATGCCAGGTTGCTGCGAGACCTTGTGGAAGACCTTGTCGTAGCCGAGGGCCGACAGCACCCCGGGCACGAGATCGCGGCGTCCCACGCCTACGCCGCCCGAGAGGACGACGATGTCCTCGTTCGCTGCTTCGGCCAGGGCGTCTGTCAGGGATTCCACGGTGTCGGCGGCGTGCAAGAGGAGGGCGTGCTCGGCTCCGGTTGCGATGGCCAGGGCCTTCAGCATGGGCCCGTTGGAGTCGAAGATCTGCGCCTGTCCCAGGGTGGTGTCCGGGGCGCTCAGCTCGTCTCCCGTGGTTATGATGGCGACCGCCGGGGCTCTGCCTACCGTGATCTCGGCAACGCCCGCGGCAGTGGCGGCAGCGAGGGCCACCGACGTCATGATGCTCCCCGCCGGGAGGATCACATCGCCGGGCATGCACAGGGAACCTGCGGCCTGAAGGTGCTGGCCGGGCGAGATGACTCGAGGCAGGAGCAGGCGTTCTCCATCCCTTTCGACATCCTCGATCATTACGACCGCCTCGGAGCCGCGGGGACAGGGGGCGCCTGTCATGACCGCCACGGCTTTGCCGGGCTCCACCTCGGGCCCTGGCGTTCTCCCGGCAAGCACCTCGCCCGTGCAGGTCACCTTCCGGCCCGCGTCCTCGATCCGTACGGCGAAGCCGTCCATGAGCGCCCGTGAGAAGGATGGCTGAGGCAAGCTCGCCAGGATCGGCTCCAGGATCCGGGCGCCGAAGGAGTTTTGCAGGAGACGTTTGGCAGCCTGTGGCCCAGGGGCTCGCTCGAGCACGAGCTCGAGGGCGCGGTCAGGGTCGAGGAGGCCGAGGCTCGGCCCTTCGGACTGAGGGCCGACCCCGCTCGCTGCCTGGTCTGGGCTGGACATCCTAGCCCCCGATGCCCGCCAGGGAGCGGGCTGGCCAGTGATGGTCGGGGAGCCCCTTCGCAGCGAGCATTCCATGCACGGCCTCTGCGAAGGCGGCCTCGTCCAAGGGCTGGCCTGCCGCTGGCAGAAGCGGCGTCAAGTCAAGGCCTCGCTCCCTGCGCAGGCAGGGGAAGAGGCGCCCTCGGGCGTCCAGGCGCAAGCGGTCGCACCTCGCGCAGAAGGGCTCGGTGACAGACGGGATGAAGCCCACGACTACCTCGCCGCTATGTCTCTGGAACAGGTGGCGCTGGGCAGTGGCCGAGGAGGGCAGGGGGCCTAGGTAGCCGCCCGCCTTCCGGAGCCGGTCGAGGGCCTCCGCCATGGGCAGAAACTCGGTTTGGAATCGCGCCTTGGCCGGGCCAAAGGGCATGAGCTCGATGAACCTGAGCTCCGAGCCCTGGGAGGCCGCGAAGTCCAGGAGGGCCCCCATCTCCGCTCCCGCGCCGTGCCTGAGCAGGACCGCGTTCAGCTTGGGCGGGGCGAAGCCGGCCGCGCGGGCCGCGAGCACGCCCCGCTTCACCTTCTCGAGGGCATCCCGGCCAGTGATCTCCGCAAAGCGCGCCGGGTCCACGCTGTCCAGGCTCACGTTGATGCGATCCAGGCCGGCGGCCCGCAACCCCGTCGCCCGCAGCTCCAGACCGCTGCCGTTGGTGGTGAGGGTGAGCTCGGCCTCGGGCACGAGCGCCCGCAGCGCCTCGACGATCTCCTCCAGATCCGGCCTCAGCAGGGGCTCGCCCCCGGTGAGCCGGATCTTGGAAAGGGGCGCGGCCCGGTGCAGGGCGCTGATGAGCGCGAGGATCGCCTCGCGGCCGAGGGGGGGGCCCGCGGCCGGCACAGGGCCGCTGCCCACTGGACGGCAGTACCAGCAGCGGAAGTCGCACGCGTCGGTCACCGAGAGGCGCAGGTACAAGTCGTTCCTCGCTCGTCGAAGCCGCGCGGAAAGGGGGCTTGGTGCCGGGAGGGCGCCTGGGCCGTTGACCCCTTTCCAATCGCGGGAGGCGCCGCGGTTTCCCGCGGAACCCTTTCGGTCCCTACGCCCTGGCCTTGGAGCGGTAGGCGAGGGGACTCGGCGTCAACAGGAGGTAACATTACAGATGCCGGTTGACTTGTCCAGCCGGGATCGGCAGGGGGGATGGCGAAGGCGGGCATCGGGCCGCAACCTCACGCCTGGAGCCCGTGGTGTGGTTGGCCCTCTCCCGAACTCGTTGAAAACGACCGTGATTTTCTACTGGCAGGCGCCGCCTTGGCAGGTCCCCGCGCCGCAGGGGCGTCCGTCGCAGTCTGCGTCGGCGCAGTCCACGGCGCCGTCGCCGTCGTCGTCCCTGCCGTTGCCGCAGACCTCCACGAGGGAGCTGGCGCCGTACTGGAAGAAGGAGATGATCCCACTTGTGCCCTTTACGACAATCTGATTTGCGCCATGGTCAAAAGCCGCTACCAAGTTGGATATTGAATCGTTGGTCGGCGGAGTTCCGCTAGGAGAGCCAAGTCGCCAGGTGGCGCCGCAATACTCCCAGGTGTCATCGAACCAGGAACCTCCGTCGTTGTTTCCTCCGAACAGGACGAGACGCCCGATTCCGGGGTGATAGACCATGAGCGCCATGACTCGCGCCTCGGGCCACTCGTTCGTCACCTTCCTCGTCCAGGTGACGCCGTCGTACTCCCAGGTGTCATCCTTGACCAGCCCGTAGTCCTGTCCGCCGAAGAGCACCGTGACCCCGAGCTGCTCGTCGAAGGCCATGGCGTGCTGCCGGCGCCCGGGCGGGGAGGCTAGCGGCTGCACCTCGGTCCAGTCCTGGCCGTCGTACTCCCAGGTGTCGGCCAGGGGGTACATGACCCCTTCAAAACCGCCGAAGAGCACGGTGACTCCCCGCAGGGAGTCGTAGCATAGCCCATGGTAGTCCCGGGCTGGGGGGGAGTGCGGGGTGCTGACCTGGCTCCAGGCAGTGCCGTCATGCTCCCAGGTGCTGCTGTCTCGACCCGAAGCAGACGACACGTAGCCTCCGAAGAGGACGACCCTTCCACGCCCGGTGTCGTAGGTCATGGCGTGGTTCGTCCGCCGGGGCGGCTGCTGGCCCGAGGATGCGTCGGTCCATTGGCCGGCGGTAAGGATCCAGGTCTGGGCCGTGTTGTTGTCCTGGCCATGAAACAGGACGCTCCTCTGGTGGGGGTTCCCCACGGCCTTGCCAAAGAAGGCCGTCGGGGGTGCCGTCGGAGGCGTGATCTGGGCCCAGGCGGTGCCGTCGAAGAGCCAGGTGTCCGAGCGCTCCACGTTGCCGTAGCCTCCCTGCAGCACGATCTTTCCTTCGCCTTCGTGGTATGCCATGGCGTGACTGTAGCGGCTCGGAGGGGCAGGGGACAGGTTGTGCAGGGTCCAGGTCGTTCCATCGTACTCCCAGAGGTCGGACTGCGGAGCATAGTTGGCAACCCCGCCGAAAAGAACGATCAGCTGTCGGGTCCGATCGTAGACGAGCCCGTGTGAGTACCTGGCCATGGGCGACGCACTTGGAGACCGGAGGCTCCAGTCGGTGCCGTCGAACTCCCAGGTCTCCTGGGAGTCGGTCCCACCGGAGGAGCTTCCTCCGTGCAGGACCGTGACCCCGCGAGCGGCGTCGAAGGCCATGGCATGGTTACGCAAGGGCTGAGGGCTGTTCTGGGTGCTCACCACGACCCAGTCGGCGCCGTCGTACTCCCAGGTGTCGCCAAGGGTGGAGGACGAGCTCGCTCCACCGAAGAGCACGATCACCCCGCGCAGCTCATCATAGGCCATCGCGTGATCCTGCCTTGGGGGCGGGTAATGGGGGAGGATGCGCTGAGACCAGTTCTCCCCGTCGAACTCGAAGGTGTCCGATTTCACATAGGCGTTGTGAGAACCCCCGAAGAAGACGATGACCTGCCGGAGTCGATCATAGGCTGCCGCCGGGTACGCCAGGAGCGGAGGAGTGCGGGTCGAGCGGATCTCCCTCCAGCGCTCGCCGTCAAAGGCCCAGGTGTCTCTCTGCGAGTGACTCCCGTAGAAGACGGCCTCCCCGGTGGCGGGGTGGTAGGCCATGGCGTGCTGGGAGCGAAGGCCAGGCCAGAGGTTCAGGCCGCTCCACCAGTGAGGGATCTCGCGGGCGCAGTCGCTCGAGCACTCGTCGTGGCTCAGGCTGTTGCCGTCGTCGCACTGCTCGCCCGGATCCCAGATGCCGTTCGAGCAGCGCTCCTCGAGACAGGTCGGGCCGCAGCCGTCGCCAGGGGACCAGTTGCCGTCGTCGCACTCCTCGCCGGGGTCTATGATTCCGTTGCCGCAGTACCTCGGGATGCAGGTCTCGCCGCAGGAGCTGCCCACGGCGCCGTTGGGCGCGTCGCAGCTCGGCCGCAGCCCTCCCGCGCCTCCGTCTCCGCAGTCGCAGTTCTCGCCGGCCTCGACGTCCACCACGCTGTCGCCGCAGCGCGGGGGCGTGCAGTCCCGGCGGCAGGCGTCCGGCACGGAGTCGGCGTTTGCCGGGCCCTCGTCGCACTGCTCGTCCGAGTCCACGACTCCGTCTCCGCAGCGGGCCAGGGTGCAGTCGGTCCGGCAGGCGTCGGGGAGGGTGTCGCTGTTGGCCGCGCCTTGGTCGCACTCCTCCACGCCTCCTTGGATCCCGTCGCCGCAGCTCGGTTGCGAGGCGTTGTTGTTGTTGGCGTTGTTGTCGTTCGTCCCGTCGTCATCGCCGCAGGAGATAGCGCCGAGGGCCATCAGTAAGAAGGTACCCGACAACCATGCAGCGCTTGCACCCGTCGCGGTGAAACGCCAAGGCATCCTCGAGCCGTGCTCGCTATGCATCCTATCCTCCCAGGCAGCGGAATTTGGTTTGAGAGCCCCGGCGTCTCATGGCGCAAGACTGGTCCACTGCCTTGTTCTGCATAGCATCGGCTCGTGACGGGCTCGGGTCAAGCCTGCTCGTGCCTGGGCCGTTGCTCGGGAAGGGAGGGCATTCGTCGTGGCTCGGGGAGGGCTTACCCGGCGGGCGGGCGCAGTCTCCCGAGGGGCGAGAGGTCGTATCCAGGGGTTCGCTCTGGAGTCTGCGCCCTTAGCCAGGCGAAGAGGCGCTCGAGGACTCGGGCCACGGGTGACTCCCCGAAGAAGGCCGCAGGCGCGGTGATCCTGAAGGTCTCCTGGTGAATTGGCACGAAGGGGAGCCCAGCCTGGTCGGCCGCCACCTGGATCACCAGGCCCGCGTCCGCCGCGCCGCTGAGCACCGCGAGGGCCACCTCCAGGTGGGTGTGATAGGGTCCGACGGTCCGAAGATCGGCGAGGGACAGGCCTTCGGCCGCGAGCAGCCGCTCGGTGAGGCGGTGGGTCCCGGAGCCTGGCTGCCGCAGGGCGAAGCGCAGGCCCTTTTCGGCCAGGTCCCCGAGGGTTCGCACTCCCTCTTTCCTGGACGGCGAGAGCACCAGGCCCTGCTGGCGGTGGAAGAGATCCAGCAGGTAGGACGGCAGGCCCTCCTTGAGGCCTTGGGAGACCTCGGCTTCGGCTACCTGGATCCCTGCCAGGTGTGCCCGCCCCTCGAGGAGGGCCCGAAGCCCTCCCATGCTGCCCACCGTGGCGGTCACTATCGAGTGGGGCAGAGTCTCCCTCAGGTGTGATATGGCGCGCTCGAGGAGCCAGTCGTCCGAGCCCTGGATCACCAGGAGGCGCTCCACCAGGTGGCCGAGCAGCCCGGCTGGGGGGTGAACCGTGTTCTGTTTGACCCAGGCGTCCACGAGGTCCTTCTCAAAGAGCCACTTGCCCGAGATGCGGGCAGCCGGGAGCTTGCCCTCCGCCACCATCGCGTAGATCTTCTTCTCGTTCAGGTGGAGGTAGCTGGCCACCTCCTTGGTCGTCCAGTACGCCATCGCCATCCTCCGGGCGGCCGAGGGGCTGCGGGTAGCCAAGGCTCGCAGGACCTTGTCAGGATACCAAAAATAACCAAGAATGACCCAAAATGGCAGAGCACAGCATACCGCACCGCCCCAGACCCACCCTACATGTCCATGCCTGAAGCCAAATCTCCCCTGCCCATCGGGCGGCTGTTCCTGGGCCTCGGCGTGATCGCTGGGATCGGGCTCGCGCTCCGGCTCTGCTGGCCCATTGGCCCACGCGGGCCCGGGCCCGCTGCCTCGGGGCCCGAGGGGACGCTGGTTATCTTTCACGCTGGAAGCCTCACCAGGCCCTTTTCCGAGGTGGCCAAGGCCTACAAGAACGAGCATCCAAGGGCCCTGCTTCGCCTGGAGGCGGCGGGGAGCCGCCACTCGGCCCGGAAGATAAGCGAGCTCGGGCGAAGGGCCGACGTCTTTGGCTCGGCCGACCACGTCGTCGTCACCGACCTCCTGGTGCCCAGGTTCGCGCGGTGGAACATCCACTTCGCCACGAACTCCCTCATCCTGGCCTATGGCCCCAGGTCCAGGCGGAGGGACGAGGTTAGCTCCTCGAACTGGCACAGGATCCTCGCCGACCCGGAGGTCCGTTTCGGCCGTGCGGACCCGGACAGCGATCCCTGCGGCTACCGCACCCTCATGATGTTCCAGCTCGCCGAGCGCCACCTGGGCGAGCCTGGCCTGGCGGCGCGGCTCGGCGCCAAGCACGGGCGCACATTCATACGGCCAAAGGAGACCGACCTCCTGGCGCTCCTGGAGGCAGGCGAGATCGACTACCTGCCAATCTACAGGAGCGTGGCCCTTCAGCATGGGCTCTCCTTCGTGACCTTGCCGCCCGAGATCCATCTCGGGGATCCGGCCATGGCGGAGGCCTACAGCGCGGCAAGGGTCACGGTCAGTGGCAAGACCCCTGGCTCCACCACTACCCTTCGGGGCGAGCCCATCCTGTACTCGGTGACCATCCCGCTGAACGCGCCAAACCCGACCGGGGCCGAGGCCTTCGTAGCCTTCCTGCTCTCTGCCAAGGGAAGGGCGATCTTCGAGCGCCAAGGTCAGCCGCCCGTCTGGCCCCTGCGGGCCACTGGCCGGGAGGCCTTGCCGCCTGGGCTTGCGCGTCTGCTCGGTCCTGCTGCGGCCTCTGGCGTCGGCTCCATGGCCCCTTCGTCCTCGGCAAATCACCCTGCTGCTCCGGCCAAGGTCGGAGGGGAGGCGGCACAATGAGCCAGGACGCCCCCGCGCCCTTGCCCGCCGCAAGGGGCCGGAGCTGGGTCTTCCACCTGGCCCTCGCCCTGGCGGGCTCCCTGGTGGTGCTCCTGGTGGTGGCGCCGATCCTCGGCATGCTGGTCGCCAGCTCCTTCGGGGAGCTCTCCTCCGCTGCCCGCGACCGTCAGGTGCTGGAGTCTCTGCGCGTGACCCTGGTGAGCGCCTTCTGGGCCACCATCGTCTGCACCCTCGCGGGGGTGCCCCTCGCATGGCTTCTCGCTCGCAGGCGCTTTCGAGGCCGGAGCTTGCTCCTGGCACTGCTGGATCTGCCCATAGTAGTGCCTCATGTGGCCGCGGGAGTCGCGCTCCTCACTGTGGTCGGTCGTCACAGCCTCCTCGGGAAGCTCACTGGCGGCGGCCTGGTGGGCACCACCGCGGGCATCTCAATGGCCATGGCCTTCGTTTCCGTGCCCTTCCTCCTGAACAGCGCTCGCCAGGGTTTCGAGGCCATCCCTCTCCGGGTGGAGCAGGCTGCCCGTACCCTCGGCGCCTCGCCTCGCCAGGTGTTCTTCATCGTGGCACTGCCCCTGGCCTGGCGCTCGATCCTGACTGGCATGACCCTCATGTGGGCCCGCGGGATCAGCGAGTTCGGCGCGGTGGTGATCATCGCCTACCATCCCATGACGACCCCGGTTCTCGTTTATCAGCGCCTGAACGATCACGGGCTCGGCTACGCCAGGGCAGCGGCCGTGCTCCTGGTGCTCGTTTGTGTTGCCCTCTTCGTGGGGCTCCGCCTGCTTTCCAGGCCTCCAAGGACCGGGCACCGGGGGCGCGATGCTTGAGCTGCGCGACCTGGGTCTCACCGCGGGGGCCTTCTCCCTCTCCGGCATTTCGCTCGACGTGAGACCCGGCGAGTACTTCGTGCTCCTCGGCCCTACGGGCTCGGGAAAGACCCTCCTCCTCGAGGTCATCTGCGGTCTGCTCCAGCCGAGAACGGGCCAGGTGCGCTGGCAGGGGCGGGATCTCATGTGCCTGCCGCCCGAGGCTAGGCCCCTGGCCGTGCTATTCCAGGATCTGGCCCTCTTCGACCACCTGACCGTTGGCGAGAACATCGCCTTTGGCCCGAGGGTCAGGGGCCTGGGCCGCGCCGCCAGGGACGCCAGGGCTCGCGCCATGGCTGCTCGACTCGGGATAGAGACGCTGCTCGGGCGGCGGGTGGAGGGGCTCTCGGGCGGGGAGCGGCAGCGGGTGGCCCTTGCGCGCGCTCTCGCGGTGGAGCCCGCGCTGCTGCTCGTGGACGAGCCCCTCTCGGCCCTCGACGGCGTCACCAGGGACCATCTCAGGGAGGAGCTGAAGCGGCTCCACGCCGAGTCGCGTGGTGCTGGCCCCGATCCGGAGGCCCTCACCGTGGTGCACGTGACCCACGACCGGGAGGAGGCCCTCTACCTCGCCGACCGCATCTCGGTGCTCCTCGGGGGCCGCCTCTTCCCCCCTGTCCCCCCCGCCGACCTCTTTCGTAGGCCCGTGGATCCTGCAGTGGCGCGCTTTCTAGGCCTGAGGAACGTGTTTGCCGTGGACGAGGCATCGCCGGGGACGGTGCGCCTCGGTCCTCTGACCTTACCCTGCGAGGGGGCGGACGCCTCCACGCGCTCGGTTTGGATCCGGCCCTAGGCCCTGCGTCTCGACAGGGAAGCGCCATCAGGGGCCTCTGCTCTGCCGACCATGTCGGTGCTGGTGGAGGAGACGGTGATGCTCGGCCCGGTGAGCGAGGTGCGCTGCAAACTGGGAGAGCTCC
>JAVEWA010000263.1:0-8896 GCA_034004785.1 Polyangia bacterium
CTGGACTCCATCTCCGGCGGGGAGGGAAGCTACACCATCACCCTGTCGTTTCCCGAGGACGCCACCTCGGTGAGCATGGACCTTTGCATCCCGGCCGATGCAACCCTGCCCGTAGCCGTGGGAGAGGAGATCAAGGCGAGCGTGTCGGCTAGCTGCTGCTGGTACTCGAGCTACTCGGCGGTCTCGCTCTATACGCTGAACGGGCTTTTGCTCCTTACGGCGTTCAGCGGGGGCACGACCCTGAGCGAGGTCCCTCCCGCCTGCGAGGAGACCGGGCCACTGGAATGCGGCTGGATGGGATACCCAGATCTCAAGGCGGGGCATCCATTCGGCCTCTGGGATCCGTCGGCTCCCTGGGTCAGGCTGCGCCAAGGGGAGGAGGCGGTCCAGGTCCATCGGGGAGTGGCCTATCGATCCGTCGTCTCCACTGCGCGCACCTGGACAGAGAACCAGTGCACGGATACGCCCCAGACGTATCTGAGCAGCGCCACTTTTCTGGTCCCAACCCCAGCCCTAGTCCCTGTCCCATTCCCTTTCTCGGTCAGCGGGGCGGGACGCCTGTTTTCGGGGTGGAATCAGTTGTAATTATTTACATTTAATCCTGCTGCTTGGCTTCGGATAGATCTGCTCCTACTCGCCTTGACCTCCAGGGCTTCGGCCTTATGGTGTAGATATCCCAGCAAATGGGTAAGCAATTACCCCAAAAGGCGGCAAGGAGCCGCCGAGCTGGAAAGAGGGCCCGAGGGTGGCCACGAGAGGACAGGCGATGCCCACGACCGAGCTGGGGACCTTCAGCGTCTCCTCCATGCAGATCCTGGACGAGGAGGGGAGGCTCGACGAGTCCCTGGAGCCAGAGCTGACGGACGAGCAGAGGCTCGGGCTCTACAGGGGAATGCTGCTCGCCCGAGAGGTGGATCAGCGGATGCTCAAGCTGCAGCGCCAGGGCCGCCTGGGAACCTTCGCGCCCTCCACCGGGCAGGAGGCGAGCAGCTGCGGCGCGGCCCTAGCCATGAGGGAAAGCGACTGGTTCGTTCCCTCCTTCAGGGAGTTCCCGGGCGCGCTCATGCGGGGAGCGCCCATCGAGGCGACGCTCCTTTATCACAACGGCTACGAGGAGGGGAACGTCTTCGATGGATCGCCGAGGACCCTGCCAGTGGCGGTGATAGTGGGGTCCCAGCTCCTTCATGCCGTGGGCCTTGGCCATGCCATGAAGCAGAAGGGCGAGGACTCGGCGGTGGTGACCTTCTTCGGGGACGGCGCCACCTCCCAGGGGGACTTTCACGAGGCCCTCAACTTCGCCTCGGTGTGGCAGGCGCCGGTGGTGTTCTTCTGCCAGAACAACCAGTGGGCGATCTCCCTGCCCCGAGACAAGCAGACCCGCTCCAGGACCCTTGCACAGAAGGCCATCGCCTACGAGATGCCGGGCGTGCAGGTGGACGGCAACGACGCCCTGGCGGTCTATCGCGCCACCAAGGAGGCCCTCGATCGAGCGAGGTCGGGCGGAGGGCCCACCCTCATCGAGGCGGTGACCTACAGGCTGATGATGCACACCACGGCGGACGACCCCACCAAGTACCGCACCGAGGAGGAGGTCCAGGCCTGGTGGAGAAAGGACCCGCTCGTCCGGTACAGGCGCTACCTGGAGTCGAGGGGCCTGTGGGACGGCGGTAGGCAGGAGGCCCTCGAGGCCGAGATCAGGGCCGAGGTGGAAGCAGCGGTGAAGCGCTTCGAGGAGCGGAAGGACTTCAAGATCGACGAGCCCTTTGACCACGTCTTTGGCGCAAGAGACCAGGGCATAGAGGCCCAGCGGAGGGCCTTCCTCGACCGGATCGAGGCGGAGGCGTCCCGTGCCTAAGCTCAACATGGTGCAGGCGATAAACCTCGCGCTCCACGAGGAGATGGAGCGAGACGAGTCCGTGGTGCTCCTCGGAGAGGACATCGGGCCCGACGAGGGGGTCTTCAGGGTCACGGCGGGCCTCTGGAAGAAGTTTGGGGCGAGGCGCGTGCTGGACACTCCCCTCGCGGAGTCGGGCATCGTGGGGGCCGCCATTGGCATGGCCCTCGGAGGGCTCAGGCCAGTTGCGGAGATCCAGTTCTCGGGCTTCTCCATGCTCGCCCTGCCGCAGCTCGAGGGCAACGCCTCCCGCTACCGGAGCCGTACCCAGGGCAGGCACAGCGTGCCCATGGTGGTGCGCATGCCCTACGGCGGCGGGGTGAGGGCTCTCGAGCACCACAGCGAGAGCAAGGAGGCCATCTTCGGGCACATCCCAGGGCTGAGGGTAGTCATCCCCTCCACCCCGAGGAACGCGCGGGCCCTTCTCCTTGCCGCCATCAGGGATCCAGATCCAGTGGTGTTCATGGAGCCCAAGCACTCCTACCGGGCCTTCAAGGAGGAGGTCCCCGAGGAGCCCGAGGTGATGCCCCTCGGCAAGGCCCACGTGGCCCTCGAGGGAGAGGACCTCACCCTGGTGGTGTGGGGCGCGCTGTTGCGGCCGGCTCTCGCCGCGGCTCAGGCGGTCAGGGATGCGAGGGGGGCAAGGGTGGAGGTCCTGGATCTCCTCTCCATCAACCCCCTGGACGGAGAGGCCATCGCCGCCTCCGTGAAGAAGACCGGGCGCTGCGTGGTGGCGCAGGAGGCGGCGCGGCACCTGGGCCTCGGCTCCGAGGTCATCGCGCGCATCAACGACGAGGCCCTCATGTACCTCGAGGCGCCGGTCGGAAGGCTCACCCACTTCGACGTGGTCACGCCGTACTTCGGCAGGGAGCTCTCCTACATGCCGAACGCGGCGCGGATCGAGGAGGCGGTGCTCGAGACGTTGGACTTTTGATAGGCGCCCCGGCTCTAGAGAGCCCGGGCCTTCCGAGGAGCGAGCGGGCCAGCGGGGCATCGAGGCTGAGCAGGCAGATAGCGGGCCAATAGGGCCTGAGGGAGTTAGGCCGTCAGATAGCGGGCCAAAAGGGCCTGCGGGAGTTAGGCCGTGTACGAGTTCAAGCTGCCAGATCTCGGAGAAGGCATCCACGAGGCGGAGATCCTCAGGTGGCACATCTCTCCAGGGCAAGAGATCGAGAGGGACGCGCCCCTCGTGGACGTGGAGACGGACAAGGCCGCAGTGACTTTGCCCTGCCCAGTGGCAGGGACAGTCGTTCGTCTTGCTGGTGCGGTGGGAGAGGTGATCCGGGTGGGCGAGGTCGTCGCGGTCATAGAGGAGGGAGGCATTGAGGGGAAGAGCGCGCCAAAGGGGTCGCCCCAGGAGTCGCTCCACGCGCCGCCCATCGTTTCGCCGCATGCGGCTCCCCAGGCATCGCCTCCAGCGGCGCCCGAGGCCGACTCCCCTGCCAGGTCTGGGACAGGTCCTGTGGCGGCGGCGCCCGAGGCCGATTCCCCTGCCAAGTCTGTGACAGGTCCTGTGGCGGCGGCCCCCGCCACCAGGCGCCTTGCGCGGGAGCTGGGGGTGGATCTCGGAAGGGTCCGAGCGACAGGCCCTGGCGGGCGCGTTACGCCGGACGATGTCCGTAGAGCCTCCAGCAGGACTCCACCCGAGCCGGCCTCTCCCGCCCCCATCGAGGAGGTGAGCGGCAAGCTGCCCCTGGATGTGCCTGCCAAAGGGGCGTCATCGGGAACAGGGCGTGGGCCAGGCTCGGGCATCCCGCTCCTCGAGGTGGAGCCCCTCGAGGACTTCTCCCTGTTCGGGCCCGTGGACAAGGAGCCCCTCCGCTCCATCAGGCGCAAGGTTGCCCGCAGGATGACCCAGTCGAGCCTGCTCCTCGCCCAGGTGTCGCATCTCGACGAGGCGGACGTCACCGAGCTGGACGCGCTCAGGAGAAGGGAGCGGGAGAGGAGGACGGGTGGGCAGGCCCCGAAGCTGACCCTGATGGCCTTCGTGATGAAGGCGGTGGTGGCCGGGCTCAAGCAGTATCGGATGTTCAACGCGAGCCTGGACGGGGTGCGCGAGGAGCTCATCTACAAGCGCTACTACAACCTCGGGGTGGCGGTGGACAGCCCCAAGGGCCTGGTGGTGCCAGTGGTGCATGGGGCTGATCGGCTCTCGGTGCTCGGGCTGGCCGCGGCCCTCGAGGAGCTCGCCACCAGGGCCCGGGAGGACCGGCTGGAGGCGGCGGACTTCCAGGGCGGCACCTTCACCCTTTCGAACATCGGCAACCTCGGAGGCTTCTCGCCGAACCCGCTGGTCAACTACCCAGAGGTGGCGATCCTCGGCCTTGGGCGGGCCGCGCCAAAGCCCGTGGTGAGGGGAGGCGAGATCCAGATCCGGACCATGCTGCCCCTCGTCCTCGCCTTCGATCACCGGATCGCGGACGGCGGCGAGTCGGCCAGGTTCATGAACGACCTCAGGCGCAGGCTGGAAGATCCCATGGCGCTTCTTATGGAGAGCTAGCCAAATGGTGATGGGAACCCTCGAGATGGAGACCCAGGTCCTCGTGATCGGCGGGGGCCCTGGAGGCTACGTGGCGGCCATCAGGGCCGCGGACCTTGGCAAGGAGGTGGTCCTTATCGAGGAGCGGCCGAGCCTCGGCGGGGTCTGCCTGCTGGAGGGCTGCATCCCTTCGAAGACCCTCATCCACGCAGTGGATCTCCTGGAGAGCGCTCGTGACGCCTCCAAGCTGGGCATTACCTTCGAAGGGGCCAGGGTGGATCTCGGGAGGCTGAGGAGCTTCAAGAGCGAGGTGGTGAAGGGGCTCTCGACGGGCGTGAAGGGGCTGCTCGATCGGCGGGGCGTGGAGGTAGTAAAGGGCCGCGCCCGCTTCCGGGCGCCGGGTCTGGTGTCGGTGGAGGGCGGACCGGATCTTCGCTACACCGACGTCATCATCGCCACCGGATCCAGGCCGAGGCGCCTCGGGGCCGCGGGGGAGCTCGAGCTCTGGTCCTCCCGCGAGGCCCTCGATTTGCCCGAGCTCCCAAGGAGCCTCGTCGTGGTGGGCGGGGGATACATCGGGTTGGAGCTGGGGCTAGTGTACGCCGGGCTTGGCTCCGAGGTCACTCTGCTCGAGTCGAGCGAGGAGCTGCTCGCTGGCGCGGACATGGATCTCGTGGGCCCGGTGCTCGGGCACGCCAAGGCCTCCTTTGCGAAGATCCTCACCGGCGCGAAGGTGGTCGGGGTGCGAAAGCTGAGCGGCGGCTTCGGCCTCACCATCGAGCGCCAGGGCCGGGAGGAGCTCCTCGAGGCGAGCCAGGTGCTCGTGGCAATCGGCAGGATTCCGAACACCGACGACCTCGGCCTGGAAAGCCTGGGTTTGGCGCCAGACAAGGGGGGCTTCCTTGTAACCGACGAGGCGTGCCGCACGGCCATCCCCCACGTCTATGCCATCGGGGACGTGACCCATGGGCCGATGCTGGCCCACAAGGCCTCGAGGGAGGCCAAGGTCGCGGCCGAGGTCATTGCAGAGCACAAGAGCGCCTTCGACAACCGGGCGATCCCGGCGGTGGTGTTCACCTCCCCGGAGATCGCCTGGGCCGGGCTCACCGAGCGGGAGGCCGCGGCAATCGGGCGCCAGGTGAAGGTCGGGAGCTTCCCGCTTCGGGCCCTGGGGCGCGCCAGGACCCTCGGTCGCACCGAGGGTCTCGTGAAGATCATCTCGGATCCCGAGACTTCGCGAGTGCTCGGGGTGGGCATGGTGGGTCCCCAGGCCTCGGATCTCATCGCCGAGGGAGTGCTGGCCATCGAGATGGGCGCCACCCTCGAGGACCTCATGGTCACCATCCATCCACACCCCACCCTGTCCGAGGCGATCATGGAGGCGGCGGAGGTGGCAGCGGGCATGCCGGTTCATCTGCCTCCCGGGCGTCCGCCGGCCCGGGCCAAAGAGGAAGTCAGGTAGGCGAGAAGCAATGAGGAGAACATGACCTCCCTAGCGCGACAGAGCTTGGCCACTCGAGATGACGTTCTGGGCATCAGGCCCTGGACCATGGACGAAGATCTGATCGAGAGGGTGCGCGAGACGGGCCTCGGCGAGGGGAGGGTCGCTCCCTGGCTGGGGCCGGTCACCCTCGTGCTCGGGAGCGGCAGCAAGGCGGAGGTCGAGGCGAACCTAGGGGCCGCCGTCTCGGACGGGGTCCCCATCCAGCGCAGGAGGGGCGGGGGCTGCGCCGTGGTGCTCGACAGGGGGAACCTGATCGTCTCTGCCGTGGTGCCCGCCTCCGGCCCTGCCTCGATCCGGGGACGGTTCGATCGCTTCTCCTCCTGGGTCATCGAGGGCCTCGGGCGCCTTGGCCTGCCGGTGGCCGAGCGGCGGGAAGTCAGCGATCTCTGCCTGGGGGATCGAAAGATCGGAGGCGCGGCGCTCTATCTCGAGCGCGGCCTGGCCTACTACACGACGACCCTTCTCCACAGCCCGGCGCTCCACTCCTGGGAGCGCTATCTGCCCCATCCCCCGCGGGAGCCAGCCTACAGGCGGGGCCGCTCCCATGCAGAGTTCGTCACCTCCCTGGGAGATGAGACAGGCATGACCGCTCTGGAGCTCTCCTCGAGGCTTGCCGAGGCCCTGGGCCCGGTCCCGTGACCCCTGTCGGAAAGGAGGGGGCTCGGCCCGAGCGAGGGCATGGCTTTCGACTCGACTAGAGAGGTCTCAGGAGGTCCGGGAGAAACCAGGAGGAGAGGAGGGGGCCGGGGTCTGTCTAGGAGCTACTTGGAGGCCTTCTCCAGGCATTCCATGAACCTCTTGCAGTCGGACTCCCCGACGCACTTCTTCAGCTTCTTGCCCTCGCCCTTCTTCTTGCACTCCTCGATCATGCTCTTCTTTTCCTTCTCCATCTTCTCCTTCAGCTCTTTCGAGTCCTTGCCCATGCACTCGATGAGCTTGTTGGTGGCCTTCTCGCAGGGGTCACCACGGTCACCACGGTCACCACGGTCACCACAGGCGGCGAAGCCGCCGAAGGCGAAGGCACAGGTGAGCAGGATCGCGAGGGTCTTTTTCATGGTATCCAACCTCCTTGGGGGCCGGCCTCGTCCCGCTTGGGCGTCTTTGGTCCGGCGCGTTGTTTTATCTGCCTCTTGCCAACTCCGGGTCGTCGTCACGATGAACAGGGAAACCGCTCATCCACCGGGCCAGAGGCCCTGTGGGCTCGAAGTGGCTCCCCGCCAGCACGAACGGGGTCGGTTAGCGGATGGCTGAAGGCTACTCCTTGAAGAAGCACTCCATCATCTTCTCGCAGCTGTCCTTGCCCACGCACTCCTTGGCCTTCTTCTTGAGCTTGTCGGTCTTCTTGCACTCCTCGATGAACTTCTTCTTGCCTTCCTTGTCATCCTTGGAGTCTTTCTTGTCGGCCTTCTTGGCGCAGTCCTCGAGCTTGTTGGCGAACTTCTCGCAGGGGTCGCCACGGTCACCACGGTCACCACGGTCACCACAGGCGGCGAAGCCGCCGAAGGCGAAGGCACAGGTGAGCAGGATCGCGAGGGTCTTTTTCATGGTATCCAACCTCCTTGGGGGCCGGCCTCGTCCCATTGGGCGTCTTTGGTCCGGCGCGTTGTTTTATCTGCCTCTTGCCAACTCCGGGTCGTCGTCAGAATGAACAGGGAAACAATCATCCACCGGGCCAGAGGCCTTGTGGGCTCAGTGCGGCTCCCCGCCAGCACGAACGGGGTCGCTCTGAGGATGGCTGACGGCTACTCCTTGAAGAAGCACTCCATCATCAACGGCAGAGCCGCTGCCTGCACAGCGGGCGATGCTAGCTCATTGCCACCAAAAAAACAGCCGGATAGGAGAGTGCGATACAGAGGCCCAGAAGGGATACTAGTCCGCCTGGTCGGCGCCCGCATCCCCGCGCTCTGGCAGCCCCCGAGCTCCCGAGGATGGCTCGAGGCCGGATTGGCATCGGCCTCTGTAGGGCTGCGGCTTCGATGGCTGTTCAGCGTCTCCTTTCACGGGACCCAGTGAATACCGAGACTCCGAGCAACTGGGGCACCACCCCCGACACCGTTCCAGTTGCGCCTTCCAAGGGTTCCGAGTCCGAGGGTTCCGAGTCCAAGGGTTCCGAGTCCGAGGGTTCCGAGTCCGAGGGCTCAGAGTCCGAGGGCTCAGAGTCCGAAGGCCCCGAGAGCCCCAAGCATGAACGCAACCGCTCCAAACACAGCCGCACAAGGACGGGATGGGCCGCCTTGCTCATGAGGGCGCTCCACATCGACGCTCTCAAGTGCCCAGTCCCCACCTGCGGTGGACGCATGGTAGTTCTCGCGTTTTTGACGGACCCTCGTGTCGTCGCCAAGGTGCTCGACCACATCGGGCTCCCGTCGAGCCCGCCCCCTCTCGCTCCTCCCCGGCTGGCATCGGACCCAATGTTCGACTTCGATGCCGATACGTCCGAGGACGATTGGGACCAAGACACTACCTCACATCTCACGAGGGCTCGCTCTCACCTTCGGGAGGCCGCTGGACACGCCGCTCGCCCTCCACCGCGATCGCCCACCCCGAGCGCGCACGTGCCAGACCCAGGCCAAGACCATGACGACGATCACTCGCATTGGCCGCATTGGCCGCATTGGCCAGACGACAGCGCGCATCATTGAGTAAGAGAAAGCAGCTCGCGGCGGAGAATCGCGCTATCCCCCGCTATCCCCGCGCCCAAGAAAGGCGAGCCTTTCGGTGAGGGTCCGAAAGCCTCCGAAGACGATGCCTTGACCCCAATCATACGATCGCTGATGATCTCTGCATGCTTCCTGACAGGGACCACGCACGGAGTCTCACAGGCCTTACAGGCATCACCTGTAGACACCGCTCCTGTGGACCCTGCGGACGAGAGCTTCCGAACGAAGTAGTTGAAAGTTCCTTCTATGGAAGTGGGTGTCAAGACGCACTTCCGCCCTCCGCTGCAGATCGTGGCACCCAGCGGTCGCACCCAGCGTCGGCTCCAAAGCATCGTCGGCGTTCTCAGCCCTTCCGACCT
>JAVEWA010000264.1:0-8896 GCA_034004785.1 Polyangia bacterium
ACGGCTGCCTGGCTCTCCTTCTCGGTGAAGGCCTCCCAGTAACCAGCCAGGCGGGGGGTGGAGGCTCGCTTGAGCCCCTCCTTGTCGCCCTTCTCGAGGGCAGGGGCGAAGCGTTTCCCCACCAGGCTGCCCACCGAGATGAGGGTGCAGCCAGCAAGGGCCGTCAGAGTGGTGAGAAGGCTTGCGACTAGGGCGAGCCCTGCGGCGCGCCCAGGGAGGTGAGTTGACGGTTTCATGCCGCAAAGATAGCTCAGAAAGAGCCGAGCCTCCAGCCCGGAGCGGGCTGCAATGAGCCTTTGGTGGCTCTGGCCAGGGCGCCAAAGCTTCTTCAGGAGGCTCTCGAATTTGAGATCCCTGGAGCTAGGTGGCCTTGGATGGCTGATTTCGAGAGCGATCTCTGCGCCTGAGCCCGAGTACGATCAAGAGGGGCAGAAGCAACAGGAGGTGAGGGGCATTGCCAGATGAGCCGCAGGCGCAGCCGCCGCTCACCCACGGGACTGATGGGTCAACTGGCTGCGAAGCTCCAGGTTGGCCGGCGCCAGGGGGCGTCGGCGCCTCTCCGGAGGGGCTCCGCTGGACCGGGCCGATGGTCACCCCGATGTAAGGGTCCGGGCAGGTCAGGGGCCGGCCGGAGGGGGAGAGGAGCACGAAGGTCTCGGTGACCTCGCGATCCAGCTCAGTCGAGGCGGTGAGGTCGAAGGAGAGCTCCGCCATGCTTCCGGGCGGCACCTCCTCGTGGAGCACCGCGAGGACATCGTGGGCTGGCCAGGTGTCGGAGTCCCAGAGCTGGCTCGGCGCTCCATCTCCAGGGGCGGCTGCCCCCAGCCAGATCCCACCTGGGGGCCAGGTTTCGGCGCCGACGTTTTCGAAGACCGCCCAGGCTCGGGCAGACTCTCCAGGGACGAGCCGTCGGGGTACGGAGTGGTCCAGGAGGCGCGCGGCGTAGGGCGGCGGCGGCTCCCCCATCACCTGGGGCGGGCCGTCGTCCACCTCACCGTCGCAGTCGTCGTCCAGGTCGTTGCAGAGCTCTGCGGTCGGCTCGAGGAGCCGGGCGCAGGTGAGGCAACCCTGGACGCAGCGCAAGCGGCCCTCGGCGCAGATCCCCGCCTCGCCGGTGTTGCACTGCTGGGCGTCCCCCGGGGGATCCGGGCCATCGCAGACGCTCCAGGCGCCCCACTGGCAGGAGGTAGAGCAGGAGCGGCGCTGAGAGCCGCAGTCGCAGCAGTCCCGCTCCTCGGCTGCGCCGGGGCTGCAGACCCCCTGGCCCGCGCAGGTGCTCCAGGCCCCCCAGGAGCAGGAAGACGAGCAGCTGCGAGTCTGGGTGCCGCAGTTCCCGCAGGTCTGGGACTGGCTGGCGCCGGGGCTGCAGACCCCCTGACCCGCGCAGGCGCTCCAGGCGCCCCACTGGCAGGAGGACAGGCAGGTCCTGGATTGGGAGCCACAGTTTCCGCAGGCCTGGCTCTGGGTCTGGCCGGGGGTGCAGACGCAGCCAGAGGAGATGTTGATCCTCCTGGCCGCCGAGTAGAGGCTCGAGCAGGTGCGCCAGTTGTGCACGATGCCGTAGGAGCAGCCCTTGGCTTCATAGACCACCATCGAACCCCAGGGGTCACCGTAGTGGTAGACGACTATATGCGTGGAGCTGGCCAGCACGTCGCCTCTTTGCAGCGAGCTGCGCGAGATGACGTCCCAGTAGGTGTGATCGTACTTGTAGGAGTTCGCCACGTAGGGCCCGTGGCCGCAGGTCGTGGTGGCGATGGGATTTGGCACCTGCCAGACCTTGTTCACGAGCCCCGAGCAGTCGGCTCCGTAGGTGCCGTAGTGAGTGCAACTCGGACAGCTCCCGGAGCAGCTCCCAGCGCCGCAGGCGGTGTTTCTGGTGCACCCGCTGGCGCACCAGCAGGAGTTGCCCCAGTAGTAGGAGAAGCCCACCGCAGAGGCTGCCCGGCAGATGAGCTCGTCCCGGGTGTTCCAGGGCGGCGCGGCCGCGGCCGGTGCCGAGGTCAGCAGGACGGCGAGCGCAAGCAGGAGACCCGCCCAGCGAGGATGGGCAGTCACCTTGCCGCCAGGAGCCGGGGTCACCATGTCGCCCTCCACCTGAGGAGGCGAACGCCGTCTTCGGACAGGGCTAGCTGGTGGATGGCGCCGTCCTCGGACACCTTGAACTCCCTGAACTGCTCCCAATGGGTGGCGACGTAAGGAGAGCGGATCTCCGCCAGGCGTCCGAGCCAGGGGTCGAGCACCAGGATGACGCTCTCCTCGTGGGCCACCTTGCGCGGGTCCTCGGCGCTCCAGGTCCAGAGATGCAGGGCCGCCACCAGGTGTCCGAGCCCGTCTGGCTCCACCCAGGCGATTCGCGCCACCTCCCTTGGGAACACCAGCTCCCTCTCGGCCAGGATCGTGCCGTCCTCCTCGTCCTCCAGCCAAAGGGCGGCGCCGCCCGCGCCATCAAGGGCTGCTCCGAGCGAGAGCCCGGGCTCTCCGGTGGGCCGGCCCGAGCGCTTGGCGCGGTCTCCCTTGGCGAGAGCCCGGTCCAGCAGCCGTACCCGCGTCTGGTGTCCCACCTCCAGGAAGACGCCATCCGGCTCGACGAACATGCCGGTGACCGCTCCGCCCTCAGGGACGCCCTCACCCTCGATGGCCTCCTCGCCGAGCATCTTTCCATCGGCGCCGAGCAAAAGGAGGCTGCGCCTGGCCAGCCGGTCCAGGACGAGGAGCACCCCGGAATCGGTGACCTCCAGGTCTTGGAAGGTCGGCGCCGGCAAAGGGATTGCCTGTAGGAAGGCTCCGTCCGGGCCATAGACGGCGATGCGCTCGTTGACTTGGTCCAGCACGAAGAGCTCGCCAAAAGAGCTCACCGTGAAGCTCATCGGGCCCTCTGGGGCAGACTCATCCCCGTCCAGGCGACCAAGCCGTCCATCCCCATTGCTTGGCCCGGCGTCGCCGCCTGCCCAGCCGACCTCGATCCAGGTCACGGGGGAAGTCGGCGTTTGAGCCGTGAAGCTGTTGTCGGCCTGCGCCTGGGGCCACCTTGTAAACGCCAGGACAGCGCCTAGCAGGGCCGCGAGGCCCGCCGCAGCCAGGATCCAGGCAGGGGTTCTCATTGGCCGTCTCCTTCCGGCACGGAGACGAAGAGCTGGAGCACTGGCGCGGAGTCGTTCACCACCAGGACGTCGGGGATACCGTCTCCAGTGGCGTCGAACACCAGCACTAGGCGCGAGGGTTCTTGCCCCAGGCCCAGCGAAGGAGTCTCGTCTCTCAGCCTGCCGCTCGGGCTGTTGACGTACAGCCGGTTCGCCGCGCCGTGGTTGGCGATCACGATATCCTGTCGTCCGTCCAGGTCGAGATCTCCCACCGCGGCGTGCCGTCCGTTCACCCGGTCAACGGGGAGCAGGGTCTCGGTGTCATCGAAGAAGTGCATGGAACCGTCGTTGACCAGGGCCAGGTCTTGACCCTCGTAGAGGAGGAAAAGGTCCCTGTCGGCGTCGCTCTCCAGGTCGAGGAGCGCGGCAAAGGCGCAGGGTAGGGCAGGCGCCGCGATGGCCTCCTGTCCGACGAGATCGAAGCCTAGTCTAACGGGGCCGTCGCTTGCGGCGGTAGGGGCGCTGCGGAGGATCCGCACGAACTCCGAGGTGGCCGAGCCCTGCGCGGTGATGACGAGATCGGGGAGGCCGTCCCCGTCCAGGTCGCCAGCTGCGAGGGATGACAGGAGGTCGAGCCACCCGAAGCGAGGCTCGCGCATCTCGAAGTCTTCCACCAGCACTGCGCCGTGGGTGCCATGCAGGATCTCCACGTCGTCCAGCCTCAGGGTTCCAGCCTCCGGCCCCCCTGCGACCCTCGTGAGCTCGATTCCAACGGCCTGGATCGGCGCGTCCAGCACGCCGTTGGCGTCCCCGGAGAAGCGCTCCCAGGTCTCGAGCTCCGTGGCCTCCAGGGTGAGCCAACCGACCCAGTCCACTGGGCCGTACTCCTTGCGGTAGCGCTCCTCGCCCGCGTCGAAGAGCCTCAGGGAGAGGATGTGGCCGCTGCCATCGCCGTGGACGCTGAGCCTTACGCCCTCCGGCGCGAAGCGCGCGCCCGGCACGGGCATGGTGTAGAAGACGTAGCCATCCACTCCGGCGAAATCGTAGCCTATGCGCCCGGCGCCATTGCCGTTCGCCGTGGTCCCAGTGGTGTAGGTGAAGGTTGCGGCCTGAGTCACGTCGCTTGCGTAGGTGATCCCGTATGAGACCAGGTGGCCATACTCGGTGCCATAGGGGAAGCCGTCCATCGCGGCCGGGGGCTCGAGCTCCTCGGCGAGGTTGAAACGCAGCATGCCTTCGGAGGAGTTGTTGCGATAGACCCGCACGAATTCCGTGGCGTCGCGAGGCGCTCTCCCCATGAGGACCACCAGCTCGGGGCGGCCGTCCCCATCGACGTCAGCCGCCTCGGCCCCAAGGCAGGAGCCAAGCCTTGAGGGGAAGGTCCCAAGGGGCGCGTCGGTAAAGCGGCCCAGACCGTCGTTCAGCAGGAGCCGGTCCGCCTCTCCTGAGCCGTTGCAGCCGAAGAGCTCCGGGGCGCCGTCCCCGTCGAGATCCACGAGCAGCACCTGGCGGGTGTCATGGTCCCAGGGAGGCAGCTCTGGCCCCTGCCCGCCGTCGGGCGGTCCGGCGTCCACGAACTGGCCTGTTCCGGAGTTGATTAGCAGCAGGCTCGGCCCGCCCGAGATCCCCAGGACCAAGTCGCTGTCTCCGTCTCCATCTACGTCTCCGTGGGCCGCGCTGGTGATCGAGACTTCGTCCAGCGCTGGCAGGTAGTGGGGCGCTGCCTCCCTGAAGGCCAGGGTGAGCGGCTCGACCAGGAGGCCGTTCGGAAGACTAGCAGAGCGGCCCCACAGGTTGGAGACCGTGACGTCGTAGGTGCCGGCCACGAGCGTGGGCGTCTCGGCCAGGATGCGCTGGTCTTCGACCTCCAGCACGGTGGCGTCAGTGGTGCCGATGGTTAACACTGCCCCCGGCCTGAAGCCCCTACCGAGGACCGTTATCTCGTGGCCTCCCCTGGCGGTCACCACGCCGGGCTCCACCGCCTCCACGCGCAGGCCGCCGCCAGCAGTGTTGCCATCGCAGGAGGCCCATGGCGCGCTCACCAAGGAGAGGAGACCAATGAGGCGAGATGCTCGGGCGCCCGAGCGTGCAAGAGCAGTGCATGAGCAAGAGGACATGGTCAATCTCCGTCACAGGCGTCGCCCACGCCGTCGGCGTCTGCGTCGCCCTGGTCCGGGTTGTGTGCGTCTGGGCAGTTGTCGCACGCGCTGCCCGGGTCAGGGGCGCCGCGGCGCACCGAATCCTCGCAGATGAAGGAATAGGGGAGGTCGCAGGCGAAGTCGTTCCATCCGAGCACCGCGCCGTCGAGCACCCGGATGCCCGCGCAGTCCTCGATGTCGCCCGAGTTGTTGGGCTCCCCCTCAGCCCAGCTCTCATAGACGAGGGACGAGCCGTCCACCCACTCGAAGGTGCCCTCCGTCAGGCGATCATCCAGGCCGATCCACGCGGTTTCTGCCACCATGGACTCGAGGAACTCGTCTTCCTCCGCGGATCCGATGACCACCAGATCCGCGCCCCTGGACCAGCAGAACGCCTGCGCCTCCTCGTAGGGGAGGGGTGTCTGGCTGCACAGGAGATAGGCCCGCTCCCCTCGCCAGATCCACAGGGCGCACCCCGTGGTTTCGGTGCACTCGGCGCCGTCGCGGCAGGAGAAGTGAAAGGCGTCCGGGTTCTCCTGGGCAGGGTTCTTCACGGAGGGGCAGTTGTCCACCCCCTCGGGGATGCCGTCTCCGTCCGAGTCGGTCATTGGCAGGGGATCCCAGGAACGGAAGAGCCAGGGCCGCCGGTTGTTGTAGCGGCTCACGAAGAGGTCCGGGTCCCCGTCTCCGTCGAAGTCAGCCGGCGCAACGCCCAGGGCGTCGGCGTCGGCGGGCAGGGCAGGGCGGACCTGGCCCGAGTAGTCGAACAGTCGTCCGACCTCGTCGGTCCTGTATATCCTCAGGCGACCGTCGCTGTTTGCCACAACGAGGTCGTTTACGCCGTCCAGGTCCAGATCCACGATGACCGCCGAGTAGCCAGCCTCGTTCTCCGTTCCAAGACGCTCGCTGGTTTGATCAGTGAAGCGGCCGCTGCCATCGTTTACCCAGAGGCGGTCCTGGCCGGTGGAGACAACGAGGATGTCGAGGTCCCCGTCGGCGTCGAGATCCCCCATGGCGGGCATCCGGGCCCTGAGGGTGTCGTGAGGCGGCAAGGCATCGGGCGGCGCCTCACGGAAGATCCCGTGGCCGTCGTTCAGCCAGAGCCGGCAGGTCCCAGCGTCCATCGAGAGGAAGAGGTCCTGGTCTCCGTCCCCATCCACGTCGCCCATCGCTACTCCGCGGGCCGCAAGGGCGGCGTCCGGCAGGCGCGCGGCCCCTTCCTCGGTGAAGACAGCGTGACCGTCGTTCATCCAGACGGCGATATAGGCTGGTAGGTCAACGCCGGCCTCGGCATCCACGAAGGCCGGTCGCACTATCACGATGTCCAGATCTCCGTCGCCGTCCAGGTCCCCAGCGGCGGCGTGCAGGCTGTGGGTCGGCCCTTCGGGCATGGGCGTCGCGTCCAGGAAGCTGGCGCCTGGGAAGGCGCCCGGGACGGTGCGTGGTCCCTGGCCGAGGAGCACCCGATCGGGCTCGTTCTCCAGGGTGGCGAGGAAGAGATCCGGGCGTCCGTCGCCGTTGAAGTCGGCGACGATGGCCTGATTCACCCAGGCATCGAAAGCCTCCCCCAGGCCTTCTACTAGGTGGCCTGGCCAGGTGTCGAAGCGTCCGTCCGAGCGGTTTTCGTAGAGCCTCAGGCCGTCTCTGGCGCCCTGCAGGACGTCCTGGTCTCCATCTCCGTCCAAGTCCGCGGCCACTGCGAGGCGGCCGCCAAGGGGCGCGTCCGCGAAGAGATCCATGGCGGAGACATCGATGAAGGTGAGCGGAATGCCGTCATAGCGATATGCCCCCGGGAGCACGGTGGTTCCCGCCTGCGAGCCGACGCTTACGTCCACTGGGCCCGCCGCCTGGGAGGCGGGGACCACCACTTCGATTCGCAATGGGTCCACGCTCAACACCTGAGCCGCAACCGAACCGAAAGAGACCGTGGTGCTCGCCTGGAAGCCCTCCCCCTGGATGACCACGTGGTTGCCTCCCCTCAGGGGGCCCCTGGCCGGCTCCACGGACAGGACCAGGGGACGATCGTCCTTATCCTCCTCGCAGCCTACGGCAAGTAGGCCGGTCACGGCGATTGAGGCGCAGAGTGCGCCTGTAGCGGTCATTATCAAACGCTTCCTAAACAATGCTGCACCCCCGGGGAGAAAAGGGCATTCGCCGCTGAAATACTACCACGCCCGAGCTGCCGGTCGCAACGCGCCCGGCAAGGCGGTGATCGACTGAAGGCTGTGGAAGCCTATGCAAATCGTCTCCGGCTCTACTCAAGGTGAAACGCTAGCATGAGCATGGCAATTCGAGTTCGGGCTCCGTCGCCGCCCACGGAGCAGCCGCCCCCGACCCAGCGCTCTGGCCGAGTCCGGGGTTCGCCTGTTGCGGCCTGCCCTTGTGGGGCTGAATCCTGGTCCCCCACGGCAGGGCCCCGCTGCGCCGGCCCCACGGTAATCGTGACCTCGGGGCTGGGACATCGCATGGGCTGCCCAAATGGGTTGAGCAGGACGAAGGCTTCGCTCGCGTCTTGGACCAAGTCCATGGAGGCCTTGATCGACCAGGTTGCGGTGACCAGTCCTCCTGGGGGCGCGTCCTCCTCGAGCATGGCCGCCACGTCGTGGGCTGGCCAGTGCGCTGGATCCCACAGCAGGCTGGGCGCGCCAGCCCGAGGGGCCATCGAGCCGAGCAGCACCTCTCCCGCGAGCCAAACCCTCGACCCCAGGTTATCGAAGAGGGCCCAGGTTTGGGCAGACTCCCCAGGAACGAGCCGCCTGGGCGCGGAGCGCTCCAGGAGCCGCGCGGAAATCGTCGGTGGTGGGTCGCCCATCTCCTGGGGCCGATCATCGTCCACCGCGCCTTCGCAGGCGTCCTCGGCCGCGACGCATCCAGGCCAGGATCGCCCCTGAGACCATGGTGATGACCAGGAAAGCGGCTGTGCCCCGGACCCAGGGATCTCCGTCGCTAGCGACCGCGATGGCTCCGAAAGCCCAGGCTGCCACCAGCAGCCAGGCGCCGTCTTGCCGGGGGATCGCCGTGACCACGGAGAGGACGGCCGTGACCAGGAGGATGCCCACGGCCCAGGCCGTGGGTCCGGGGGCGCCGCCCGAGAAGCCCAGGGCGGTCAGAGAAACAGCGACGTTTACCACCGTGGCTACGGTCACCCATGAGGCGTAGAGGCTGAAGGGCAATAGGAGCAGGAGCCGTTCCCTCGTTCCTGCTCCGATCCGGTCCGCGTCGAGGAGGCGATAGATGGCCAGCAGGCTGCCGAGCAACGCGGTGATCACCACGCTGGATAGGGTCATGAGGCGGTGGTGCCAGACGAAGATCCAAAGGCAGTTCAGGAGGCAGCTCCCAAGGTATAGGCCCCGCACCAGGGGCCAGCGAGGAAGCGAGCGAATGGAGGGGCGCATGGCATGTAGGGAGAAGGCGAGCAGGCCGAGGTAGATCAGCCCCCAGATGCCAAAGGCATATCCAGCGGGCGTAATCAGCGTCGGGTAGGCACCCGACACGGAACCCGTGGTTTCCCCCCCTATTTGTACCGAGTTGGCGAGGCCGTTCACCGCGAGGGTGCCCAGCGTTCCCAGGGGCACGAGGAAGTCCGAGATCCCGAGGCGGGCAGCCCTATGCTCATTAACCTGCAAGGGGGCGCCGCTTGGTGGCGTAGGTCCCATGTCAGAGGCAGATCGGAAGAGC
>JAVEWA010000265.1:0-8862 GCA_034004785.1 Polyangia bacterium
GCCTCCCCGGGCGGCGCGCAGGTGGTGCACGCGGCCTTCGAGGGCGCCTTCTGCGCCACCGACGTGGTCATGGACCCGACTGGCGATGGCGCCTGGGTGCTCGCCGGGAACTGGAGGAACAACGGCGGGGGGATCTACCGCGTGGCCATCGGCTGCGATGGCCAGCTGACGGACCTCGGGCTGGTGGCGGCGGCCAAGCTGCCCTATGGCCTCGAGCTGCTCCCGGGCGGGGCTGGCAGGGCGGTGCTGGCCGGCAAGGACGTGCTCGACTCGGAGGCCGACCAGGACGCGCACCTCCTCGCCTGGGGGGCGAGCCCTTCGGTGCTCGCCTCGGCGGTGGCCTTCTCGGACGACGACGACATCATCGGCTCCCTCGCCGTGACCCCCTGACGGCCTGCACGCCCTTGTTGGGGACAACCAGGGCATCTTCTCCACGCCGAACCGGGTGGCCAGCCTGGCCATAGGAACGGCCAGCCTCAGCCCGCTCCAGGAGCTGAGCCCCATCCAGGATCCGGTGGAGATGGTGGCCTCGCCCTTTGGAGATCTGGTGCTGGTGGTGAGCGGCATGGGCGATGCCTTCGTGCTGCTCGACTACGACCCCTCGGTGGCAGCCGCTCCCTTCACCGCGAGGTCGAGCTTCCCCTACTCGGGGGCGAGCCCACAGCTCCCCGGCAAGGCGGCCCTGCTCGGGCGGGGCAGCCTCAGGGGGCTCGTGCTGGTGGCGGAGCTGAGCGGGGTGCGCAGGGTGCGCTTCGACGGCGGCGGCGCGGTGACGGACCTCGGCCTCTTCTCCCTTGGGAGCGGCCTCGAGAACATCGTGGGCGCCATCGGGGTGCAGCCTTAGGCCACTCCGGACAGCCTGCTTTTGCCCCGGGGGGCGTGAGGGTCTGCGTGTGGTCTTTGTAGGGCCCGCTTGCCCTGGGTGAGGCTTGGCCTTCCTGGAAGCGCGGCCCGGCCCTTGCATCGCCGCGAATGCTGCCTATCTTGTGGGCCGACTGTTCGAGCCAGGATACAGGGAGAGCCGCAACCATGGGAGACAACGGATTCAAGAAAGTGGACCGCAGGACATCGCTCCAGGGCGAGGACGAGGGGGGAGCCGGGGCAGAGGCGAGTGGGCAGAGGGCCGAGGGGGCTCTCGGGCCCGACGACAAGCCGACCTATGTCAAGCAGCTCGAGGAGCGGACTCGAAGGGCCGAGGAGCAGCTGGCAAAGTACATCCAGGCCTACAAGTCGGAGGTGGATGGGGAGTTTCAGAAGCGCCTGGAGCGTCTGCAGCGGGAGGCTCAAAGGGAGCTCGACCGCCTGAGGGGGGAGCTGGCGATGGAGCTGGTGGAGGTGCTCGACAACTTCGATCGTTCCCTCGATGCGATCCCGGCCGGTGGAGCTCAGGCCGGGCTCAGGCAGGGCCTGGTGCTCGTGAGGGAGCAGTTCATGGGGGCTCTCGGACGGATGGGGGTTTCCAAGGTGCCCGCCATGGGCTTGCCCTTTGATCCCCGGATGCACGAGGCCACGGCAATGGCGCCGGTTGCGGATCCCGCCGACGACGGCAAGGTGGTGGTCGTGCTCAAGGAGGGCTACCTCCTCGGGGAGCGGGTGATCCGGGCCGCCATGGTTCAGGTGGGTCGCTTCACTGAGTAGGGAGCAAGGAACATCCTTGGATAGGGGAGGGAGCGCGCACTCGCTCACAGAATCTGGCCAGCGGGTTCAGATATTGGATAGGGGAGGGAGCGCGCACTCGCTCACAGAATTTGCCCACCAGGGTCAGTAATTGCCCACCAGATTGCCCACCAGATTGCCCACCAGGGTCAGTAATTACCCACGAAATTGCCCACCGGGGTAGGTTCTGGTAGGATAATGCCATACACACGGATGACCAGGGATCCCAGGGGATCCCGGGGCCGTCCGGGAGGTGGCGTCTTGTCCTCACCTCGGCAACCGGGCCAGTCGGGTGGCCGTCGCGCCCGTCGCTGCCCAATGGCTGCGGCCAAGAAGATCGGGCTCTTCGGCCGGGAGATCCGGGAGTGGATCTCGCCTCCGGCCCTCGAGATCCTGCTTGGAGCAGCGGAGCGGATCACCGAGGGCTCCTTCGAGGGTCCGCCCGGGCCCAGGCAGGCCTATCTCGGCAGCATCCAGCTCCAGATCCCGCTCTCGGCTTGCGCCGAGTACCTGGCAGAGCCGCTCGACGCCTCTGCGGCGCGGCGGGTGGCCGAGCTTTTGAGGACCGACGCCAAGTCGAGGGAGATCCTCCTGGAGGTGGCGCGTCAGGAGGCCCAGCGGGCCGCGGGGTGCCAGCTCCACGAGCTGCACGTCGAGATCGACTCGAGCCACAGGGGTGATACCATAATAGTCGGTATGGACGTGGAGGCTCGGGTGCAGCCCCTGTCCGCCGGGTACGGAGGCCGAGGAGCTCGATAGGCCGCGGGCCACGGTAGATCGCGGGATCCGAAAGGCCGCGGGCCACGGTAGGTCGCGGGATCCGATAGGCCGCGGGCCACGGTAGGTCGCGGGCTTCGGTAGGTCGCGGGATCCGAAAGACCGCGGGCCACGGTAGGCCGCGGGCCACGGTAGGCCGCGGGCTTCGGTAGGTCGCGGGATCCGAAAGGCCGCGGGCCACGGTAGGACGCGGGATCCGAAAGGCCGCGGGCCACGGTAGGTCGCGGGATCCGAAAGGCCGCGGGCCACGGTAGGTCGCGGGATCCGATAGGCCGCGGGCCACGGTAGGCCGCGGGCCACGGTAGGTCGCGGGCTTCGGTTGGCCCTTCGAGGGAAGCGAGGCGAGCCAGCTCATGGAAGAGGTCTTCAGCACCAAGGACGTCTCCAGGCTCTTCGGGCTCTCCGAGAGCCGGATCCGCTACTGGGCTCAGACGGGCTTCATCGGGCCCTCTGCGCGGCGGGGGAACCGCCGGCTCTACAGCTTCAGCGATCTCATAGGCATCAAGGTGGCCCGGGATCTCCTCGAGTCTGGCCTCTCGCTCCAGAGGGTGCGAAAGAACCTCGTGGCCCTCAGATCGCTCCTGCCGGAGGAGGAGCGCCCCCTTTCCAGGCTCAGGGTCCTCTCGGACGGGGACCGGATGTGGGTCCACGCCGAGGACGCGACCTTTGACGCGGCCTCGGGCCAGCTCCTGCTCTCTCTCTCCACCGGGGAGCTGGAGGACGACGTGGTGCGCATCCTGGATCTGGCGCGGCCCCCCAGGCAGAGCGCGACCCCTGCCCAGCCCGAGAAGAAGCCTGTCGCGGACAGGCACGCCCACCGGAGCGCCTATCGCTGGTTCCTGGAGGGCCTGGCCCGGGACGACGATCCCGCCACCCTGGGGGTGGCCATGGACGCCTACCGCCGGGCCCTGGAGCTGGACCCGTCCCTGGCCGCGGCCCACACCAACCTAGGGAGGGCCGAGTACCAGCGGGGCAACACCGCCAAGGCAAGGGCGCACTTCGAGCGGGCCCTCGCGCTGGATCCGGCCCAGGCCGAGGCCCGCTACAACCTCGCCAACCTCTACGACGAGGAGGGGGAGGAGGAGCTGGCCCTGGCCGAGCTCCGCCGGGTGGTTGCCAGCAACCCGGACTTTGCGGACGCCCACTTCAACCTGGGGGTCATCCTGGAGCGGCTGGGGAGCCGGGTGCAGGCCTCGGCCAGCTTCAGGCGCTTCATCGAGCTCGCCGGGGAAAAAGACTCTCTCTGGGGCAGGCTGGCCAGTGGGCACCTCGAGCAGCTCGAGGAGGCCGGGCAGGGCTCGGCCGACCAGGTCGGCGCGGGAGAGAGTGGAGGAGGCGCCACGGCAGCGAGGACCGCACAGGGGCGCAAGGCCTCCCAGGGAGGAGGCCGCGCCGCGGGGGAACCATCGGATCTTCCCGATGAGCCCCCGTTCTGAGTGTCGGCTAGCTAGGAATCAGTGAACCCTTGGAGGGGCTGGGGCTTCGCTACATCGCGAAGTGCTCCTCGCCGAGGCGCCCCTCGTGAAAGGCTCGCTCGATGCTCTCGACGAGGCGCCTCATGTCCATCTCCTCGCCACTCGAGGCGAAGCGGAAGCTGATCCCCACGGCGCGGCCCCGGTCGTCCTCCACGTGGCGGACGATCTCGCCTCGCACCTTGAGAGCAGGGTGGCTGTCGGCGGGGGGCATGAGGGTGAGCTCCAGGGAGGCGCCCACGGGGAAGAGCTCGGAGGTGGCAAGGAGCATGCCGCTCCTCGTGAGGTCGCGGGTGAAGTTCACCCGCCTGGCTCCCGAGGCCCGGTAGGTGACCCGGAGGCGCAGGGGAAGCCGGGCCTCGCCGCGCTTGTCGAGGAGGCCTCCCCGCGAGTAGCCGCGGATGTACTGCACCTTGGTGCGCTCGGAGAAGTTGATCCGGATCCCCACGCCCGCCCTGAGCCTGCCCCCTGCCGCGCCCGTCGCCCGTCGCCACATCACCACCCCGCCCAGCAGGAACTGAGGACCGTTCGCAAAGGCGACCCGGAGGCGGATCACCTCCCCCACCGAGATGGTCTCCTCGGTGGGGCAGAAGAGCATGTCCGACTCACCGCTTACGCTGTAGAAGGCCTCCCACTGGCCTGGCTCGGAGATGGCGAGCTTGAGCTGCCGCATTCCTGGCTCCTCGGTCCGAGGTGCGGGAGTCGGCCTCGAGCCCGAGGGATCCCGCCCAACGGGGCATGGTAAGAGGACCCAGGGCGAAAAGCAATGCCCCCACTCGAACCGGGCGGGATCACTCCGCGTAACTAACGGCGGCCGGGCCTCTCCGCACCAAGGGCAGCGGCGCGGCCCTTGCTTGGGCGCGGGCAGAGAGTCGAGGCTCGAGGAGAGAAGGTCAGGGCGCGACCGTGACCGGGCGCTGCGTGAGGGACTCCTTGAGGCCGGGGCTCGTCAGCACCTGGCCCTGGGTGGTGACCATCAGGAACTCGACCTCTGGCTGCCGGGCGAGGAAGTCGTGACCCTTGCGAGGCCCGAGCACGAAGGCCGCGGTGGACAGGGAATCCGCCAGGGTCGCCTTGGGGTGGATGACCGTGACGGACATGAGCCCCGAGGCGGGCCTGCCCGAGCGGGGATCGATGATGTGGTGGTAGCGCTTTCCGTCCTTCAGGAAGTAGCGCTCGTAGTCCCCCGAGGTGACCACTGCCCGATCCTGGGTGGCGAAGGAGGCGAAGTAGGTCTCGGGCCGGCGAGGGTCCTTGATGCCCACGCGCCAGGGCCGGTCCGGGTGGCGGCCCGCCACGAAGAGATCGCCGCCTCCGTCCACAATGAAGTCGTGGCGCCCGCGGGCCCTGAGAACCAGCGCGACCTGGTCCACGGCGTAGCCCTTGGCGATGGCGCCCAGGCCGAGCTGCATGCCCTTGCGTCCGAGGCGCACCGAGGTCTCCTCGTAGGAGAGCTCCACGAGCTTGAAGCCCACCTTGGATTGGGCGTCGCGGAGCTGGGCCGGGGTGGGCAGCTCCCTCGGAGCGCCGCTTTTGGTCGGGGCCCACAGGGCGCCGAGGGGGCCGAAGGTGATGTCGAAGGCGCCCTCGGAGCGCTCGGAGAGCTGGAGGCTCTCGTGCACCAGGTTGAAGACCTCCTGGGTGACCTTCACCGCCCTGGGCGGGCTCTCGGCAGCGGCCTCGTTGATCCGGGAGATGGGGGTCCCTGGTATGTGCGGCGAGAAGAGGCGCTCCACCCGCTCGATCTCCCTGAAGGCGGCGCGCACCGCCTCGATGGCCAGGCGGCGGCTCTCGGCCAGCTCGCCGGCGCCATCGACTCCCCTCGGTTCGGCGAGGATGGGCAGGGTGATCCGGAAGAGGGTCCCCATGAAGGGGCGGGTCTCCTCGTAGAGGCGCGGATCCACGGACTCGGCGCCACCCGTCCTCTTGGCGGGATCCGCGCCCGCTGGCATGACCTTCTCTTCCAGAGGCTGGCGTCGTCGCAGCCGGTCGCAGCCTGAACCAAGGCCGTTCAGCATGGCCAGGGTCATGACGATGATCCCTGCGGCGGCGGCCCTCGAGGAGCGCCCGGGGCCGCGGGGCAGGCCGCTGCCAAGGGGCCGCGAGGCGCCCGGCCGGATCCGAGCTCGGCGGAAGATCATGCAAGCTTGGTAGCAAACTAGGGGGCCCGAGTCCACATTTTCCTGTGATTCCAGGGGGTCGGACGGGGTGCGTCACACCTGGCCGGGTTCGCGGCCTCTGGCGGGAGGTGCTATCATGTGCATGTCCCGCTCGCGAATGGAGGGCGGCGGGGACGAGCCATGCGCCGCTTCCTGCTTTGGATAGGTCGGCTGTTTCTGCTGTCGCTGGTCCTCGGCCTGGTGGGTGGCTATCTCTTTGCCAACTGCTACTACAACGACGAGGCCCTCGGCCGCCGCATCTCCGAGGGGTTCAACAAGACCCACAGGGGGAGGCTGGAGATCCGCCGGATCCATTGGAAGTCGAGCGTCCTCATGGCCCTGGCCAGGCAGGGCTACGACGACGTCGAGGTCCACGACCTCCGCATCTACGACTCGAGGGGAGAGGAGGCGATCCATGTCCCATACGCGACGGGGCGCATCCGGCTCTGGGACATCATCCTGCACGGCGACTTCTTCCTCGAGCGGCTGAAGTTCACGAGGGCGCGCGTGCGCCTCGAGCGCTACGAGCGGCCCGACGGCCCGAGCCCTCGGGGTGAGCCCGACGAGATCGGGCTCATCGGCGCCTTTGAGAAGCGCCCGAGGCCGGCGGACGAGGCCAAGAAGGAGGGGCCTTCCAAGGCTCCCAGGCAGAGCTTCATAGTGGTGGACCGGTTCGAGCTGAGCGGGATCCAGGTCCTGGCCTCCCTCGGGGAGGAGCGCCTGACCCTCGAGGACCTCAAGGTCGGGGGACGGCTCAGGTTCGCCTCCGCCGCGGGGAGGAAACCCGAGGAGCTGTCCTTCGATCTGAAGCCGGCGGCCACGAGGGGGAAGGCCGAGCTCGGAAAGCGCAGCTTCGCGCTGACGGACCTCGTTGTGCGGCGCCTGGCCACGACCCCGGACATTGGCGAAGGGCTCGTCGTGGACGCAGCCCTGGGCGTGGATGGCGCCCGACTGGCCCTCGGCGGGGGGCTGAAGGGCATCGGGAGCGCCGAGGGCGCGGTGGTGGCCATGAAGGGAGAGGCTCGCGGCATCGGCGGGCTGCTCGCCAAGCTCACGGGCAGGGCCGTTCGCGACGAGGGGAGCCGTCTCCTGGTCGAGGCATCCGGTCCCCTTTCTCAGCTCGTGGCTGAGCTCGGGGTCGAAGGCCTCGGCCTGGACGAGGATCCGGTGCAGGCGAAGGGCATCAATGCCCAGGCCAGCTATGACCGTGGGCTTCTCACGGTGCGTCGCATGAGCGCGGAGCTGCTGGGCGGCAGATTGACGGGGCGGGCCTCCTTGTGCCACGGGAGCGGAAGCTGGCAGGCGACCCTGCTCGCGGATCGGCTCTCCACCGGGCCGTTGCTCGGCGAAGGACAGGAGGATCTGCGCGGGCGTCTGAGCGGTTGGCTGGACGCCGCGGGGGCCCTCGAGGACCCGTCCCAGGGCTGGACCCGGTTCGACCTGAGGCTGGAGCGTGACGCTCAGAGGGGGCCCCTGCCCCCCAGCGTGAGGGCTCACGGCGACCTCCACGGCTCGAAGGAGCGCCTCGACATCCGCCGCCTGGCGGTGGAGAGCGACCTCCTCTCGGTGGACACCCACGGTCGTTTCTGGCCAGGCAAGCAGGAGATGGACCTGGCCCTCACGGCCGAGGCGCAGCGGCTGCGCGCCTTCCTGCTCCGGCTCGGGAAGCCTCCAATGGTAGCGGCCCTGAGCCTCAACGGCCGCGCCCGCGGCCGGGTCATGAACCCGCAGTTCACTGGGCAGGGCACCCTGTACGGGGTGCAGTCGAGCGGCGTGTCACTCGGGAGCCTGGGCGCCGGGCTCTCGTTGCGGGACGGCACCCTCTCTGCCGACGGTGTGCGGGGGCGGCTCTTTGGCGGAAGCCTCACGGGGCAGGCCAGGGTGGACCTCTACAAGGGAGATCTGCGCCAGATGCGGCCCGAGCCCCTCATCTACGCCCGGGGAGGCGTGGCGGGCCTGGATCTGGAGCCAGCCACCAAGGGAGCGGTGGAGGCCCTGGTGCAGGGGTCCTTCCTGGTGCGGGGCACGCCCGCCTTTCTCCGGGGCCGGGTGCAGGCCCGCTCGCCGCTCCTGTGGTCGGGCGGGCACTGGTATCGGGACGCGGCGCTGGATCTCGGCTTCGTGGGGCCGAGGTTCGAGGTGAGCTCCCTCGGCGTCCTTAGGGAGGATGGGGGCCACGCCAAGGCCTCGGGCCGTTTCTCCACCGGGCCCAGGGGCAAGGTGGACCTGAGGATCGACGTCTCGCGGCTCCCGCTGGCCGCCCTGCCAGGGCTGGACAGGCCCGAAGGCAAGGGCCCGGCCCCAGTGTCTGGCGAGGTGGAGACCAGCGGGCTGCGGGTGCTGGGGACCTTTGCGGAGCCCGTGCTGGAGGGCACGGTGAAGCTGCTCGGGGCCGCGATCCGCGGCGTGCCCGCCGGGGATGGCGAGCTGCGGCTCCAGCCCGAGGAGCAACACACGGCGCTCTCTGGAGACCTCCTTTCTTTCCTGCGCGTCGCGACGGGCCGGCTGGACCTCGGGCGGCAAAAGGGCGTGGCCCTGAAGGTCCGCTTCACCGACGTGCCCGTCGAGAAGTACGTGCCGGAGCTCGCGCGGCACGGCAACGCCGAGGGCAAGATGTCCGGCACGTTGGATCTGGAGGTGGGGGCGCCGGGTGGCATCCGTCTGGCCAAGCTGACGGTGGACAAGCTCGCCCTTCGGCTCGAGAAGCCCGAGGATCCTTACGACGACCTGCCCGGCGAGGTGGCTGAGCTGAGAAACCGCGGGCCCATCCTGATGCACTGGGAGAAGGGCCGCCTGGT
>JAVEWA010000266.1:0-8834 GCA_034004785.1 Polyangia bacterium
GGCGGCGGCGCCACCACCACGGTCTCTCCACCTTGGCCCGCCTCGTCCTCGGTAGCGGGCCGCGGCCCGGGATCGGAAGGCGAGGCCGGGAGGAGCAGCAGTGCCGCGAGGACGAGGGAGGCCATGGCCTTGCAAGAGCCCTAGGGTAGCGGGCTGGCGTCCTCCACGAGAATGGCCTGGACCTTCTGCACGGAGTAGCAGCCCCTCAGGCCAAGGCTCGGATCCCAGACGAGGGAGCCGGTGCGCCGATCGATGTGCCCGAGCTCCAGGGTGGCGCCATCGAGGGGAGCGCACTCCACGCTCGAAGGCTGAAAGCCATCGTCCGCCCTGAAGTCCGCCGCCACCTCGGCGAGCACGATGCCGAGATCCGCCGCCTGCAGCACCGCTGGCAGGGCCACCAGGCAGCGCTCCCCGTCCAGCTCTCCAGCCAGGTCTCCGAGCTCCACCGTCTCTTCCTGCCCGTCGTACTCGACCGTCACGGAGCGAGCCAGGATGGGGTCGCAGGGGTCCGCCTCGTCGGAATCGGAACAGGACGAGCCCAGCATTCCGAAGGCCAAGGGCAACGCTACGAGACCGAGGACAAGAGCTCGCGAATTCTCAAACGGCTTCATGAGATCACCTCCATTATTTGTGTGAAAACTAGCCCGAGGAAGCTCTCCAGCTCTCCTTCAGGGGGAAATGGCCTTGGCTCCAAGGGCCCGAGCAGCCTCCCAATGGCTGGCAGGGACTCCTCCCGCACCGCGAGCAGCGCGGCCCGCAGGCCGGGCCGCAGTAGGGCCTCCTCCAGGGCGGGGAAGTGCCCGAGCCCCTCGGCCTCGAGCAGCCCCACCTCGTCGATGAGCAACACCCGCGAGGGCCGCAGGATCTCCTTGGCTGCCCACTCGAAGCCGCTCGAGCTGAAGTCGTAGCCCGGTCCCCCGGTCAGCCTGCATGCCAAGAGCCGGCGCTCTCCGGTTTGGACCGACTCCACGACGTAGCCCGAGCCAGGGCCGTCGAGCGGGGGCTGGAGAACGCCCGCGAGAGGCACATCTGCCTCTCGAAGCCGCGCGGCCAGGGCCTGCATGAGGCTCGTCTTGCCACGTCTGGGCGACGCCACCAGGGCCATGCGACGCGCTCCCCTGGTCATGGCGACTCCGAGGAGGATGCTGGCAGCCTCGCGGCCCCGAGCCCGCCCATCGCCCCGTTATCTTCATCCCGTGGTGCTGGACCGCCCCGCGCCTCGTCACTCCCATCCAGGAGCTCGCCCTCGGCCACCCGCGTGGCTCTCACGAGCAGGGCGACCGCCGCCTCGCCGATCCGGGCGAGCCGCCCCTTCCCCCTCACCGCGCCCCACTCGACGCGCCCGGCCACCACGAACCCCGGCAAGAGCGCCAGGGCCCGGTAGCCGGCGCTCCCGAGGGCGGGGAGGCCGAGCCTGGCCGCGAGGGCCACCAGGCGAGCCTCGGTGAGGCGTCGCACCCCCAGGGTCACCACCGCGAGGAGCGCAACGGCCCTGAGCACTACCACCGCGGCGAGGCTGCTCCCCTCCACGGAGACCGGGAGCGGGCCGAGGTAGTGAGTCGTTGGGGAGAGGATGGCCCCAGCCAGGAGCGCCACCGCCGCGGTGAGCGCCCAGAACCTGGGGCGCCAGAGCTCGGCAAGGGCCGGCCTGTCGGCCCATGCCAGCACCCCGAGGGCCAAGGCCGCGCTGACGACCGAGAGGGCCAGGGTCCCTGGGAACTGCAGGATCAGCACTCCCAGCACCGCGAGGCCGACGGCCAACGCGCCCATCGTGGATCTGCGGGGCGTCCTCACGGGCATGGCCCCTCCCCTTCCAGGCGGAGGAGCGCCCGCTCGCCCAGCCGCCGGCCCCAGAGACCGAACATGGCCCCGCAGAGGAAGAGCAGCCCGATGGGCAGGGCCGCGGTCACCCAGACCCGATCCGGCGGCAACCCGGTGCCGCGCCCCACCGCCTGGAGCAGCCTTCCGTAGAGCGAGAGGGCCGCGCCGCCGAAGTACAGGACCTGCATGAGGAGCGACTGGAGCACTGCCCAGAGCGGCGCGATGCCGCCCGCCAAGATGGCGGGGACCGTTCGGCCCGGCAGAGTCAGAAAGAGCTCCACCAGGGCCCCCTGGGCGCAGATGGCGAGCATGGGCGGGAGCACGGCCCCGGCCGGGGAGAGCCCCTTCACGAGCGCCGCCACCAGGGAGACCGACAAGACCAGGCCCCTTTTCGGACGCATCGTGTGGACAGCAATCAGGAAGGCGCCCTGGGCCATGGCGAGCAGGGCCCCGAGGAAGGGCACCCTGAGGGAGTGAAGCAGGCTCCCGAGGGTCACCTCGAGGGCGCCCCAGAGGGCGCCATACACCGCGGCGTAGGTCCAAAACGACCTGGCTGCGTCACTGGCTCGAGGCAGGGCGACCATTTGCCTGATCCTTGGGCCTCAACGGACAGGCCAAGCGCCCCGCCGCGGCTGGCCCTGACGCGAGAGACCGGGATTGAGCTGGGTTGCGGGCCATGGCCCGCGGCGAATCGGCACTGGGGAGCTCCTTTCCAAGCACGGGAGGCGCGGCCGTTTCCCGCCGCACCCTGTCGGCCCGCATCCCCTGGCGATGGTCGCTTTAGGTCATGGGGCTCGGAGCTATGTTCTTGGAGCGGGAAATATAGAGCATGGCCCCGTTCCGAGACAAGCGAGAAAAACCCGTGGGGCGTCGATACTCGAGAGCTCAATACACGAGAGATCATTTGACCCCTCCGAGCCCGCACAGATATCTTGCGACGCACCCCAGAGGTAAGCATGACGAACCCCTTGCTCGGTGATCCCAGCGCCCTTTTCGACGCGCTCCTCGAGTCTGCCGGAGATGACGCCGAGGTGACGACCCTGGCGGTTGGCGCCTTCACCATCGGCTGCCAGTCCAGGCGCCTGGGCCTCGCCTCCCTCGCCAGACCCGCCACCCCGGAGCACTCCCACGAGCCGGTCAGGCGCCCAGGCCAACTCACGCCATCGAGCGCCAAGGCCTTGGCCTCGCGCCTCTTCGCGGGGAGCGTGCTCGAGCGTTCGATCGCCATCGCGGCGCTGAACTCCCTCCTGTCCCCTCCCGAGGATCGGCTGCTCGAGCTCAACGCCGCGCAGCTCATCGCCCGAAGGAGCGCGGGGCGGCGCGTGGCGGTCGTGGGGCACTTCCCCTTCGTGGAGACGCTGCGCCAGAGCGCAAGCAGGGTGGACGTCTTCGAGCTTCCCGAGGGCTGGAGGGAGGGGGACCTGGAGGCAAGTCGTCTGCCCGAGCTGCTGCCCGAAGCCGATGTCCTGGCCATCAGCGGCACCACGCTGGCCAATGGCACCCTGGGAGAGATCCTCGGCCAGGTCTCGCCCTCCGCCTACGTCGTCCTGGTGGGGGGCTCGACTCCCCTCTGCCCCCTGCTCTTCGATCTCGGCATCGACGCCCTCTCGGGCGCCTTGGTCGCGTCGCCAGAGCTGGCCCTCGCCGCCCTCTCCCAGGGCGGCACCTTCCGCCAGCTCCCTGGCGTTCGGAGAGTGACCCTGCTCTGCTCGATGCCCTAGGTCCCGCGGTCCGCTCGCCCCAGGGCCTTCGCCCCAGGGCCTTCGCCCCAGGGCCTTCGCTGACCTGCGACGGAGTTTGGGTTATCATGAGCGCCATGGAATCAGGCCAGATGCCCCAGGGCCATAATCAACCCGACCTCAGCGAGGACGGCGTCGATCTGACGCTCATTCGCTGGATGCTGACTCTGACCCCGGCCGAGCGCGTGGAGTACATCGAGAGCATCGCCCGCTCCATCGAAGAGATCCGAGGGCTGAACAGTGAGCGGTAGCCTGCTGACCCTGCTCCGGAGCCTCGCCGCGAGCCAGGTCGAGCATGTCGTCATCGGCGGCATGGCCGGGGTGCTGCAGGGCGTCCCGGTCGTCACCGCCGACCTGGACTTCGTCCACCGCCGCTCCCCCGATAACGTGGCGCGGCTGCTCGCATTGCTCTCCGACATCCAAGCCGTCTTTCGCGGCGATCCCAGAGCGCTCGGGCCGAGCGAGCACCACCTCACCGGGCATGGTCACCTGCTCCTGGCCACGCGGCTCGGCCCCCTCGACCTGCTCTGCGAGGTGGCGGGACAGGGGTACGAGGAGCTCGTCCCCGACTCGCTCATACTGCAGATCGGTGAAGGGCTCGCCGTGCGGGTAGTCACGCTGGAGAAGCTGATCGCGCTCAAACGAACGGCCGGAAGACCCAAGGATCTCTTGGCGCTGCCCACCATCGAGGCCACGCGCGACGAGCTCCGGCGGCGAAAGTAGCTCTGCACGTCTCCCCGACGCTCCTCCCCTCTCCCCTGCGCGCAGATCGGATCCCCTGCTCGTGCGTACATGACGGGCAGCACGTCGGACTAATCCAAGGAGAGACCACCCATGTGTCGCACCCACTGCCTGCTCGTGGCCGCGCTCGCCGCCCTGCTCGCCCAGGGCGCCTGCGCTCCCCGCTCTACCTTTGTGAAGGCGCCCGATCTGACCCTCGGCCGGGTCGTGGTGTACCGCAACGGCATCGCCTACTACGAGCGCAGGGCCCGGATCGAAACCGACCGGCTGGTCTTGCGCGTGCCCGCGGACAAGGTCGACGACTTCCTGAAGAGCCTGACCGTGAACGACGCAAAGACCGGGCAGGCCCTGCCCATCTCCTTTCCCACCCAGCGCGCCAGCGCCCAGGGCGAGGTGGAGATGACGGTGCAGGTCGCCACCGGCCCTGGCCGCGAGGTGGTGCTCACCTACGTAACCGAGTCTCCGGCCTGGAAGCCCTCCTACCGGGTCATCATGCGCCCCGGTGGCCACGTGGATCTCGAGGGCTGGGCCATCGTTGACAACACCTCGGGCGAGGACTGGCAGGCAGTGCGGGTCGGGGTGGGGGCCAGCTCGGCCCTCTCCTTCCGCTACGACCTGCGGAGCATCCGGCTGGTGAAGCGAGAGCTCCTGCACAGCCAGGATCGCTTCGCCATCGCCCCTCCCCGGGGCGGGAGCCTGATCCACGAGGGGCCGCGGCAGGAGGTCGTGCTGGACCAGCTCGCCGACCGGGACATCCCCAGGCAGGAGGGCCACCCGCAGGCATCGGCGGCCCCCAGGGACCCGCGCGGCGACTCGAGCGGGTACGGCGGCTCGAGGCGAGGCGTCGCGTCGGGCCAGCTAGGCCACAAGGCCCGCCTCTCCTATCGCCACAGGCCAGAGCGGGCGCCCCGCCTGGGCTACTCGACGGCCCAGCAGAGCCGGATCCGGGTGCTGGCCCAGTCGCTGCGCCGCCGCCGAGGCACCATCGTGCTGGAGGGCCTGGCCGGCGCAGGCGAGAAGGACGCCGCGGCTAACGCCTACGAGCGCGCCAACCTGCTGCGAAACCAGCTCATCATGAACGGCGTGCCTCCCGCCCAGATCCGCGTGTCCAGCCGGGGCGCGGTGCCGGGCCAGCAAGCAGGGGTGCGCATCGTGGAGGAGCCATCCCCTCCGGCCGAGGCCCGGAGGGACCCAGGCCGGAAGGACCCAGGCCGGAAGGACCCAGGCCGGAAGGAAGACTCCGGCGAGGCCGTGGGGGAGAGCCACTTCGAGTCACGCTCTGCCATGACCGTGCGCCGCGGTACGAGCGCCATGGTCTCCATAGTGCAGGGCAAGGCCGCTGGAGAGGCCGTGTACCTCTACGACCCCGAGTCCGGCAAGGGCAGCGACCGCTACGCCTTCAAGGCGATCCGCTTCAGGAACCCCACTCGCTCCACCCTCGAGAGCGGCCCGGTCACCGTGTACGGCCAGGGCCGCTTCATCGGCGAGGGCCTCACCGACTCCATCCCGCCCGGCGCCCAGGCGGTGGTGCCCTTCGCCCTGGACAGGCAGATCGTCATAGACTCCTCGGCCTCGCAGGGGGATCGCATCTCCAAGCTCGTCAAGCTGAGCCGGGGCGTGCTCACCGCCGAGGTCCAGCACCTGCGCCACACCAAGCTCAAGATCGTCAACCGCCTGCCCACCCCCGCCACTGTGCTCATCCGGCGCACCATCCCAAGGGCTGGAAGCTGGTGAAGGGGCCCAAGACCGCGGAGCGGTTCGGCGAGGCCCACCTCTTCGAGATCGGCATGGGCCCGAGCGCCACCGCGGTGGTGGAGCTGGAGGAGGCGACCCCCATGGTGCGCTTCCTGGACCTGCGCTCGCCGGTGGGCATCGATCTAGTGAGGCTGTACCTCAAGACGCCGCGAGTTGACGCCGCCTTCGCCTCCGCCATGGCCAAGCTCCTCGGGCTCCACTCCGCCATGGTCCGCCACGAGGAGGCCATCGAGAACCTCCGCCAGCGCGGCGAGGAGTTCCGGCAGCGGAACCAGGAGCTGCACCTCCAGATCCTCAGCCTCAAGATGGTCAAGGCCAAGGGCCCCCTCATGCGGCACCTCGAGACCAAGATGAGGGAGATCTCGCAGCGCCTTCAGGCCAACACCATCGCCATCGTTGACCACCAGGAGAAGGTCATGGTGGCCAAGGTGCAGTTCCACGACGGCCTCGCCGAGCTCACCCTCGAGCCCAAGGCGGCCAGCCACGCCGCGCGATGACAGGATCCGGTGCCGTGGTTGCAGCCCACGGCTCGGGCTCGCGGGCCTACTCGATGATGACGTGGGTGGCGGGGTCCGAGGGCGCCCTGTTTATCTGATACCAGCCGGGGGGAAGGGCGGGAGTTGTCCACTCGAAGAGCCACTTGGCGTCCGCGGGGGAGAGGTTCACGCAGCCGTGGCTCGCCCGGTCGCCGAAGCCGTCGTGCCAGTAGGCCGAGTGGAAGGCGAAGCGCGGCTTGAAGTACACCACCCAGGGCACGGACTCGGCCTCGTACTCCCCGCCCCGGCTCTCGAACCTGAGGGAGGCCATGGCCAGCTTCCGGGTCACCTGGAACCGGCCCTTGGGCGTGTTGTAGCCCCTGCTGATGAGCGTGGCGTACACCGGCCTGTCCCCCTCGTAGGCCACCAGGGTCCAGTCCCCGAGGCTCACGTGGATCCAGCGGTCCCCTGACCCCACGCCCGCGGGGCGCGGCCGGGCAGTGGCGGTTCGCACCCGGTCACCGAGGACCCAGCGGTCGGGGCCGATGCGGGCCCAGCGAGCGCGTCCCACCTGGCGGGTCTCCTCCACCTTCACCCGACCGTAGGCCTTCAGGCCTCCCACCCGGCGCGCCGGCGCCGCCGAGGGCTGGGAGTGAACCCAGGCGGTGGCCCCGCTCACCCAGGAGATGGGCAGGGCCCCTTCGCCCTCGCCGGTGAGGGCGACGCCCGCGAGGGAGCTCGGCCTGGCGAAGCGAAGCTCCCTCGATGGCAGGTACCCCATGCGGGTGCGGCGCCAGGGCCCGCCGTCGCCAGGGACCACGCCTCGCAGCACGAAGCCGCTGTCCTCCCGGAGGGTCCTCACCCTTGGCGAGCTCGGGGAGGGACCGGCTCGCTCCTCCAGGGTTCGCACGGAGACCAGGTACTGGTTCGGCATGGAGCGCCCCGGGCGCAGGATCGGCTGCGCCGCCCCGGCCACGGGCCCGGTCCCGGGCCGCAGCCTGCGGTCGCAGACCCAGGCGTCGGGCCCTATCCGGTACCATGGATGACGACAGCCCGGCGCCCGGCGCTCCTCGAGGAGGGGAAAGGCGGACTTGGGCCCGCCCAGGAGACCTCGCTCGGCCGCCCTGGGAGCGGGCGCGGCCACGACCTTGACGGAACCCCGGTCCAGGCGGAGCACCCGCCCCTCGGAAGGTACCCTCGCCTCTGGCGCCTGGGCGGAGACGGGCCCCATGGGCCGCGCCACAGGGCCGCTCACAGGGGCGCGGCCCGGCCCTGCAACAGGCGCTGCCGAAGCATCCCATGGCGCGATGAGCAGCATGCACAGGACGACTGGGAGAGATAGAAGCAAGACCGAGACGGCGGGCAGGGAGCCGGATCCGGACTTGGGACGAGCGGGCATTGGCAAGAGCATGGTGGCGCTCATTTTTTCACACAATCTCGGAAACGCGCGTACAATTTTCGCACTCCAGGGGAAAGGGCGCCGACCTGGGCGCCGACCTGGGCGCCTCCCAGCCGGAAGCGCCCTCTGGTGACGGAATGAAGCTCACATTCTACGGCGTCCGCGGCTCCTACCCCATCGCCCGCCCGGACAATGTTCGCTACGGGGGGAACTCCACCTGTCTCTTCCTTCGAACTGACGGGGGCACGGAGCTCATCATGGACGGGGGCTCGGGCGTGGTGAACCTCGGGCACGAGATGATGGAGAGGGAGTACGGGCGAGGCGAGGGCAAGTCCTTGATCCTGGTGGGGCACACCCACTGGGATCACATCCTCGGCTATCCCTTCTTCACGCCCTTCTACAGGGAGGGAAACAGCTTCACCTTCGTCTCCGCCGGGCAGACGGGGGTGTCCATCCAGGATATCCTGTCTGGCCAGCACAACGACCTCCACTTCCCCGTGCCCTTCGAGAACCTCGCCGCCAAGATCGACTACCAGGAGTTCTCCATCGGCGAGACCATGACCTTCGGCGACGCCAGGCTCGGGACCTTTCAGCTCAACCACCCCGGGCTGACCGTGGCCTACCGCATCGAGGCCGACGGCCGCTCCTGCGTCATCATCACCGACACCGCGCGGATCCACGCCTCCCGCCTGGGAGACGGCATGGGCGGGCCCGAGCCGGACGCGGCCTTCGCCGCCCGCTACACCGAGGCGGTGACCGCCTTTTGCGAGGGGGCCGACCTCCTGGTGCACGACTCCCACTTCATCGATCACGAGATCCGGGACAAGGAGCACAGGGGGCACTGCACAGCCGAGGACGCCCAAAAGCTGGCGGAGCGGGCCGGGAACAGGAGCCTTGCCCACT
>JAVEWA010000267.1:0-8812 GCA_034004785.1 Polyangia bacterium
GCCCTTGCCTGTGTTTCCGGGAGCATGAGAACACAGATGATCCACAGGGTGGCGGCGCCACGGAAGCGTCGACTCTCCATTGGCTCGGCTCCTTCGCTGATGTGGCTGATCCCGCTGGAAGAGAGGCTACCGATTTCAGCCGCCAGGCGCAAGGGCGCCCGAGTGAAAAGGCATCTCGAGGTGGACGAGGCAGGGAAGGGCTCCCCTCGCCCTCCGCGGGGGAGGGCCGCGCTCGCCGTCTGCGAGGGAGGGCTACTTTCGTCGTCCGCGGGACCGGCGCCCGAGGGCGAGCACCGCGGCTACGAGGATGAGGACGGTGAGCCCACCGTTCGAACCAGGGGCGCTGCATCCCAGCAGGTCATGAGCAGCGTCGGCGCCGCCACGCCGCACCACCACAGGAGGGCTGCCCACCGCACACCAGGCCGGCGGGTCAGTAAGGCCATCGGTGGGGGCCTCGGCCACGCAGAAGGTGCCCAGAGGGCATGGATCCGTCCCGCTGCAAGGCTTCGCGCATACCGACGCGCCCTCCAGGGTCTGCGCGCAGACGGCCCCCATGCAGTCGCCCGGCCTGCCGCAGGGGTCTCCTACCGCGCCGAGGCCCTCGGCGCAGGTCCCGAGGGAAGAGCAGTTGGCCTCCACGAGCACGGTGATGGCCGCCGAGGTGCCCCTGTTCCCGTGGGCGTCCTCGCCCACCGCCCACAGGGAGTGGGGTCCGTCCGCCAGGCTCTGAAGACGGAAGTCGAACGAGGGGAGGGTCTGGGTGCCGATGGAAGCCCCGTCCAGGAAGAGCTCTACGCTGTAGAGGACAACGTTGTCGGTTCCGTGCACCCGGGCATCCAGGCTGGAGGGTACGACCGCCCCCTGGCCAGGGGTCTGGATCTCCACCCATGGGGGAAGCAGATCGGACCTGCCTCCGAGCATGAACTCGAGCATTTCGAGGTCGTTTTGGCTCTGGGTGTCGTCGCAAGCGTAGGAGTCGGTGGTCTGTCCGCTGCCCCAGTAGGCGTCGTGCCCCGGGTTCATGGGGTACATTATCGTACCCTGCTGATCGATGTGCGCGAGGCCGAAGGTGTGACCGGCCTCGTGCACGATGGTGAGGACCAGCATCTCGAGGCTGCTGCCGTGGTCCTCGGAGAAGACGAAGGCAACGTTGCTCGGGTCCTTGTAGCAGTCGAAGGGGGCGATGCCGAGCACTCCAGTGGACTCCCCGATGAGCTGTGGACTGCCTCCGATTAGCATCATGGTGTAGGGAGTGCCAGGGGCGGGACGGCGCGTTGTGACCTTGACGCTTATCGGGGCGTAGAAGTAGGTCACCCACTGGGAGAGCGCATATACCACATGATCTCTCGACGTGAGCGCGTTGTTTCGGAAGGGAGCGTCGTCAAAGGCGGGGATGTCAACGGCGCTATTAGGGATATGGGACTGGTTCTGCTCGGGGTTGTCGCTGCCCGGCGTGACGTGGGCCCCGTCGATGTTGAGGTACAGGATCTGTTCGACGCCGTCCTTGTGTCTGCGGATCTCCGATGGCGGCCTGAGCGAGCCGTCCTCCCGAAAGGCCCAGGCGGGAGGGGGCGGAGTGACCGTGACGCAGGTCCCCCAGGGCAGGTGGTGCTCCCGCCTGCCAGCGGAGTGAAGGGGAGAGCCCGTAGCCATCACTCGGTCAGATCTCTTGGCCGCAAAGGAAGAGGAGGCGCCATGATCATTTGAGGACGCCCGAGCGGCCCCCATGACGCTCTCCGAGGGATCGCCGCTTTGCGCCGTTTCGACGCAGCCCTGCGAGGTCAAGACGCAAACCGCCAGGCCGATTGTTCCGTACGTTCTTCTCAAAGCTTTTCGGACCATGGAGCCTCTCTACCCGGGCGGAGAAATCCTCATCTCATCTTGATTGCTGGCCTGGCCCCTGTAAAGTAGATCCTGGTTGTTTCTGTCCTAGCCACCCACAAAGGCGTGAGGGGAGGGCGAAGCGGCCCCCCAGGGGGCGGCTCATGCTCCGCTAGGGCGATCGGGGCCTCGGGTCTTTGGCCCTCGTGAAGCGCAGGAGGGGATGAACCGATCTCGGGCTCCAGGCTCCGGCACCGGGCCAGGGCATAAGCACCAGGCTGGCCTTCCTCCCATGGAGCGCCACGGCCTCCGCCGCTATCTTCCCCGGCAGGTACATGGCCATGCCTACCTCGAGTCGGAGCTGCTCTCCTCCGATGGTGAGCTGGAACATCCCGTCTGTGACGAGGAGCGCGTGGTGCTGGTCCGCTGCCCTGGGGTTGACGAGGACGCGCTCGCCCGGGGCTACCTCCAGGATGTGCGGGGCAGGCAGCATGGAAGGCCCGAGGCTCAGGTCCGAGGTGACTGCCCTCGGCGGAGCTCGCACGAGGACAGGGGCGGCCCTGGGTCGTCTGCCAGCTGGCCTCGGGGCCTTGGGGTCTGTCTTTGGCCAACTATTTGCGAGGGCTCCTGGGGTGACGAAGAGGAGCGCGGCCGAACGTCCTTGCGCCAGATTCAGGAGCCGCGCCGAGGGTCCTGCCTGTGCGAGGCATGCGCCATCACCCTGCCCGAGGGAGAGCGATGCCTGGCCCCTCGCGCCCGTCTCCAATTTCATTGAGCCTTGAAGGACATGTACCCCCACGGGGGCGTTCAGCATCCCAAGGCCGAGGGAGCTCCCCTTCTCCAGCCTGGCCACGATCAGGCCCAGCCTGTCACCAGTGACGTTGTGCGGCCCGAGGAGCGCCTTCATGGAGACGCCTTGCTCGCCCGTCGCCCTTGGAGGCACGTCGTCCAGGCGCACGGTCAGCTTCAGGGAGGGTCTCGCAAATCGCAGCGCAAGGGGGAGCCTGTGCTCGGTGTCCGAGGCAGGGAACATGAAGCCTCGGCTCGCCCTGACGAGGCATTTTGCGAGGAGCTCGTTTCCAGGCTCGGAGTAGATGACCCTGGTCTCTAGCACCACGCCCGCAGGGGCGACCAGGAGCTCGAGCTTCATGCTCCCACCCGCCCGGAGGTCCTCGGCGATCGCCAGCTCGTGGCATCTTCTGAAGCTGCGGGAGCGCTCGGCGAGGTTCTTCTTGAGCGCCTGGCTGTGCGCAGCCGGGACCTTGGTTGCCGGGCCACCCGGTGTCCCCATGACCCGGCCCTGTGGCGCGGCCGATGTGCCGTCAACAATCGAGAAAAACAGGGCAATAGCCAGCAGCTCGGTCTGGTGGGGCGCGTGGGATTTCCTCGTTGAGGCGACCGCTTGCGGGCCAGTTGATCTCGCTCCATGACGAGAGGTCATCGGCTCTCCTCCATTCGAATCCCGAGTATAGCCTCTGGTGCATTTCTCGCCACGGGCGTGACTGGGCAGTCGGACTGGGCTACCCTCGTAGGGCATGGGCAAGATCTCGACAGAGCGAGTTGACGGATTTCGGATCCGGCTACCCCGCACTGGCGACATGCTGACCGATGGGCTGGTTTATGCGAGCCTGGCCTCGGGCCGGGCCGGCCTTGAGGACGGCAGCCTGGTCCAGGTGGCCAACGTGGCAAGCCTTCCGGGCATTGTGGGTCCGGCTCTCGGGCTTCCGGACCTGCACCTCGGCTATGGCTTCCCGATCGGCGGCGTGGCTGCCTTTGACGCCGAGGAGGGAGTCGTATCCCCTGGCGGCGTTGGCTATGACATCAACTGCGGGGTGAGACTCTATCGGACGGGCGTGCCCCTCGGCGAGGTACGCCAGCACCTGGGAGAGGTGCTGGACTCCATCGCGCGGCGTGTTCCAGCTGGAGTGGGGGCGGGCCAGGGCCCGAGGGGCCTCGGGGACCGTGAGCTCCAGCGGGTGCTGGAGGAGGGAGCGGCCTGGGCCGTGAGGAAAGGGTCTGGCGACCAGGGTGAGCTTGAGCGGATCGAGGACGGAGGATGTCTGAAGGCCGATCCATCCCTGGTGAGCGCTCGCGCGCTGGCTCGCGGGCGCGGCCAGCTCGGCACCCTGGGCTCGGGCAACCACTTCGTCGAGATAGGCCAGGTCGTCGAGATATTCGACGATGATCTCGGCGCCGATTTTGGCCTCGTCAAAGGGGAGATGACAGTGCTCATCCACTCCGGCTCCCGGGGCTTGGGCCACCAGGTGTGTGACGAGTCCATCCGAGCTCTCGCGCAGGCTGCTGGAAGGCACCGGATCCGGTTGCCAGACCGCCAGCTCGTCTGTGCGCCGGTTCGAAGCGAGGAGGGGAGGCGCTACATGGGCGCCATGGCCGCGGCCGCCAACTTCGCCTTTGCCAATCGCCAGGTGATTGGAAACGCCGTTCGCGAAGCCCTGGAGGAGACCCTCCGCCTCGGGCCGAGAGATCTCTCCATGGAGCTCGTCTATGACGTGTGCCACAACATAGCCAAGCTGGAGGAGCACGTGTGGGAAGGGCGTCCGAGGCAGCTCTGCGTTCACAGGAAGGGCGCTACCCGCGCCCTCCCTCCTGGGGATCCCAGGCTCCCCGACTGTTACCTCCGTTCTGGCCAGCCAGTGCTCGTGCCCGGCGACATGGGCCGGGCGAGCTATGTGCTCGCTGGGAGGCCAGGGGCGGCGGAGACGTTCTTTTCCGCCTGCCACGGCGCGGGGCGCCTGCTCAGCAGGCAAGGGGCCCTCAGGGCGGCTCGGGGCAGACAGGTGATCTCCGAGCTGGAAGCCCGAGGCGTCGTCGTGAGAGCCGCCCGCCGCGCCACCTTGATGGAGGAGATGCCCGAGGCCTACCGTGACGTCTCGGAGGTGGTGGAGGTTGTCGTGGGGGCCGGCCTGGCCACTCGGGTGGCCCGTCTCGAGCCGGCGGCGGTGCTGAAGGGGTAGGCACGGCTCGCGCTATGGGCTCAGAAATCCCTCGCAAATTTGCCCCCGCTCCCGCTGGCTGATAAATCTGACACAAGGAGGAATTTCTCCCCATCGGCCCGGGTAGACCTCCCTGGAGGCCCATTGTCCAGACGCATCTTGTTACCCATCGGCCTGGCGAGCGCCCTGGTCACCTTTGCCGGCTTGGCCCTGGGCGAGCCGCCGGGCATGCGCGCCCACATCCCCATGGCTGAGGCATCGCCCGCCACCCTGGCGCTTGCCCAGGGGAGCCTGGCGAGAAGGGCCCCGGATCGTCCGCTGCCCCTCGGGTCGGCCCGCGCTCCCGGGCAGCCCTCGCCGCAATCTTCGCCAGTGCAGGGCGGCATATTCTACCCGGACCGAGCGACTCCCTTCTTCCAGCATCTCACGTCGGCGCCCCTGGCCGAGCGCCTCAAGATGGGCGACGAGCGTGGAGCTCTCGCGGCCGCCGATGCAGCCCTGGCGCAGCAGGCCCCCCATCCCGAGAGGCTGCTCTTCGTGATGGCCTACCTGATGCATCGCCAGGATCGCCACGCCGAGGCAGCGCCGCTCTTCGAAGGGTTGACCGGCAGCCTGGGCCCGCTGGGCGGCCTGGCCGCGTATTTCGCCGCGCGCAGCTACTACCACCTGGGCCTTCACGAGCGGGCCCTGAGCCTTGCGTCGAGGATCTCCCTCTCGGACTCTGCCAGGCCCAGGGCCATCCTGCTCACCGGGGATCTCCACCGGGCTCGGGCCAGGTGGGCGGAGGCGGCGCAGGCCTACGAGACCTTCTTGAAGGATCATGGTGGGCGGTCCGGTACCCAGGAGGCGCGGCTGCGGCTGGCCGAGTGCCTGAGCGCCATGAGGCCCAAGGAGCCTGCGGTGGCTCGCCGAGTGGTGGAGCTCCTTCGCAGGGTGAGCCTGGAGAGCCCAGGCTCCCCCTGGGGCAGGCGGGCCGAGGCGCTCCTGCCAGGTGCGCTCGCGTCTCTTGGAGATCCCAGGCAACGCGCCATCCTGTCGAGGTCGAGCTGTGCCGACGAGCTAAGGCGGACAGAGGCTCTGCTTAAAATGGGGAGGCTTGGTCAGGCTGCGGCCTCGCTCCAAACGGCCGGGAAGCTCGGAGGCTGTCCGAAGCTCGACCTCTGCCAGGCTGCCACGGCTCTTGGCCGGCGTCAGTCCCGCAAGAAGGCCGCCAGGCAGAAGGCGCTCGCCACCCTCGCCATCGCACGCCGGCACTGTGTGGGTCCGGCTAACTCGGATCTCTGGATGAAGGCGACCTACAGCCTGGCGCGCACCCACGCGGCTCTTGGGAGAGTCCGGGAGGCTGCTGCACTCTTTCGTCAGATGGAGGCGCGGCACCCTGGCCACTCGTACGCCGATGACGCCCGTTACCAGCTCGCCGGGCTGATGGCGAAGCAGGGCAAGGAGCGGGAGGCGGAGAGGCTGCTTCGATCCCTTCCGGTGCGCTACCCCAAGGGGGACATGAGCCACGCCGCGCTGTGGCGCCTCGCCTTCGCGGCGGTGCAGCGGGGCGCATTCAAGGAGGCTCTGGGGTTGCTCGCGCAGGCGGAGGCTCTGCCCGGCGAGCCGGATCGCGAGGAGGACGCCGGCCGGGCCTCCTATTGGCGGGGTCAGGTGCTCGCCCGCCTCGGGCGGCCCGACGAGGCGGTGAAGGCCTGGGTGGAGCTGGCCGAGAAGCGCCCCATGAGCTTCTATTCCCTCCTCGCCCTGAACAGGCTGTCCGAGCGCGCTCCGGAGACGGCGAGGACCATACTCGTGGCTTGGCGCAGGTCCCAGGCGCCTCCCTCCTGGCAGTTCGGGCCGGCACCGGTCTTTTCCAAGCCTGGGTTCGTCCGCGCGGTGGAGCTCGCCCGGATGGGGCTGGGCGAGCTCGCCGCGGAGGAGCTCGGCAACCTGGGGATCAGCTCTCCGGTGCGCTCGGTTGGCGAGGTGAGCCCTCAGGGCGGAGCGCTTCCATTGGAGACCAAGGGATCGGCTATGGGCAAGGAGGCAGCGGAGGCGCTCTGGGCCGCCGCGGTGCTCTACGACAGGGCTGGGCTCCAGCAGAGATCCCACTGGATCGTGCGCCACGCCCTCAGGGATCACGAGGTGCGTCCTCCCGTCGGGGTGGACAGAGCCAAATGGCGGGTCGGCTTCCCCGAGGCCTACGCATCACTAGTCAAGCAGCACGCCTCGGCGAATCGGCTCCCCTCGGCCCTCGTGTTCGGTCTCATGCGGGAGGAGAGCGCCTTCAACCCTGGCCTGGTGTCGCACGCCGGCGCGGTGGGCCTGATGCAGCTCCTCGAGGAGACCGCCCGGAGGTTCCGAGCTGGGCCCAGGGGCCCCATAAACCGGGCGGCCCTCAAGGATCCCCATCGAAACGTGCCCATCGGCGCCAAATACCTGGGATGGCTCCTGCGGCTCTTCCACGGGCAGCTCGTGCTGGCCGTGGCCGCCTACAACGCTGGCGAGACCAAGGTGTTCTCCTGGATGCAGGAGCGTGGACACCTCCCCGTGGATCGCTTCGTCGAGGAGATCCCATTCCGGGAGACCCGCCACTACGTTAAGCGGGTGCTTGGCTCGGCCTTTGCGTACGCGGTGCTGGAGGGCTCAACTGAGCCGCTCTTCACGGCGCCAGAGGTCTTTCCTCCTGACCTCGTAGTGAAGTCCCGCGCATGGAAGCAGCGCACCAGGGAGTGGGCCAGGGCATCGAGGGACGGAAAGACCCGGCGCGGGGCAAAGCCGGCCCGGCAGGGTCGGCCGGCCGACAGGAGGCGCGGCGCTGGTCCCGCGTCTCCGGGTAGCTCGCCATCCAGGGTAGCGCCGCGGCCCGCCAAGCAGCCTGGGCAGCCCTAGCTCATCGTTTCATTGAGGCGGTACGTCGCAGGTGTGGGGGCGTCGCAACCGAGGACTATTTGCGCACCTCGTAAAGAGCCACAGTGGGGTTGGGAGGCGGGGCTGCTACCTGTCTCTCGGACCTGCGTGGCTGGTCACGAAGGCGGCGATCTTTGGGTAGAGGTCCTTGTTGACGATGGCTCGCACGTGGCCTCCGTTCACGACGAGAACCTCCTGATCCTCGGGCGGAGTGCCAACGAGATGACATGTTCTGAGCGCCACTGGCAACGGGACGATGTGGTCGAAGCGGCCGCAGATCACCTGGAGGGGCACCTTGATGCGCTTGAGATCCACGGGCCTTCCAGTGTAGCGCGGGTGGGGCGAGCCGTCCGGGGGACCGTCCGCCAGCTCGTTGTCGTTGTAGATCCGCCGCAGAAACTCCAGGTGAACTGGATAGGCCGGCCGGGCTGACCGGCGGTTCCAGTAGGAGATGGGATCGTCCGGGGCCTCGACCCCCTGGACGTAACGCTCCATGAACTCGGCCACGGCCTTCTCGGGTTTGACGTGGTCGAAGAACTCGCCGAACTCTTTTTGGGGCAGGAGGCCGCCATGCCTCGCAGCGAACTCGTCTAGCCCGGCGATCTCGTAGCTGGTGAAGGCGCCGAAGGGCCCAGCGCCGTCTTCGCCGGCGTAGGTGTCTATCCCGGTCGTGAGGTTCACGAGGGCGGCGATGCGATCCGGGTCCAGGGCGACGAGGATGTCTGCGAGCACGCCGCCAATGCAGTAGCCGCCCATGACCAGCTCGTCTTGGCCGCTGTGGCGCCGCACGGCCTCGGCCGCGGCGATGCACTCACCGAGGTAGCTATCGAGGTCCGCAGCCAGTCCCGCCTCGGTCTCGGGCCGTTGCCAGTCGGTCACATATACATCCAGTCCTGCATCCCGCAGCGCGCCCAGCATGGACATCTGCGGGGTGAGGTCCAGGATCCAGTAGGCGTTTATCCAGGAGTAGAACATCAGGAAGGGTCGGCGGTGTCTGGAGTCCCTCAATTCCGCCTCGGAGGCGGAAGCAGGGGGCAGGAAGTGATAGACCCGCCAGAGCTCCGACGAGTAGATGGTCTCCTTGGGGCTTACCGCGATGTTCTCGCCGAGGCGCCATGAGAGCCCGGGCTCCCTGAGGCCGAGCT
>JAVEWA010000268.1:0-8783 GCA_034004785.1 Polyangia bacterium
GCGGTGCCGTTGAAGTTGAAGAAGCGGCCGGAGCGGTTCCGCCCCGTGTGCTCCATGATGAAGTGCCCGTCCAGCATCTGGGTCTGGACCCGCGTGAGGGCGGAGTGGTCGTAGTTCAGGTGGCCCCAGCGGGCCTGCACCATGCCCACCTCGGGATCGGTGAAGTGATCCACCATCTGCATGAGCACCTGGGGCTGGGGGATGAAGTCGGCGTCGAACACCATCACCAGCTCGCCCTTTGCGGTGCGAAGGCCGTTCTCCAGCGCCCCGGCCTTGAACCCGGAGCGATCCGTGCGATGGATGTAGGCGATGTCGAGGCCCTGGCGAGCGAGCTCCTCGACCTTGCCCGAGATGAGCTCCTGGGTCTCGTCGGTGGAGTCGTCCAGCACCTGGATGTCCAGCCTGTCTCTCGGATACTCGATGCGGCTCACCGCGTCGAGGAGCCGCTCGCCCACGTACATCTCGTTGAACATGGGGAGCTGTATGGTGACCCTCGGCAGCTCGGAGGGCGAGAAGCGCGCTCTCGGCACGGGCACGTTCTTCTTGTGCTTGAAGTAGAGGTATACGAGGAGGCTCCGGTGGAACCCGAAGATGGCGAGGAGCACCAGGATGAGCCCATAGCCCCCAAGGATCAAAAGCTCGGTCAGCATCGCTTGCTATCTCCGTCTGTTCTCGCGCGCCGGCGCCCCCCCTCTGGGGAGCGGCCTCAGGGTCTGGGAGCCCGGCGACGCAATGCGCCCAAATGGATGCCACAGTTCAAGATCCGGGAGTGTCAACAAGTGTAAAAGATTGTCGTTAATGCCTAGTTTTAAAATGGGTGTTTTTCCGGCCCCCCAGACCGGGCCCGGGAGCGACCTGCGGACGACGCACCAGCCAGACGCGACCTGCGGACGACGCACCAGCCAGGCGCGACCTGCGAACGACGCACCAGCCAGGCGCGACCTGCGAACGACGCACCAGCCAGGCGCGACCTACGGACGACGCACCAGCTCGAGCCACCAGAGGTTCGTGCCCCTCGGGTCGGGGCCCTCGATCCGGAGGAGATCGAAGGGGTGGTCCTTGATGAGGTCCCAGGCTTCGAGGGGGCCGTGGTTCCGGAAGTGCTCGAGCGCCAGGTCCTCGCGCTGCCTGTCCCTTTGGGCGGCGGCCCTTTGGCGGACGAGGGCGATGGGGCTGTCTCCCACCAGGGTGAATCTGCCTCCAGGCTCGAGCTCCCTGGCGATGGCGCCGAGGGCCCGGTCCAGATCCTCGAAGTGGCTGTATGACCTCAGGGCGATCACCTGGTCGAACGGGCCCGCGCCGATGGGAAGCTCCTCGGCGCCGCACTGGAGAAACTGGTGCGGCACCCCCGCCCGCGCAAGCGCCTGCGCCGCCCCTGGGTCGGGATCCAGCAGGTATAGCTCCAGGCGTCCCTCGGCCACCGCGGCGCCGAGGGGCAGGAGGTAGGCCGCCAGGCCGCACCCGATATCCAGCACGCGCCCCCCAAGGCCCCGGAGCCACTCACCAAGGGCCCGCTCCCCTTCGGCCATGACGTCCCGCCTCTCGGGCACCCAGATGCCTCCGCAGGCGCCCCGGTGGGGGCAGCCCTCGCAGGCCGCGGCGAGCCGCAGCTTCTCGAGAGCGGTGCCAAAGTCCTCGGCCTGGCCGAGTGGATCCCGGGCCCGATAGGCCTGCCCCCACAAGCGCAGGATCCTGCCTAGCTCCGCCTCGGTGAAATCCGTGGCCGAGGAGCGGCAGAGCTGCGCCCTTCCTCCGGCGAGCAGGAGCAGCTCCCGCCGGAGATCGGGGTGGGGCCAGCGGCGGGTCAGGCAAGGGCAGCGACGCGGCCGGAGCGGCCCGGCCTCCCCGAGGAGCTCGAAGTCCACCGAGCTGCCCCGGGGCCCAAGCACCGGAGCGAGCTCTCCGTCCCCGCGCCGCTCGAGATAGGTCCGGAAGATCCCCGGGCACCCGTCCTCGGAGCAGCCGCGGCAGGGACGTCCCCTCGCCTTGGCCAGGTCGTCAATGGGGTGGAGACGATCCTCGAAGGCCTCCGCGAGATAGGCGAAGCCCTCGGAGAAGAGGTCCGAGGTGCGCTCCCGAGCTCCTGGAAAGAGGCAGGGCGGGAAGCCATCCACTCGCAGGTCCACGCCGCTCTCGGCCGCGGGCCCTGAAAGCTCCTCAAAGAGGCGCGCGAGGGCCGCGGCTGCCTCGGTGTAGGTCGGCACCAGGGACTCGAAGCGCCCAAGGGCCTCGCCCTCTGGCTCCACGAAGGAGAGCTTGAGCTTCACGCTACTCCGCCCGGGCCCTCGCCGCCCTCCCTCGCGGGCGATCCTCATTACGAGCCGCCCGAGGCCCTGAAGGTCCCCCAGGTTCCAGCGGGTCACCACCGCGTTCACGATCAGGTCGAGCTCACCCTGGGCCGCGGCCCAGCGGGCCGCCCTGACAGTCTGCCCATGAGCCTCGGCCCGAACGAGCGCGTCGTGGGTCTCGGCCCTGTGGCTGTGGAGCGACAGGTAGAGCTGGCCGAGCCCGGCCTGCCCGAGGGCCTCCCTCAGCCCCCGGTAGGCCAGCATCCGGCCGTTCGACACCATCCCAGGGAGGAGCCCGAGGGCCGAGATCTCCCCGATCAGCTCTACGATGTCGGGGCGCAGGGTGGGCTCGCCGCCCGAGAGCACCACCCGCTCCACGCCCGAGGCGGCCGCGAGGGCGATCCGCGCCTTGGCCTCGGCCGTGCCGAGATCCAGGCCGCGGTGCGGCGACGAGTGGCAGAACACGCAGCCGCAGTTGCAGCGGTAGCCCAGCTTCAGGAGGGCCCCGGCCCTGCGCAGGGGCAGCCCAGCGCCCAAGCCGCCGCCCGGCCAGCTTGGTGGGGCAAAGCGCTTTGCCTGCCCACGGCTCATGGCACCGGCTCCTCTCTCACCCTCTGGATGCTACCACAGCGAGGCCAGGAGGCCGGCCAGCCTTCGCCATCACCAGACCTTGGGGAAGCGCCCGGTCTGCACGAGGGCCAGGATGTCCATGGACCAGGCCACGCTGACGTGGATCATGACGCCCGCCCAGATGCTCCCCGTGCGAAGAGCCAGGGTGCCGAGCACGATCCCCGCGGCCACCGCCCCCAGGGTCTCGGGCATGGGCTTGCCGAAGTGGATCATGCAGTAGGGCAGCGCCATCACGAAGATCGAGTAGGCGCCGAGGGAGCGCTTGAGCGACTGGAGCAGGAACCCGCGGAAGAAGAACTCCAGCGAGAAGAACTGCATGGCGTACATGAGCTCCCAGAGGATGAAGTCGTGCAGGAAGAGCTCGCGCGGGAAGGAGGAGCTGTTCCATGGCTTGTAGAAGGGGTAGTGGTTGGCAAAGGAGTCGGTGAAGGAGACCGCGATGACCGCGGGCAGCACGATGGCGAAGAGCGCCCCGTAGATCCAGAGGTGCTTGAAGAAGCCCCGGGTGGAGAGGCCGTAGTCGCTGAGGCGCTCCCCCGGGAGAGCCAGGATGAGCAGGGCCGGCGCCACGAAGAAGGCCCCCACGCGGAACCCCACCCAATAGACGTACTCTCCGAGCCTCTGGTACTTCTCGCCGAAGACCGACACGCCCAGCTCCCGAAAGCCGATGCCCTCCTGGTAGGGGAAGAACTTGGGAAAGATCTCGGAGTAGGTCTTTCGCGCGCCGAAGTACTCGAGCATGGTGAGCACCACCGCCGCGAAGCAGAGGATCACCAGGGGCCGCCAGTCGAGCCTCCAGCCCGGCGCCACGTCCGCCGGCAGCGCCCCCCGGCCCTCCCGAGGGCCCTCGCCCTTCTTCTTCTTCCTGGCCGGCTTCTTGCCAGCCACGCCAGCCTTCCCAGCCACGCCAGCCTTCCCAGCCACGCCAGCCTTCCCAGGAGCCGCCCCCTCCCCCGCCTCGGCGCCGCCAGACGCGGCATCCGCATCGGGCGAGGCTCCCTGGCCGCCCCTGCCCCCCGTCTCGGGCCCGAGGTAGCGCCGCTCCATGGTCTCGGCGTTCAGGAGCCGCCACTGATCCCACAGGTAGGTCTTGAGGAGCCGCCCCATGACGCGATGGTTCACCGCCAGGCCGACTCCCAGCAGGGCGAGGCCGAGGGCATAGCCGAGCTTCACCGACACGATGAGGATCGCCCCGTAGAAGGCGCAGAGGATCGCGACCTCGTTCACCGTGGCGGGAAAGCGGAGCTTGACGGTCATGTGCCCGTCAGTAGCAGCGGATCTGACGGGGGGTCAAGGAAGAAGCCCCCGCCCGGGCGGATCAGAAGTCGTACATTCCCCCGTCCCGGCTGAAGCCTCCGTAGCCTCCCCCGTTGCCTCCGTCCTCGCCCTCGTCGCTGCCACCTCCGAAGACGTCCCCCAGCTCCTCCTCCACGCGCTCGGGATCCTCGCCCGCCTCCATGCGGCGGATCGCCTCCTCCATGGCGGCGTCCTTGGGCAGCCCGGCCACCTCGGTCATCCGGCGCATGAAGGCCCCCATCTCCCTCGGGTTGTTCTCGTCCAGGTGCTCTGCCTGGCTCATCAGGCGCCCGAGCTCGCGCTCCATGCGGGCCTGCTGGGCCGGCGAGAGCCTGTCCAGCGGATCCCCTCCCTCGCCGGGCCCCCCGCCAGGACCCCCGAAGGGCCCCCCGCCCGGCTCGTCTCCCATCCCGGCCCCTCCCGGCTCCTCGCCGCCAAGGCCCCTCGACCCTGACCCTCCCGACGAGATGGCGAACACCGAGGGCACCCGGCCGAGGCCCCGCTTGCCGCACCTCGGGCAGGCGGGCTTCCGGTTCCGATCCGAGATCTTGCCGAGGAAGGAGAAGATCGTGCGGCAGTCGGGACAGGCGAACTCGTAGATTGGCATCCTGCACCTCCGAACAACCCGGGCTCTGGGCGGCCACCAGGGGGCCCTGGCAGCCTGCGAGCTCGACCTTCTGCCTAGCGCAACTCCGCCCGCCGTTCAACTCCCGGCCGGGCGAACCACGAAGCACAACGATCAAAGGGGCCGCGAGCATGTCTCCAACGCGAAAGCCCCACGTGGAGAGGCCAGTCCCGCGCGTCCCTCGAAACACCAGCTCTGCCCGCCTGACGATTGCACAGCCGGCGCCAGTCGGTGGCTCCTTGACCGGACAACCCTCGTCTTGCCTCCATTGTGGCTTGACTCGAGAAGCGCCGGGGAATTAGCCTTCGGGGAGCGTTGATTGAAAAATGGAAGGGAGCCGAGCATGAGATTCTTGGGGACTGCACTTGTGATATGCGCCGCTGCGCTGGCGGGCTGCGTCACCTGGGTCAGCGTCAAGCCGAGCGAGGTGCCCAAGGTGGGCAACATGACGGTGGGGCAAGTGGCCTCCGGGCCCCACCGGGGGCACGCCGTGGCGGTGAGCGTGGCCAGGCTGGAGCGGCCTGACGGCACCCTCGTGGAGATCAAGGGCAAGCCCGACGTCCGCGTCACCTCCGAGGGCGAGGTCCTCACCTTCAAGCACCCCATCGTGGCCACCCTGCAAGGGGAGGTCCTCACGATCCAGAGCTCGAACAGAGCAGCGACCAAGTTCAACCTGTCGAGCATCCAGAAGGTGGAGGTCAGCGAGCCAAACCTGGTCGCGAACGTGCTCATATCGATGTTTGGGGGCCTGGCCTTGGGCGCGCTCCTGTCGGTCATCATCGTCTTCGCGCTCTGACTCGTGCGAGCACCCGTGGTCCCGTCAGGCCTCGGCAGAGCCTCGACGGGACGCCACTTGGACGGGCTCTACTGTGCGAAGGCTCTCGTCTAGGCTATGATGAGGAATGTCCTCGGCCCCGCATACTCCGCTCGGCGCTGCCCTCGAGCAGGCGCTCCAGGTCGCAGCGACGGACTCGGCCTTTGGGGAGGCCTTTCGGAAGAGCCCCCTCGAGGCTGTGCGGTCCCTCGGCCTCTGCCCCTCCCCGGCGGAGGAGGCGCTCCTCCTGGCGCTCGGGCCGGAGCAGGTCGGGCCCCTCCTCGACGCCCTCGGGCGCCGCGCCGCAGCCGTGGCGGCGACAGCCCCCGCCCCGCCGCCTCCCGGGCTTGCGCCGCTCGATCCCGCCGGGGGCCTCCCGGAACGCCTCGCCTGTCAGGGGATCCGGCCAGACCAGCCGGTGCCGCCCTGCCTGGGGATCCGGCCGGACCAGCCCTCGCCGGTGCGGGGCATCCAGCCCGATATGCCCCCACTCATCAAGGGCATCCGCCCGGGCCGCGCGGCCCTGGCCGCGGCCGCCACCGCCACGATCATCGGAGGCGGCGCCCTGTACCTGAGCGTCAGGTCCCGCCCCGAGAGGCCAGCAACGGAGGCCAGGCCCGAGGCGGGCCCCCGGACCGAGCCCCGCGATGGAGCGACAGGGCAGGACGCGGGCCCATCACAGAATGCGGGCCCATCAAAAGACGCGGGGCCATCACGGGACGCGAGCAAGCCAGGGGATCGCTAGAGAGAAGCTGCGCAGCTCGCAGAGCACATCGATTCGAGCCACGGCCAGATCTGAGTATCTCAGGCGGGGGACTTGCCCCGGAGCACCTCGATGACCAGGGGCTCGCTCTCCACGGGATCGTCGCAAAGGCGATAGGCCGCGGCCAGACGGCGGCGGGCCTCGTCCAGGTGGGCGGGGTCGTTATAGAGGAGGGTCGCCAGGGGCTCGCCCGCCGCCACCTGGTCCCCCACGTGGCGGTGCACGGTCACTCCCACGCCGTGGTCCACCGGATCGGCCGCCACGCGGCGGCCCGCCCCGAGGAGCATCCCAGCGATGCCCACCTCCGCGGCGTCTATGCTCTGCACCACGCCGGCGCAAGGGGCGGTTACGTCAGCGCTCGAGCGGGCGGCGGGGAAGCGGCCGTAGTCCTCGAGGGCCTCGGGATCCCCGCCCTGGGCCCTGACGAGGCCCTTCATGGCGGCGAGGGCGCGGCCAGAGACGATGGCCTGGCCGAGCAGGGTCCGGGCCTCCTCGACGGTGGCCGCCTTTCCGCCCAGCACCAGCATCTCGGAGCCGAGGGCGTAGGTGAGGGCCGTCACGTCGGCGGGGCCGCGGCCCTTGAGCACCTCGATTGACTCGATGGTCTCGTTAGCGTTGCCCACGGCGTTGCCGAGGGGCTCCTCCATGCGGGTGAGCACGGCGGTCACCTGCTTGCCCGCGCCGAGGCCGATGCCGATGAGGGTTCTCGCGAGGGCGCGGGCGTCCTCCACCGTGCGCATGAAGGCCCCTGCGCCCACCTTCACGTCCAGCACCAGGGCGTCCATGCCCTCGGCGAGCTTCTTGCTCATGATGGAGCTGGCTATGAGAGGGATGGAGGGCACTGTGGCGGTCACGTCCCTCAAGGCGTAGAGCTTGCGGTCGGCTGGCACGATGTCCGCGGTCTGCCCGATGAGGGCGAAGCCGTGCTCGACGAGGAGCTCTCGGAAGCGCTCGACGGGCTGGTTCACCGCAAAGCCCGGGATGGCCTCCAGCTTGTCGAGAGTGCCGCCGGTGTGACCGAGGCCGCGGCCCGAGATCATGGGCACCGGGACGCCGCAGGCTGCCACCGCCGGGGCGAGGCACAGGGAGATCTTGTCCCCCACCCCGCCAGTGGAGTGCTTGTCCACCTTGACGCCTGGGAGGTCCGAGAGATCCACGACGATCCCGGAGTGGAGCATGGCGTCGGTCCAAGCCGAGAGCTCCTCCGGCTCCATTCCCCGCCAGAGGATGGCCATGAGCAGGGCGGCGGCCTGGTAGTCGGGGATGCTGCCCCCTGTGTAGCCCTGGATGAAGGCGCGGATCTGCTCCTTCGAAAGCCGACCGCCGTCACGCTTCGTTGCGATGATGTCCTGGACGCGCATGGAGCCACTCCTGGTTCCTTGAAAGGGCACACCTTACAACGCCTGGCGGGCCAGGGCGAACACAAAGCAGGAAGGGGAGATCGCACAGGGGATCGCACAGGGGATCTCTGGACGCGCCTCCCGAGAAGAGGAGCGATCCAACTCGCCAACCCTGTGTCCTTGCGCTCTAAGGCCCTCCCTGCCTTGCAAGCGCTCTGGATCGCTGTATAACTGCACGCGGACGCCACGCAGCGCCCCACAGGGCGCCCGGGAGCCTCATGTCCGACTGGCCAGACCTGGACCGGATGGATCCGGAGCTGGTGCGGCGCTACGACCAGCGCGGCCCTCGCTACACGAGCTACCCCACCGCGCCGCACTTCTCCAAGGGCTTCGACTCCGAGGCGCTCCTCGGGCGCATCCGCGGGACTAGCGCGGGGGCCGCCCCCCCTGCCCTTTCCATCTACCTGCATGTTCCCTACTGCCCCCAGAAGTGCCTCTACTGCGGCTGCCACTCGGTGGCCATCGGCTGCCCCGAGGAGCCCGCCAGCTACGCCGAGGCGCTGAAGCAGGAGCTCGAGCTCTGGCTGGGCCTCCTCGGCCCGGGCAGGCGCCAGGCGCAGCTCGCCTTTGGAGGCGGCTCGCCCTCCACCCTCGGGGCGGAGGCGCTCCAGGGCCTGGTGGCCGCCCTGGACAGGGCCTTCCCGCCCGAGCCCGGCGCGGAGCGTTCCCTCGAGCTGGATCCCGGCCGGGTGGACGAGACCTACCTCGGCGTTCTGCTGGACCTCGGCTTCACCCGCCTCAGCTTCGGCATCCAGGACTTCGAGCCCGAGGTGCTCAAGAAGGTGGGGCGGCGGGAGGATCCAGCCACGGTCTCGCGGCACCTCGGCTACCTGCGGAGCCGCGGCTTCGACGCCGTGAGCTTCGATCTCATGCTCGGCCTGCCCTCGCAGTCAGTCGAGACCCTGCGGGGCACCCTCGAGAAGGTCGTGTCCCTCCGCCCCTCGCGCCTGGCCCTCTTCCCCTACGC
>JAVEWA010000269.1:0-8780 GCA_034004785.1 Polyangia bacterium
GAGCTGAAGAAAAAGCGCCGCGCCGGCCTCCTCGAGCAACGGGCCGAGCGCCAGCGCCTCGGCGTCGGCCTGCCAGGCCTCGGCCACCGCCTGGGCGCGCTGTACACAAGAGGCCACCCCCTCGACCAAGCCAGCAAGGCAAAGGCCGTCCCGCTTCCGCAGGGCAAGGCGACCAACAACCTCCCTGGCCTTGGCGGGATTGGGCACGACCTGCTGATAGATGATCTTCACGGAAGCCCCTGGAAGCCGCGACCCCTCGGAGGCGCCTCGCCCCCTGGTCGGCGACGCAGACGATCCCATGCAGCGCTCAGCTCGTGCCGCAAGGTCATGATGTTCCTCGACTCCAGGAAGGTGAGGAGGGTGTCGGCCAGAAAGAGGGGCGGCGAGCTCCAGGGAGGGCGCGAGTCCGTGCGCCGCGAGTATCGGCCCGGGGCAAAGCTCCCTTCGGTCACCTCGAAGCCCAGGGCGGCGATACGCAGGGACGTTTGCCAGGAGGGGCGGGGCCGGTAGGCAACCCCCGCGAGCCGGCACCTCTCCACCTCGTCCAGGGCCTCTCGGAAGACTCTGGTCACCCGGGCGACATAGGAAGAGGAGCGGTGCCGCCCCTCCAGCTTGAGGCCATGGATCCCCGCCCCTGCCATCAGAGCCAGCGCCGGGAGCGCCGAGTAGTACTTCATGAACAGGTGGCGACCCGGCCCGGCCCTCGGGATCCCCTGCTCGAAGCTCACCATCTGGGTGCAGTGGACCTTGCAGGGCATCCCCGAGAAGTGGTCTCCGAGGTAACAGATGGAGTCCTGCGAGTAGCAGAGGAAGCCGAAGCCGAAGAGCACCACCTCCAGCCCCGAGGCCTCGCGGATGGCCGCCGCCTCGGCGATGGTCACGTTCCGGTCCAGCACCAGCCTTCGAACTCCGAGCTCGGCGAGGAGCTTCGCCGTATCCTCGTTGGCGCACTGCCCCTGGACGCTGTACTCGACCTCCAGCTCCGGGTAGGCACGGCAGACCTCGGCCACCAGGCCGAGATCGGAGATGATCACCCCTGTCACCCCTCTGCCGGCGAGACCCCCGATTCGGGACAGGACGGCTGAATAATCGGCCTCGTTGTACGAGGAGTTGAACGTCACGTAGGTTCGCCGCCCATGGGCCCGCGCCAGTTCCACTACCTCGTCGAGCTCCCTCGACGTGAAGTTCCTGCATTGATCCCGCTGGTGTGTCAGGTCCCTGAGGCCGAGGTAAATGGCGTCGGCCCCTGCCCTGAGCGCGGCGCGAGCCGCGCGAGGTGAGCCGGCCGGCGACATGAGCGTCATCGGGCCAGTGGAGCTCGTCTCGGACGAGACGCTCATGGAGCCGTCCCCCCGGGCCAGCGCAACCAGAGCCTCACTACCTCCCACCAGAGCCTCCACTCGTCCGGGTCGGTGAGCCGGTAGGGCGCCCGGCGGGTCAGGTACCTCCACATCCCGGAGGGGAACCCGTAGTAACGGGCGTAGAAGAGGCGCTGCTCCCAGCGGAGCTGGGTCGGCGGCACGAGGCTGACCGAGAGGGGATCTCCGTCGTAGTGGGACAGACGGGCAGGATCCTGGATCTGGCTGCCGTAGCGTCGGTAGCTCTCACTACCCGGGTATGGCGTGTGGAAGGCCACCTGGATCATGTCCGCGTCGATCTCTTGGGCCAAGCGGAAGGTCTCCCGGATCTCCTCGCGGGTCTCGGTTGGGTTCCCCAGCATATAGCAGGCCGTGAGGGTGAGCCCGGCCCGCCGCACCGCCCTTGCCCCCTTCAGCAGAGAGTCTCTCGTGGCGCCCTTGCGCAGGACCGCGAGGATCCTGTCCGAGCCAGACTCCACCCCGATCTTGACCCCTGCGCATCCCGCCGAACGAAGCTCGGAGAGCATCTCGGAGTCCAGGAGGTCGGCCCTCGTCTGGATGAAGAACGGGACGAGGCTAGCACTCCGACGCCTGGCGGCGCAGAGGTCCATCACGCGTCCCCGATCCTGGGTGAAGAGATCGTCGAGGAGGTAGAACGCAGTAATCCCGTGGGCCTCCGAGAGCCGGGCCAGATCCTCTGCCAAGGCCTCGCCGGGCATGGCCCTGAAGATGCGACCGTGGCTCTGCCTGAGGGTTGGGGAGCAGAAGATGCAGTTGTAGGGGCACCCCCGGCTGGTCAGGTGGAAGCCCCAGCGCTGACGGCCCCGGCTCCGCACGTGCATGGACCTGAGCCTGTAGGCCCCTATCGAGATGCCCTCGGGCTCGAGGCGCGGCAGGGACTCGAGGGGGGTGATGTGAATCGGGATCTCCTCCCCTGCGGCCTCGACACCGCTGCCCGGTGAGGAACCCCGCACCGAGGTCACCTTGCCATCCAGCACGTCCATCAAGGCGAGCTCGTACTCGCCTCGGATGCACCCGGAGAAGAGCTCGTCATCGGCGAAGGACTCGGGCAGGGCGCTGGCTTGTTGGCCCACCGCCCAGATGGGGAGGCCCGGTCGCTCCTGGCGCAGGCTTCGAGCCAGACGTCTTGCCAGACCCATGGTCGGCGTCGTGGTGTCGAGCACTACGAGCTCCGGCCCAAAGGAGAGGAGAGCGCGAGGCAGCTCCGGCTCGGTGAGAGGCTCCACATGCAGGTCGAGCACTCTGGTGGTCCAGCCCTTCGACCTGGCCAGGCTGGCTGCATACAGCATCTGGATGGGCCACATCAGATCATGAGGGTGGGCGACGGGGAGCTCACCCCAGGGCGCGATGCGCACCAAGGCGAGACGAGGCGAAGCTGCTGCTGGGAGGGTCAAGGTCCGGTCCTGGTCCTGTCGTCAGTTGTTGGTTTAGTGGTCTGGGCGGAATCCTGCCTCATCCTTCGGTAGTGCCACAGAGCTGGCCGCGGGTCGAGGGGAGGTGGCGTCTCCCCCTTGCAGCGCAGGATCGCCCCGGGGTGCGCGACGGCCCGAAAATCCAACCTCACGAGGATTCTGCAATGCTCCAGAATCCAGCGTCCAGCGGGCCGCCGCTCGATCCGTCCAAAGCGATCGTCCCAGAGGACATCGAGCTCGCCAAGGTCCGAGACGAGCCGCTCGAGCTTCCCGGGCGGCGTCTCGGCGGCGAGCCCGACCCACCAGCGACCTTCGAGCAGCAAGGCTGGCAGCGGGCTCCGAGGCTCGTCGAGGCCGGGCGGCGGGGGGCGACACCCTGTCAGCTCGTGGCCGATCACCTGCACTGCGCAGGGCGGGTGAACCATGACCACCCTGGGGGCTGCTCCCTCACCCGGACCCGAGACCAGCTCGAGATATCTGCCGTGAAGCCTCGGCTCCAGCGCCCTTCCATACACCTCGCGAGCGCTGTCGAGGCCGCCTCGAGCCAGCCCGGCGACGCCAATGATCACGAAGGCAGCCTGGACGAATCTGTATCCATCAGGCCGGAAGCGAAGCCGGGAGACCAGCCAGAGGAGCCCGAGCCCCAGAACCGGGAACAGGTATCGCGACCACAGAGGGGGAGAGATGACCCCCATGAGGAGCGTGGCTCCGAAGCCCCCTAGGGCCATCGCAACGAGCAAAGGATCGGCAGTGCCTTCCTTCCTGTTCCAGAGCGCTGCGAAGGCGGCAAATGCCAGGTATCCCAGCCCAGTCGTGAGCACGGCCTGCTCCATGAGGTGACGAGCGAGAGAACCGCCTTCCGAGGGAGCCCCCCTCATGGCCGACGCGCCGAGGAATGGGACGATGAGCGGCGCGGTCACCAGCACCGCGGGGAGAAGAGCGAGGGCTATGTCTCTCCAGGCCTCCCGCCGCTTCCAGATGGCGCCGAGGCAGAGGGCCGCGACATAGAGCGCGGAGAGGTAGTGGGTCAGACAGGCCAGCGCCGCAAAGAGCGAGAAGCGCGCGTAGCGGCGGTCCTCCCCTGCCACGGCCCTCGAGAGCTCCCCGTAGGACAGAAGCAGCAGACAAAGCCACAGGGTGAGACTCTTCTGGACGAATGACCACTTCCAGAAGTCGCCGCTGAGACAGAGCGCGGTGGTTGCCGCCAGGGCGAATGCCCCCCCTGCCCGCTCCTTCGCGAGACGGAAGACGAGCCAGACCGCGAGGATGGCAAAAAACAGCGACGGAGCACGGATGAGCCACTGTGGCTCCGGAGCCGTGGCGATTGCGTGGATCAGAAAACGATAAAGAGGCGGGTGGGCGGCTGTCTCGGGGCTCCAGAACCAGTCACTCCAGAAGTCCCCCTCCAGGTTGCTTGCCTCGTCGCACAGAAGAGGGAGTTGTGCGAGCGGCACGGCAACCGAAGCGGCGAAGAGCAGTATCAAGCCCGCTGCGGCGAGATCCCATCGATCCAGCCTCGGCTTCCTGCGGGCGGTCTCGGCGCCCCCTCTGTGCCTTCGCAGGGTGAGCCAGGGTCCCAGGAAGAGAACCGCCAGAGCGAAGGCCAAATACAGCCAGGTCACCAATGCTCTCATGACTGCGACTCGAAGAGCGCCGCCGCCGCGTGCGCCTCGAGATGCGGCCCAATCGAAATCGGGCTCGCTGGACCGGAGATGACGCGCGAGCGCCTGAAGCAAGAGACGCCCCTGGGGATGAGCGGCGCTCGTGGGATCATCGAAGCGAAGACCGAAGCGTCTGCTGCGCAGCTCGACTGCCTGGGCCGAAGGGTGCTCCAGGCGGATGCGAAGAGCCGCGTCGGGGGCGCGGAAGCGCACCAGGATAGACGTCCTCTCCACCTGAGCGCCATCGAACTGGACCCCCTCGGGAAGCTCCCCGGCGGGAACCGCCACCAGCTCCCTCAATGCCTCCGAGGACATGGGGCGTATGACGAAGGTCTCTGCTGTGGTGCCTCGAGCGGCCGCTGTGGTGGACACGCCCAAGAGCGCCACCAGGACCCCAACTGCCGTGCGGTCGCCCAGGCTCACTTGGTTCCCTCGTGAAGCCCAGCGGCGGGAAAGACCCACTTGAGCGCCCCCAGGTAGCTCGCCAGCGTAGCGCCAAACACGCCCAGCCCAGAGGCCAGATAGACCAGGGGGGGGCTGTCCCAGAACGCGAAGACCATCAGCAGGTGCAGGATCGCCAGACGGATCGCGGCCCCAGCCAATCCAACCATGATGTAGGCGAGCACTCCTCTCGACGCCGGGCCCGCGAGCCTGTCCGAGAACGTGATGCGCCGGTTGAGGAAGTAGCCAGCCAGGGATGCAGCCAGATAGGCCAGCAAGGCCGCCACCCGAGGGTCGAGCAGGCCCGGATGGACGAGAGGGACGAACACGGCGAAATCAACCGCGAGGCTCAGGAGACCGACCAGGCAGAACCGCGAGAACCTCCAGATCTGCGCCTTCGCTTCAGCGCTGCGCGCCTTTCCAGACCCGCCGAAGGCTCCTGCGTCTGCGCAGTTACCCGGGAGCCGCCCTTCCTCGAGCGAAGCCATGACTTCTACCGTCCCTCCTGCACGTCCTGGGGCTCCACCGGAGCAGCGCCGGCGCCGCCAGCCAGTCGGTCCACGAAAACAGCGCAGGAGAGATCCCCGGTCACGTTCACCGTGGTGCGGAGCATGTCGAGCAGGCGGTCCACGCCGAGAATCAAGGCTATCCCCGCGGTTGGGACGCCTACGGAGGTCAGAACCATGGCCAGGGTTACAACCCCCGCACCGGGCACCCCAGCCGCGCCCACCGAGGCCAGGAGCGCGGTCAGCAGCACCGAGAGCTGCTGACCAAGATCCAGATCCATTCCAAAGACCTGAGCGATGAACACCGCCGCGACGCCCTGGTACAGGGCCGTGCCGTCCATGTTGATAGTGGCGCCGAGGGGCAGCACGAAGCCAGCGGTGCGGCTTCGTACGCCCAGGGACTCCTCTGCCACCCGGATGGACACGGGCAGGGTCGCCGAGCTCGACGAGGTCGAGAAAGCGATGAGCTGCGCCTCCCGTGCACCACGGAAGAACCGCCCCAGCGGATACCTCCCGAGCAGCCTCACCGCGAGCCCATAGATGATCGTCCCGTGCAGGAGCAGGGCGAGGACCACGACGCCGCTGTAGGCGGCCAGGGCGCCGAGCACCGCGAGACCTGCCGAGCCCGTCACGTCTGCGAGCAGAGCCAGGACTCCCCAGGGCGCGAAGCCCATGACGAGGACCACCACCCGGATCAGCACCTCGTTCAGCGAATCGAAGACTGCGAGGGCGGGCGCGGCCCTGGAGGCAGGCACTAGAAGGAACCCTACCCCCAGGAAGAGCGCGAAGACGATCACCTGGAGCATGTTCGGAGATTGGCTCGTGGCGGCGTGAAGAGGGACCTCGGGCACTAGGTCAACGATCCGGTCGAGCAGATTGCCCTTTCGCCGGCTCGCCTCCTCCTCTTCGGCGGCTCGCTGCGCGTCCTCGACATGGGCGCTGCAAAGGGCCTCCTTGTCCCTCGGTGACATTCCGCGGCCAGGGCCGATTGCATTGGCGAGCAGGAGACCGATGGTGATGGCCACCAGCGTAGTGCCCATGAAATACCCGAGCGTCGCGCCGCCGAGCCGCCCGAGCTTCCCCATGTCTCCCAGGGACGCCACTCCGAGCAGCAGGGACACGAAGACCAGCGGCACGATCACCATCTTGATGAGGCGCAAGAAGAGGCGCCCCACAGGCCTGACCCAGGCCATCACCTCGAGGCCCTGTCCGCTCACCCTGGGCGGGGCGCCAGCGCTCGGCAAGAAAGCCGTCCGCCAGCTCCTGGCCTGCTTCTCACCCTCACCCGAGGATGACTTCGAGAGGTTCCCATCCGCCTGGGACGCCGCTTGTGAGGTCTTGGAGGAGGCCGCGGAGGAGGCCGCGGAGCGCGGCTTGGAAAAGGCGTCCGCTGGCACCCGCACCTCGAGCCAGGCTCGACCATCCACGCCGACCACCTCACCCACCACCCGGGCCTGCAAGGCCTCGCCAGGCCTCAAGGCCAAGGAGGGCAAGCTGGGATCGGGGGCAGGCCGAAGCCTCGCCCTGGCGGAGTCCGGGAAGAAGAGCGTCTCCTTCTCGAACAGGAAAGACCTGGGGCCCACGAAGAGGCCCAGCAGCAGCCCAAGCAGCATGCCTATGCAGATGCGGGTCGGGAGAGAAAGCCTGCCCCAGAAGGTGCGTGGCCTGCGCTTTGCCTTGCTCACCTAGGCAGGATACGCGCCAGGCTCCAGCCTGTACATGGACAGGGGCGCGACTCGCATGCAAAAGCGAGCTCGGGGAGTCACCAGGGTTCCAGAGCGCTCGATCGACAGGGGGGTGCGCTGGCTACTGCTTGGGCTTGTCGTCGTTCAGGAGGGTGCAGAGGGTCTTCTTGCCCTCGGCGGTCGCAACCCGGGCCTTCAGGTGGTCAAGACCCGCCTTGCACTTCTTTTCGTCCCGGCCCCTGCGCTTCTTCACGGACTTGCAGGCGGGCGAGTCCGTGCCGCAGGTCGAGCAGATCATGTCCTTGAACTCGCGGCACTGCTTGGGTTCGCAGCCCGTCGCCCCTAGGGCGGCCATGAGCGTGAGAGCGAGAGCCAACGCAATTTGCTTCATGTCTGGGATCCGTTCCTCGTGAAATCGCCCCGGAAAATAGACAATAGTCCGGGGATCGTCAAGCGCCGATGCTACCCCGAGGGCGGGCTCGAGACATGGTCGAGTCTTCCGGGCGGAGCAGCCTAGAGGTCGAAGATGTCGAACCCACCACCCCTCCGGGCAGAGAATATGAGATCCGCGAGGGCGTCCAGCTTGTCCTCGAAACCCTTCTCCGAGGCTCTCCGCCTGGAGGCCTCGGCGCGGAAGCAGGCCCCGCAGATCCTGCCGTGCTCGGTAAGGTAGCCGGCCTTGTGGTCCGGGAGCCCCCCCCCGCACCTCGGGCAGGTGGCCACTGGAGCCTTGGCCGCCTCGAAGATCCTGGAGAGCTCCCCCCGGTCCAGAAACACTCCCTCGCAGAATGGGCAGACCTCCACCACGATGCCTCCGACGTGCGCACGCTGCATGGGCCCGTGCCCGCTGCCGGCCGGGCACCTCAGGATCGGCGTCAGCGCGCCGCAGCCCACGCACCTCGGCGCGGTCGGGGCCGAGGGCAGGAAGCAGACCGGACAACAGCTCTCGCGGGCCGCGATGCCGGCGGAGAGCCCCGGCTGTCCCAGGCACTCGTCGAGGGAGCCGCTCGGGAAGAACAGACCTCCACACCTGGGACACGAGTCCGCCACTGCCCGGCCCATGGGCCGCGCCAAGGTCTCGACGCCGCACTTCAAGCAGCTCCTGCGGGGTAGCATGAGCGCATGCTTACACGAAAACGGCTTTAGTGGCAGCCTCCTGCTCTGCATGGGTGAACCCGGCTCCGAGAGACCCCTGAGCCTTGGCCTGCGTTTCACAGTGCTTGCAATGCCCCCTTTGGGCGAACACAATGCACCGGCGCGCACCGGCAGGGCCTCCCTTCGAGGGCGCCCTCGGGTCGGCTCGAAAGTTCAACCACGCTCCCTTGCCGCGCAGAGAGCGCGGCCATGGAGCAAGGAGAGATGCCAATGATCAAGCGAGGGTCTTTCGGATTATTGTGTGGGCTGGTGCTGAGCGCTGGCACCATCCTCTCTAGCGGCTGCCCGGGATCGCCCCAGAGCGCCAATGACCTCTACGGCCCCGTACAGTCGGACCTTCGTATTACGAGGGTGGTGCTGTATCAGAGCGGGGTCGGGTACTTCGAGCGCCGGGGGCGGGTGCACGGCGACCAGCTCCACCTGAGGATCAGGCACGACCAAGTCATGGACGTCCTGAACTCCCTGACCGTGGTGGACACCAGGTCTGGCGGGACCGTCACCGTCTCCCTGCCCGCCGAGAGATCCGCCAGGATGGAGACGA
>JAVEWA010000270.1:0-8739 GCA_034004785.1 Polyangia bacterium
TCGGCCCCGACGGGCATTGGCTCCGAGGTGCCCACGAACCCTCCGTCCGGCTCCGCAACGAATGGGGCAGCCCGGCAGAGGACTGCGTCGAAGTACACCACGTTGACCGCTTTTACCTGCGCTTCCATGGGAGACCCTCCGCAATACAAGGGAGCATCATAGTCGAAACAAGCATGCGGATCTAGAGCGCAAACAAGGCACCTTTCGGCGCGGGGATAGTGGTGTCGAGCCCCCTTGCGCCCCTCGCTACGAGGTGAAATAGATCTCCACCATGCGAGTGGACATCGGTCACCTGCTTTCCCTGGAGCTCGGCTCGAGGGTCGTCACCGAGCCAGAGGCCCTTCAGCCCTTTGGCCGCGACGAATCGCCCCTCGGGGCCTACCTCCCAGAGGCCGTGGTGCGCCCCACCACCCCCGAGGAGATCCGCATCGCCCTCAGGCTCTGCGCCGCGAACCAGGTTCCAGTGACCCCGCGGGGAGGCGGCACCGGCAAGACGGGCGGCGCCCTGCCCGTGATGGGCGGAGTGGTCCTCTCCCTCGACCAGATGAACAAGATCTACGAGGTGGACCGCCGCGATCAGGTGGCGGTGGTGGAGCCAGGCGTCGTGACTGGCGTCCTGCAGCAGGCGGTGGAGTCCGAGGGGCTCTACTATCCCCCCGATCCGGCCAGCCTGGACTCCTGCACCATCGGCGGGAACGTGGCCAACAACGCCGGCGGCCCGAGGGCCTATCGCTACGGCGTTACCCGCGACTTCGTCCTCGGCCTGGAGTTGGCCCTCATGGGAGGTGATCGCCTCGCGCTCGGCCGCCGCTCGCCCAAGGGGGTGTCGGGCTACGACCTGACCGCGCTGGTGGTTGGCTCCGAGGGGACCCTGGGGGTCATCGACCGGGTCACCCTTCGGCTCCTGCCGAAGCCCGTGGCCTCCGCGGCCCTGCTCGGGGTGTTCGACGGCCTGGGGAAGGCCGGCGAGGCAGTGATGGCCATCAGCCAGGCGGGCCTCAGGCCCGCTGCCCTGGAGCTCATGGACGGCTCCAGCCTCAGGCACATCCAGGAGGTCTCCGCCTACAGGTTCCCCGAGGGCGCCCAGGCCGTGCTCCTCGTGGACCTGGAGGGCAGCTCCGAGAGCCTGGAGCCGGATCTTCTCCGGGCGGGCCAGGCCCTGGAGGCCGCCGGGGCATCGGACGTCCGCCTCGCAACCGACGAGGCCCAGCGCCGCCGCCTCTGGGAGGCGCGCCGCAAGATCCCCGAGCGCCTCAAGGAGCTCCACCCCCACAAGTTCGGAGACGACATCGCGGTGCCCCTCGGCGAGATGCCGGCCATGATGGAGGCCGTCTCCGCCATCGGCGCCAGGGTGGGCCTCGACACCGCGGTCTTCGGCCACGCGGGGGATGGCAACCTCCACGTGAACTTCCTCTCCGACGCCCCCCCGGACGAACGCCCGAGGATCGAGAAGGCCATCGAGCGGGCCAGGGCGGCCCTCTTCCACGAGACCCTCCATCGGGGCGGCACCCTCTCGGGCGAGCACGGCATCGGCCTGACCAAGCGCAACTACATGCGCCTCGAGCACCCGCCCCAGGAGCTGGAGATGATGCGCTCGCTAAAGCGCCTCTTCGATCCCCTGGGCCTCATGAACCCGGGCAAGCTGCTGCCCGAGCCGGATCGTCCCCCATCTCGGACAAATAGCGGATGACGAGCTCTCGAATCCCGCTCGTGTGAGCCCAAGGCCGGTCCGTCGAGGGGGGGCGAGATCAGGCCGTCTCGTGGGAGCGCCGAAGCGGCCCAACCGCGGCCTCCACCGCAACGAGAGGCTTCCAGGCCCTGAGGCAGTCGAGGATCGCGTTGTGGTCGCGGAAGAGGGGCCGGTCCACGTCCAGGAAGTCCACCACCTCCCGCACCACCGCCTTGCCCGCGAGGGTCCCCTTGCCCGGCGTGAAGTCGCGGAAGTCCAGGCCCTGGGCCGCTGCGATCATCTCGATGCCCAGCACTCCGTGGCTGATGTCGAGGATCTCACGGGTCTTTTGGGCCGAGTTCATGCCCATGGACACGAAGTCCTCCTGGTCCGCCGCGGCGGGAATGGACTGGTTGAAGGCTGGCGTGGAGAGGATCTTCTGCTCCACCACCTGCATGCAGGCCGTGTACTGGGAGAGCATTAGCCCGGAGAACATGCCGGCGCCCTTGGTCAGGAAGGCGGGCAGGCCCGCCGAGAGGGCCGGGTTCGTGAGCCTGTTCAGGCGCCGCTCCGACAGCACGCACACCATGTTGATTGCCCCCCCGAGGGTATCGAGGGGCAGGGAGATGGGGGTGCCCTGGAAGTTGGCGCCGGTCAGCACCACCTTGTCCTCCGGGAGGAACAGCGGGTTGTCCCCCACGCCGTTGATCTCGATCTCCAGCTGGCTGCGGGTCCACCTGAGCTGATCCCGGGCCGCGCCGATGACCTGGGGCGAGGAGCGCATGGAGTAGGCGTCCTGCACCTTGGTCTTCTTCTTCCCGGTGAGCAGATCAGAGCCGCTCATTATCTTCACGAGGTTCGCCGCCGAGGTCACCGCGCCCCCGAACCCCCTCAGGGCGTGCAGGCGCGTGTCGTAGGGCTTCATGTTGGCGATGAGGGCCTCCAGGGTCATGGCGCAGGCGATCTCGGCCTGGGCGATGACCTTCTCGGCGTCGTGCACCGCGAGGCAGCCCATCCCGGCGATCACGTTCGAGCCGTTGATGATCCCGAGGCCATCCCGCGCCTCGAAAACCACGGGCTCAAGGCCCGCCTTCCGAAGGGCATCCTTGGCCGGCAGGCGCTCTCCCTGGTAGAAGCACTCCCCCTCGCCGAGCAGGGCGAGGGCGATCTGGCTCATGGGAGCGAGGTCTCCGCAGGCTCCCACCGAGCCCTTCTTGCACACCACCGGGGTGACCCCCCTGTTCAGCAGCTCCACGATGAGCTGCGTGATCACCGGCCTGATCGCCGAGTGGCCCCTGGCGTGGACGTTCACGCGGGTGGTCATGGCCGCCCGGACGATCTCCTCGGGAAAGGGCTCGCCTATCCCGGCGGCGTGGTTGTAGATGAGGTAGCGCTGGAAGTCCTTGACCTGGTCGTCCGAGAGCACCACCTCGGAGAACTCCCCTATGCCGGTGTTCACGCCGTACATGATCTCGTGGGCCGAGATGCGCTCCTGGATGAAGCTCCGGCACTTCTGGATGCGCTCCAGGGCATCCGGATGGAGCGCCACCTTGCGCCCATGTCGGGCCACCTCCACCACGTCGTCGCAGGTCAGGTTCGATCCGGTCAGGGTGAGGGTCACGGCTGGACCTCCTTGCCAAAGGGGCCCGGGCCGCAGCGTCCAAGCAGGGAGCGTCGGCCCGAGCAGTTGTCGGACGGTTCGCTCCCACCCGCCCCGCTGCAACCAGGAGATTCCCTCCGGGAGTTGACCGAGGCCCGATTGGCGGGGGCCTGGCCCGAAGGTGTCCTGGTCCGCGTAGGCCCTATATCAGCTCCCGTCGGCTCCTTGTCAAGGGGTTCGGCCGAGGGGATCGGCGCAGGGCGGCGCAGGGGATCGGCGCAAGGGCCGAGCCACTCTCAATCCACTCCCTCGACCTGGAACCAGGCGAGTGTGATACTCCCTTGCGCGAGCGGTCCGGGGCCCGGCCCGGCCAGGCCAGGCCAGGCCAGGCCCGGACGCAGGTAGGAGCGAGTGACCACCGGAGCTTCCACCACCAGGACCGACGAGCGCCTGCGTCTCTGGCAGCTCAGGATCTTCGGCCTGCTCTGGACCGGCTACGCCGCCTACTACTTCGCCCGGGTCAACTTCGCCGTGGCCCAGCCCCTCATCGAGTCCGAGTTCGGCTGGGACTCTGCGCAGGTGGGGACGATCCCGTCCATCTACGCCCTGTTCTACGCCATCGGCCAGTTCATCAACGGACAGCTCGGAGAGCGGTTCGGGGCCCGCAAGATGATGACCGCCGCGCTGGCCATCGCGGCGGTGACCAACCTGGCGTTCTCGATGGCGCAGTCCTACGAGGCGATGCTGACGATCTGGGCGGTCAACGGCTTCGCCCAGTCGGCGGGCTGGTCCCTGGTGATAAAGACGATCTCGAGCTGGACCACGGCGAAGCGCCGCGGGCTGGTAGTGGGGTTGATCTCCACCTGCTACCAGGTCGGTCACGTGGGGTCCTGGCTGCTCGCCGGGGTGCTGTGCGCCTCGGGCTGGGGCTGGCGCTCGGCCTTCATGGTCCCAGGGCTGCTTCTCCTGCCCCTGGCCGCGGCCTTCGCCCTCCTGGTGCGGAACGACCCGCGGGACGCGGGTTTCGGGCCGGTACGCGACGACCTTTGGGACTCGAAGCCCCTCGAGCCCGGCGCAATCGAGGCGCCCATGAGCGCGGCCGAGGTGCTGCGGGTCACCCTGACCAGCCGCGTACTGTGGATCCTCGGCATCGGCTACTTCTGCATGAACTCGGTGCGCTACGCCTTCATGAACTGGGCGGTCCAGTACATGGCGGACTTTCACCACCAGTCGATCAAGGGGAGCGCCTTCACAGCGGTTGCCCTGCCTCTGATTGGCGCGGTGGGGGCGATCTCCGCGGGGTGGATATCCGACACTCTCTTCGACAGGCGGCGAGCGCCGGTCTGCGCCTTGATGCTGCTCGGCCTGACGGGGCTCTGCGTGGTCTTCGTGCAGATCCCCGCGGGTCACTGGATGGCCGCCACCGCCCTGCTCGGCCTGGCCGGGTTCTTTATCTACGGCCCCGACATGCTCATGAGCGGCGCGGCGACCGTGGACCTCGCCCATCCCCGCGCCGCCGCCGCGGCCACTGGCTTCACGATGAGCCTGGGAGCCTCAGGCGCGATCTTCTCCGGGTTCGGCATCGGCTGGATAAAGGACGCCGCCGGCGGCCGCTGGGACAACGTGTTCTACGTCCTCGCCGGGCTCTCCGCGGTCTCGGCCCTCCTCATGGTCTCCATCTGGAACGCCCGGCCCAGATCCAAATAGGCGAGCCTGGTGGAAGCGAGAGCTCGGGATGACCAAGGGATGACCAAGGGATGACCAAGGGATGACCAAGGGATGACCGAGGGATGACTGGAAGGCGGGCACGACCGTCGGGTGAGCGGATCGGCCTGTGCCGACCGGCGCCTCGGCCTGATCAATCCAAGTAGATCTGCCAGGCGCGCTCGCGGGCGATGCGGAGGAGCGGGGCGTTCTTCGAAGCCTTTCGGCCCACCGCCAGACGCAGCGCCGCGGACTCGAGCATGGCCAGATCTCCCAGCCCGTCGCCGACCGCAAGGTCGGGGCGCCGGCCAATCCACCGGTCGATGGCGGCTACCTTGCCCCCCTCGCAGGGGATGGGGTGTACCAGCCGGTCGGTGAGGATCCCGCCTTCCACCTCCACCCGGACCGCGATGGTCTGCTCCGCGGGCAGCCCGAGGCGCGCACCGGCGGCGGCGATCACCCAGTGGTTGCTCGCAGAGACGATCCACGCCTCGACCCCGGCCTCGGCCAGGCCCCTGACGAGGGAGAGCATCACCGGCCGATAGGTAGGCCACGCCTGAACCATTCCTCCTTGCGATGCGAGGCGCCGTGTGAGATCGCTGATACGGGCCTCACCGGGCAAGGCCCTTCTTACCAGCTGATACATAACGTATCTTGGCACCGACGACCTAGGGGATCACATGGCCATCGGGGGAGAGGATCCCGTCGCTCACGAGATCGTGCATGTAGAGCTTGTACGTTCCCCCGAGGATCTTCTGTGCATATAGGAGCCAGCCCGAGTCCACGTAGCGCGGTCGCCAGGGCCTTGATTGAGTCGTGACCCGCCTCCCCACTCCCGTGGCTATCTCGTACACATAGACGTCGCAGTCACCGTATTGGCCTCCCTGCTGGCTGAAGCGGTAGTCGCACCAGGCCACTAGCCCGTCCCTGAGAAATGGCCAGCCCTGCTCCCACTGATCCGGAGTCAAGCACTCCTCCACTCCAGTGGAAAAGGTGTACATATACACCTCCCGCCATCCGCTGCGCTGGTCCTGCCAGACCACGTGGTCCTCATCCGTGGTGGGTATGTACTGGTCCCCTTCGTCGGTGCTGTCGATCCTGAAGTTGTGCCCCGCAGCCAGATCCCTGACAAAGATGTCCTTGTTATGGCCGGGGTAGGGCCTGGCGGTCCAGGCGGCATAGTGCTCGCCAATGCTATGAGTCTCAGGGTCCTGGTCGCAGCCGGATACTACCGTCGCCTCCCCTGTGGTTCGGTCCATGAGGCTCAGGTTGTAGTCGTCGATAGCTGGGCAGCCCGCATTCGATTTGTAGAGGATGAACTGATCGTTGAACATGGGCACCAGCTTCTTGCTGACCTCGTAGGTAAGCCGCGTCTCCTCGCCAGTCTGAATGGTGTAGGAGAAAAGCTCTACCTGGTGGTTGCCAGCAAGGGCATCCATGAACTGGTAGTCGTGGAACAATACTTCGAGTCCATTGGTGTATGCACCCGACTGAGACATCTCACGATTGGTCACCTGGATTTCCTGACGTGTGAGGGTATCGTAGTAATAAACTTCCGTCGCCATCAAGGGAGAACCTCGCTGTTCCGAGTATGTCGCGATGAACCCACCGTTGGTGAATGCAGTGATGTTGGTATACCCGCTCGGCGGAAGCTCAATCACGTTGGGGTTGGGCGCTGCGTCCACCTCGGCGTCAGGTGGAGTGGCATCGCTCCGGGCGTCGGGATTCACGTCCACGTCGCGCGAGATCACAGCGTCCCCAGCGTCGAGAACGCCCGTGTCTCCCGTGCCTCCATGGTCGTGGCAGCCCAAGATCGCGGCTGCAAGACTGCCGAGCAACACCAGCGCGGGCAAGCATCCGGAGGAATAAATATAACGATGACGGCTCATGGCACCGGCACCGCCTGGTAGACCGTGAAACCATCCCAGGTCCTAACGAGCGCGTGGTCTCGGTAGGGCACCATGTGCACCGCCGGGTTTGCCAGGTCGTCGTACTCCCCTGCGAGCACCGGCGAAGTAGGATCGCTCACGTCGTACACCTCTACATGGGCACCCCTCGGGCAGTAGCGCCCGGTCATGCAACCCTGCCAGTCGTCGTACGCATGCTCGGCCAGGTGGAGTGCATTGCCATGCACGCGCATGGCCTCCACCACGCTCCCAGAGATCAGCTCGCCGAGCAGGGCGGGGGACTGCTCCTCGGTGAGCTCGTAGATCCGTACCCTGAGATCGGGCCTGGTGGCCACGTACAGCCGGTTGGCCGAGACAGTGAGAGATGTGACCTGGCCGGGCAGGGTCAACTGGTCCACCCTGACAGGTAGGGTCGGATCGCGGGCGTCGATGATGGACACTCCGGCTCCGCCGGCCGAGAGGTATACCCAGCGACCCGACTTCACGCCGATTGAGCGGGACTGGCCGGGTGTGTGCAGCGAACCAGCGACGCGAGGCGCCGTGGGGCTCGAAAGATCCACGGCCAGGAGAGACGTGCCACCCTGTGGTGACTTGGACACGCAGGTATTTACCCCGCAGGCCGAAATGGCCATTCCGGTGCCACCGAGGGCGAACTGGCCCACACGATGGAGCGACCCCAGGTCGGTGAGGTCCACTGCCTCCAGACCAGACTCGCCCACGAGGTACGCCACGTCATCCTGCACCAGGAGGTCGTTCACCCCGGCGCTGCCGTGGTAGCCGCCCACCTCTTGCAGGGTGGCCGGGGTGATGGTCACGGTGAGCTCGGGCCGGGCGTCGGCAGCCAGGCCCGGTAGGGGCACCACCTGAACCGTGTACATCGAGTGGGCGAACCAGGAGACCGTGTTCACCGGGCTCGGGCTCAGATCCGCGGTCACCACCTCGCCCGAGGAGTCCAGCACCTGGAGCCCGAGGCTCGGATCCGTTGAGGTCATTCTGACCAGGTACAGGGTCCCCGGGTAGGGGGAGGTCTCTGGTGCCACCACGGGGATCTGTACTCTGGTGTTGGGATCGTAGGCGTACGTGAAGGTCGTGACCCCGTCGGACTGGGGTCTAAGCGAGTCACGACGCGACCACCTGCCATCCCGGAGGCTCCACATGGGCAGGCCCTCCTCCTCGGGCCCGTACTCGCCTCCCGCGACCCAGAGGGTTCCGGTCGTGCGGTCGTAGGACACGAAAGGCTTGATCCGCAAGCCTGGCCCGTCCTTGCCATCGCCGAGTCGGGACCACTCCCGGCTGATCAGATCCAGGCGGTAGGCCACGGTGGAGAAGTCCTTCTCGGACAGGCCGCCGTAGAGGTAGAGCGCCTGCTCGATGGGCTCCAGGAAGGCTCCCGCGCCCCAGAGCTTTCCAGGCTCCTCGCCAGTGGGCGTCATGCCAAACTCGCTGAGCGCGAGGGTCCTGAGGTCGAGCAGGAATACCTTGGCCGTTTCCAGGGGTACCGCTCCCACGAGGAGCACGCGGCCTCTGAGCCTGTCCTCGGCCGGGGTCATCGACTCGGCCCTGAAGCCCTCGGGCAGGCTTGAAACAAGCCTCCAGAGGCCCTTGGCCAGGTCAAAGGTCCACAGCTCCTTCCGGTAGGACCCGTGGGTGGATACCTCGGAGAAGACCTGGTGGCCGCCCATGAGGACCAGCCGCTGTCCTCTCTCGTCGTACAGCAGGAGGGCCCCGTCGAACACCTTGGGTCCCTGGGCTGCTGCGTCCCCCCATATCTCCTCGGCCCGCAGCCAGCGCCTGTCAGGATCTGCGGGCAGGCCCACCCAGAAGGCGCCGGACCCGCCCCCATCCTCCAGGGTACCGCC
>JAVEWA010000271.1:0-8720 GCA_034004785.1 Polyangia bacterium
GGAGAGGTTCAAACGTCGGCTCCAAGCCCAGGTCATTGGCAAAGACGTGAGGGTAAGCGCGTTTTCCAGCCGCGAGGCGCCGGGCGTAATCCAGACCGATCTCCTCCTCTTCGATCGAGTGGTGGACAACCTCCTCACGAACGCGGCTCGCTACACCGAGAGCGGAAGCGTTCTGGTGGAGCTCGAAGGCAGCTCGAGCAGCCTCGTTCTCAAGGTGTGCGACACCGGCCCCGGCCTGAGCGTAGATGAGCTGCGCCACGTGTTCAAGCCTGGTCAGACCGGGCGCCTCAGGACCGAGGACAGCCACGGGCTTGGCCTGTCAATTGTGGTCACGCTCCTCGACCAGATAGGCGGGCGCCTCGAGGTGCTGTCGCGGCCAGGCATGGGCACCACCTTCTGGGCCCACTTCCCAATCACACCAAAGCCTCCAGCCCCGAAGAGCAGCCGTCAACCGAGAGAGACCGCAGAGGAGGTCATTGGAAGAGTGGTCACCTTCAGAGCGGCTGGGGAGTAGGACCTCCCGCTCTTCAGGAGGAAGCGAGCGTGAAAACCGCGGCCGTGGACGTCCTGCTCGCCTACCTGAAGGCCGAAGGGACCAGGGTCGTATTCGGGATTCCGGGCGGGCTCCTGCACCCTTTCTTCGACGCTGTGGAGCGGGATCCCGAGCTGGCGCTGATTGTCACCAAGCACGAGGAGGGTGCCGCCTTCATGGCGGACGGCTATGCCAGGTCTTCCCGGCGCCTGGCAGTCTGCGCCGGAACCTCGGGCCCGGGCGCCACCAACCTCCTCACCGGCGTGGCGGTGGCCTTCGCAGACGGCGTCCCGATGCTGGTGATCACTGGGCAGGCTGCCAGCGCGGCCCTTGGCAAGGGCGCGGCCCAAGAGACGTCCCGAGAGGATATAGACATCGTCCAGATGTTCCAGCCCGTCACCAAGTACTCCACGATGGTGACCTCTGCCGAAGCCCTGCCCCATCACCTGCGACGAGCCCTGCGGCGATCCATGTCCGGCCGACCTGGACCAGCCCATCTGAACGTTCCGGTGGACCTGTGGAAACACCAGATCACCGAGGAATGGTTCGACCCAGAGAGCTATCGGCCCGCCTCTCACAGCTTCGACCGGAGCGCAGTGGCCAGGGCAGCAGATCTTCTGATGCAGGCCAGGCGGCCCGCCCTGCTGGCGGGAGCCGGGGTGGCTGACGCCGATGCATCCGAGCTGATCTTGACCATGGCGGAGCTACTGCCTGCCCGGGTTGCCACGACCCCTCGCGGCAAGGGGGTCTTCCCCGAGGACCACCCGCTCTCCCTGGGAATCTGCGGATTCGCTGGCCACAGGGCGGCGCGTGAGACCTTGCTCGGAGGGGAGGTGGACGTGCTCTTGACGGTGGGCGCCTCCCTCAACGAGACCACCACCTTCACCTGGAGCCCGTCTCTGAGACCCTCGAGGGCACTGCTGCAGGTGGACATCGACCCGGATCGAGTGGGTCGGAACTACCCCGTGGACGTTCCCCTGGTTGGTGATGCCCAGACGATCCTGGTGGAGCTGGTCTATCACATGCACAGGATGATAAGGGACGGCGCGAGACCCAACTCCGTCTGGCGCCAGCAGCCCCCCCTCCCCAGGGGCGACCAGCGCTGCGATCATCCCGAGCTCAGGCTGTCCGAGGAGACCCCAGTGTCGCCGAGGAGGTGGCGGCGGGATCTCTGCGAGGTCCTGCCCGAGGGTGCCCTCGTGTTCAGCGACATCGGCGGCCACATGCTCTTCAACCTGCACGACCTCGAGATCAGGAGAGGCCAGCGCTTCTTGATCAACCTCGGCTTCGGCTCAATGGGCTACGGCACGGCTGCGCCCCTGGGCGCGGCGCTCTCCTGTCCGGATCGACCCGTTGTCGCCATCGTCGGAGACGCCTGCTTCACCATGAACGGCATGGAGCTCCTCACCGCTGCCGAGCACCGAATCCCAGTGGTCTGGATCGTGGAGAACAACCAGATGCACGGGATCGTCTGGCACGGCAGCAAGCTCGTTGGAGATGGCCGCCCCCTCGGCTGCGTCAGGTACACCAGGGAGCTCATGGTGGCCGACATCGCCAGGGCCATGGGTTTGGAAGCCGAGGTTGTGGATGGCCCCGGACAGATCCAGGGGGCGTACCTGCGCGCACTGAAGCTGAAAGGCCCCTACGTCATAGAGGTGAGGTCCGATCCAAACCTGTGCCCACCCCTGGCGGACAGGGCACAGTCCATCTCGGGCTTCGTCGGGAGGTAGGGAGCCGCCGATGCGTCGAAAGGGCCCCATTGGCCCGAGCGGAGCGACCATGAGCCAAGAGCCCCTTCCCCCGGGTCCATTCGACGAGCTGTCCTGGCCATCGAAGCTGACTGCTCGCGTCGTGAGCCAAGAGGATCCATGTCGAATCCACGGCTATGCCGTCGAGGAGGATCTCGCCCGTCACTACAGCCTGGGCGAGGTCATGCTTCTTGCGCTCACGGGCCGGATACCCTCCGAAGAGGAGGGAGCTTTCTTCGAAGCGGTACTCCTGCGGCTCGGCCCTGTGACCGTCGCGGAGGCGCCAGTGCACGCCGCCATGATCGCACGCAGCGCCGGCTCGAAGCCCCAGGGAACCCTAATGGTGGGCCTTGTGGGGCTGGTGGAGCAGGCCAGGCACCTCGTAATATCCCACAGTGCTCTGCTCGAGGCCTTCGACGCGACGAGCCATGGAGAGCCATGGCCGCCCGGTTTCGAGGCGAGGTGCGAATCGGACCGGGCTGTTGGCATCGCGCTGGAGGCCTGCTGGCCCCGCGCCTGGCCACCTGCACCTCCCCTGAGAGATCTCCGACGCGAAGCAGCCCTCCTGTTCTGTCTCGCAGCCTGCGGCCTGACCAAGGACTGGCAACTGGAGACCGCCCTGGTCGCCGTCCGACTTCCAATCCTGGCTGCTGAGGTCCACTCGGCTCCCCTCTGCCGGGTGACCGAGCTGCCCTTGAACCTGCCGCCCTTCGAGTACGAGGATCCCCATGACCACTGACGAGAAGAGCCTGCGCACGAACCTGGCCCACGCCGGATGGAGAGACCACATCCTTCGTGGGTGGTCGCTTTTTCGGCACCTGATCGGCTCGACCTCCTTCTGGAACCTGTGGTCCCTGGCCCTTGGCGGCCCAAAGCTGTCTCGCTCCGACGAGCTGGTGCTGGACGCTCTGGCTGTGTCCTCATCGGCTGCAGACCCCCGCCTCCCTCCCATGAAGGTCATCCGGCTGCTCGGTTCCTATGGCGGCGTGATGGCCGCGGTCGCCGGAGGGCTGGCCTACCAGGAGGAGGCCAGCATCGGCACCTGGACCGCCGGCGCAGCAGCCAGGGACCTTGCAGACCTGGCCACGGCGATGGCGGAAGTGCCTGATGGAGGCTCAGGCCCTCCCGGCGAGGCGGTAGCACTGGTGCTCGACTCCTGGCGCGCCCTTGGCAGGCGCCCCGCCGGCTTCGGCGTGCCTGCGAGAAACGTGGACGAACGAGTGGTGGGCCTGCGCCCATGCCTTCAGGCCCTTGGTCGCTGCGAAGCACCGTTCTGGCGGCTCGCCGAGGAGGTCGAGCGATGTCTGACCAAGCGACGTCCAGCGCCCCTCAACATTGCCGGCGCCGCGGCCGCGGCCTGTCTGGATCTCGGGTTCAAGCCTCGACAGATCTGCGTTCTCACCATCGCCTTCGCTCAGCACTCCTTCGTGGGCAACGCCCTGGAGGGCGCCGCAGCCGCGCCCGAGATCCTTCGGCGGCTCCCAACCTCGGCGGTGGACTACCGGGGCCCACCCCCGAGACGCAGCCCCAGGTCTCTGGCCAGCGACCCCGACGCGCCCTAGAGAGCCTCGCCTGCGCGGGGGGCCTCACTCATCATCCCGCTCTCCCGACTCGTCGAGCACCTGCGGGTCCTCAATGTTCCACTGCTGCAGCTTGTAGCGGAGCATGCGGCGGGAGATGCCCACCAGGGTCGCCGCAGCCGACTTGTTCCCCTGTGTCCTCCGCAGCGCCTCGAGGATCACTTGCTTCTCGAGGGTTTCCACCGCCAGGGGGAGGCCCATGTCGCCGCCCATCACCGCCTGGTAGAGCGGCGACTGGCCGGGTTCCTGGCTAGTGACCACCTCGGGGAGCAGGGCCGAGGAGATCTCCTCCCCCGGCGTGAGGGCGACCAGCCTCTCCATGAGGTTCTCGAGCTCTCGCACGTTCCCTGGCCACTGATAAGACTGGAGCTGGCGCATGGCCTCGGGAGTTACGATCTTCGGGGCTTCGCCTTCGGTTTTGGCGATCCTGGAAAGGAAGTGCCCCACCAGCAGGGGGATGTCGGTCGGGCGCTCCCTCAATGGCGGAATTCTCAGGGGGATCACGTTGATCCGGTAGTAGAGGTCCTGTCGAAAGAGCCCTTCGGTGGAGGCAGCCTCCAGATCGCGATTCGTGGCGCAGATGACGCGCAGATCCAAGGGGATACTCTTTGTCGAGCCGAGGCGGACAATCGTCCGCTCCTGCAAGGCGCGGAGCAGCTTGGCCTGGCTACCCAGGGAGAGCTCTCCCACCTCATCGAGGAAGAGGGTCCCCCCGTTTGCCTGCTCGAAATAGCCGGCACGCGCATTCTTGGCGTCGGTGAAGGCGCCCCGCTCATGTCCAAAGAACTCCGCCTCGAACAGGGAGTCTGGCACCGCGGCACAATTCACGGCAACAAATGGCACCGTCCCCCGGCCGCAGTTGTCGTGAATGGCGCGGGCAATCAGCTCCTTACCGGTGCCGCTGTCCCCCCGGATGAGGACCGGCGCTTTGCGCGAAGCAACCCGGCCGATCATCTCGTAGAGCGCCACCATGCTCGGATGGCGCCCAATGAGGTTGGGGATGCCCCAGGCCCGGCTCAGCTCGCCCCTGAGCCTCCGAACCTCGGTGAGCAAGGATGTTCGCTCGACCGCGCGGGCCACGGAGCGGACGAGCTCGTCGAAGTATGGTGGCTTCGTCAGATAGTCGTAGGCGCCGCTCCTCAACGCCGCGAGTGCGGTCTCCACGTCCTTCAGACCGGTCAGCATGATGACCGGGACCTCGGGGTGAGTCGCGTGCAGAGAGGCGAGGATCTCCAAACCGCCAGGCTTGGGCATGTTCACGTCGAGGAGCACGCAATCCGGCTCGGTCTCCATGAAGGTCGCAACCGCACGAGAGCTGTCAGACAAGGCAGTGACCTCGAATTCCTTCGACAGCACTCTCTCGACCGTCCTGAGGACTTCTGGCTCGTCATCCACAATGAGGAGCTTGGGACTCATCGCCATACCTGTCGCTTCGGATGAAGTGCACCAGTTCTACCCTTCGTCTGCAGTACGATGCAACCCGTCAAACCCGCTCGCCCGGGCTTCAGGTCCTCTATCCCCCCTATTATCCGTTGCCGAATCCTGAAACTGGGTCGAAACTTCCTGGCTCGCGTGGTGACGTGTAGCCTGGTGGCTGCTGTGGACTACTCCGTGAGGAGCCAGACACTGCCTGAGGCTGCGGCGGTGTTGTCGAACCACCATCCGTCGGCGCCGAGCCCCACGTAGATGGCCTCGTTGAGGATGGCGAAGGAGTAGGGAGGCGCGGGCACCGAGAAGTCTGCAATTCGAAGCCATCGCTCGAGGTTGGCGGTCACGTCCACTGCGCCGAGGTACTGCCCGATGTTGGCGGGATCGGGCCTGACGCTCAGTACATACAGCAGGCCGTCAACGACCTGGAGGTCGCGGACATTCAGGCCTCCAGCCTTCCCAAAGGTTCCCACCTGCCTTGGACCTGCCGCGAAGTCGTCAAGGAAATAGAGGGGGGCTGACACCTTGGCGTAGGCGAAGTCCACCGCCGCGTACACTGCGCCGCCGAGGAACGGCACCAGCCTGTCAGGGTTGGGCCAGGCCATGCTTCCGCCAGGGAACACATCGTAGTTCATCTTGGAGATGCTGACTCCGTCATACACGTGGAGGCTGCCTCGACGAGTCTCCCCGAATATGAGCATCATGTCCTCCAGGCCGAGGAGCCGCCCGTAGATCGGCTTCCTGGTGAGGCGGGACCAGGTCACGCCCTGGTCCGCAGACCTCATGATCATGTCCTCTTTCTGGTCCCACATGTGGACGTAGAGGTCTCCCTTGAACTTGGCGATGTCCACGACGTGGAGGGCATTGGGAACCGTGCGGTACTTGGTCCACGAGGACCCCACTCGCGTGTAGAAGTTGCCGAAGCTCCAGTCCTCGGTGGCGTCCGTACCAGGGACGTACAGGATCCCGTCGTAAATGCGAAAGGTGTCCACCATCTCGTCGTCCACGGTGTAGTCGAGGGTCCAGCTCAGGATGCCAGCATCGTCCGACAGAGCCCAGAGGTCGGTCCGTCCGCTGTTGTTCCAGTAGTCGCCTGAGCCGACGAAGACCTTGTCTCCGTGTGTCACCATGGCTCTGATGGACCGGATGAAGCAATGCTCCTTGCTGTCGGCGGGGAAACGTTGCCGTATCGGATCACCGATCTGGATTGCGGAAGAGTAGTACTTTACGCCGTCGGTCACCGAGACGGGAGCCGCGGGCTCGGGGCTCGCCTTGGCTCTTCCCTTTGGTGGATCCACTGGTTGAAGATCGACCTTCGACGGTGTGGGCTCATCCGGGGCATCTTGAAGCTGGCACGCCTGCATGATCGGCAAGGCGATGACCGCCAGCAACAACAGGCAGGCCGCCACTGGCGAGCTGGGTCTGGGCTCCGTGAGGCTCCTGGCAATCTTCCGACAAATGGTGTCCCTCACATGAGGCTGCATGGTCATCCTCCCTTCTGAGCTCCATTGCCCGAGTCTGGACGGGCTGGGCTCGTCAGGTGAGATGCAAGCAGCCTGCCAGGCGAGCGCTGACCAAGAGACGCTTGACCTGCCTGTCAGCTACTCCAGCTACTCCTTGGGATGAATGGACACGGCTGGCCACCTGCTCGGTCCGAGTGGACAGGGAGGGCCACCCACGGGTCTGAAGCCCGCCACAATGCGAGTAGAGAAGGCCTGGAGGATCCACGCGCTTGCCCATGGCAGAAGGAGAGACCACACCGAGCCATCAGGAGGCCGCAGTGAAAAGCTCTGCCAGAGCGGCCGTCAGGCTTCATCGAGCGTCGAGCGGACCATCCGGGCCAGCTCTGGAGCTGAGAACGGCTTGTTGATCAAGCGAACACCAGCATCGAGCACTCCATGATGCACGATGGCGTTCTCGGTGTAGCCGGACATGAAGAGCACCTTGATGTCCGGCAAGATGGCAACCACGAGCTCGGACAGCTCCCGGCCGCACATCTCGGGCATGACGACGTCGGTCAGCAGGAGATCGATCTCTGGGCCCAGTTGCCTGCAGATGGTCAGAGCCTCCCTCCCATCAGAGGCGGCGATGACCCGGTAGCCTGCCATGGCAAGAATGCGCTCTGTAACTCGCCGGACCGGTGCCTCGTCCTCGACCAGCAGCACGGTCTCGTGGCCCGTGACGAGCACATCGTCGTCCTGACGGCACGAATCGGTCTTCTCTCCTTCTATCTTCGGCAAGTAGATCTTGAAGGTCGTCCCGCGGCCTGGCTCGGAGTGAACCCAGATGTTGCCTCCACTCTGCTTGACGATGCCGTACACCGTGGAGAGGCCCAGCCCCGTACCCACGCCCTTGTCCTTGGTCGTGAAGAAGGGCTCGAACACGTGCTCGGCGGTGTGCGGATCCATGCCGCAACCAGTGTCGCTGACCGACAGGCGGATGAAGCGTCCTGGAGTTACGGCCACATGATTCAAAGAGTACTCCTCGTCCAGCTCAGCCTCGGCTGTCTCGATGGTGAGCTTCCCGCCACCGGGCATCGCGTCTCGGGCGTTTACCGCGAGATTCATCAGGATCTGCTCGAGTTGATGGCGATCGGCCTTCACCAAGCCGAGGGGTTCTGCCAGGCTGACCCTGATGTCCATATCCTCGCCGAGGAGCCTGCGCAGCATGCCCTCCAGACCGAGCACCACGTCGTTCACGCTCAGGGCCTCGGGCTTCAGGATCTGCTTGCGGCTAAAGGCCAGGAGCTGTCTGGTCAGGGCAGCCGCGCGACGACCAGCGTAGAGGATCTCCAGCACATCGGCGCGGGAAGGATCTGCCTCCTCCAACCCCTCGAGCACGAAGCTCGAGTTTGCGATGATGACGCTCACGAGGTTGTTGAAGTCGTGAGCCACTCCACCGGCCAGGCGACCTATGGCCTCCAGCCGCTGAGACAGCTCGAGCTTCTCCTCGAGGCGCGTCTTCTCACGCAAGGTCCTCTCGTTGGCGGTTATGTCCTTGATAATGTGGACGCAGCCCGCCTTCTCTCCTTCTGAACGGCCCATGGGCCAGGCGGCCAAGTCGAAGACCTTGCCACGCTCCTCGTACCTTAGCGAGGTTGGCTGCAGGGTCTCACGTGCCTGGAGGCAGGGGCATCCCGGAATGGGCTCGCTCGTTCCGTGGACTACCTCGTGGCATCGGCGGCCGATAACCTCCTCACGGTTGACCCCGTAGGCACAGCATCCCGCTTGGTTGATTTCGACGATATCGAGATCTGGCGAGAGAACCAAGACCGCATCAGAGATGGCGTCGAAGGTCTCCTGCCACCGCTCGGCAGCCAGGCGCTGCCTGTCCACGGAGCTGGATAGGTCATCGATATTCTGCACGACGAAACTCCAAACATGCCAAGAGAGCCCGGCAGCATGCGACCAGGCGATACGCAGTGCGCTTCCC
>JAVEWA010000272.1:0-8687 GCA_034004785.1 Polyangia bacterium
CGACCTCGCCGGCCTCCCCTATCTTCAGGGCGCCCGAGCCGAGGAGCAGGGCCCGGCGGGGGCGGACGATGACCGCCCCGCGCCTCCTTCCACCTCCCGCGCCCCTGCGAAGATCTTCGGGCCAGGGCGGCTGTCTGGTTGTCTCAGGCATCGCAAAGCACCTGCACGAACTCGTCGAAGAGCGCCCCGGTCTCCACGGGCCCTGGGTAGGCCTCGGGGTGGAACTGCACGCTCATGCAGGGCCTCCCGATGTGCCGGATGCCCTCGTTGGTGCCGTCGTTGGCGTTCACGAACCACTCGATGAAGCCCTTGGGGAGCCGCCTGGCGTCCACGCCGTAGCCGTGGTTCTGGCTCGTGATGTAGCCCCTGCCCGTGAGCAGGTCCTCCACGGGCTGGTTCTGGGACCTGTGGCCGTAGGGCAGCCGGTAGGTGCGCCCACCGGCTGCCAGGGCGAGGAGCTGGTGGCCCAGGCAGATGCCAAAAGTGGGGCGCCCTCGCTCCATCCAGGTCCTCAGGCGCTCCACCAGCAGGGTCAGCTTCTCTGGATCCCCTGGGCCGTTCGACAGGAAGAGCCCGTCTGCCCCCAGGTCGTCCGTCACGAAGTCGTGATCCCAGGGCGCCCGCACCACGTTCACGCCCCGCCCGAGGAGCGACCTGAGGATGTTGTGCTTGGCCCCGCAGTCGATGAGCAGGAGCGTCTTTGCCCCCTCCCTCGCGATGTACCTGTCCACCCCGGGCCGCGAAACCAGGGGCACCAGGCGGTCCATGTCCAGGGTGTCCGCTCCCAGGTCGTCCCCCTCCCCGGCAGGGCAGAGCTTGCCCCTCATGGTGCCCCGCTCCCTGAGGCGCCGGGTCAGGCCCCGGGTGTCCACCCCCTGCACCGCGGGCACGCCGCACTGCCCAAGCCACTCTCCGAGGGACTGAACCGCAGCGTGGTGGGAATAGGCCGGCTCGTAGCGCGCCACAACCAGGCCGAGCACCTGGATGGTGGTGGATTCGAACGGGTGAGGGAGCCCGGTCTGGAGCAGGGCGCCGGGCACCCCGTAGTTCCCCACCAGGGGATAGGTGAGCACCAGGATCTGTCCCTTGTAGGATGGATCCGACAGGGCCTCCACGTACCCGGTCATGCCGGTGTTGAACACCACCTCCCCGGTAACCGGCCGAGAGACGCCGAAGAGACGCCCCGGAAACACCGAGCCATCTTCCAGAACCAGCTTCCAGTTGGCTTCCATCGGGGTCGGAGGATACCAGAGAATGTCCCCCCTGCACTGGGAATGCTCATTCATACATGGACATCGGAGTGACGGTTCCCGCCCGGCTCGCCTGATAGCCTTGACCTGGGCTCCGGCGTGGCAGATGATCCTGCAGGTCATTCGACGCGCCGTGCCAAGTGCCTGATCCTCGAGAGAATGCCCCCTCCCCTCCTCCCAGAATAGGCGCCTGGGCCGCGGTCATCCTGGCGATCCCCTTGTCCCTGATAGGGCTCGCCCTGCTCGAGTCCCTCATGGTGATGAAAAAAGTGACTCCCCTGCCCGAGGTCAGGCTCTGGCGAGTCTTCCTGATGGGGGTGGACACCGGGCGGGAGCTGCTCTGGGCCCCCTTCGCGTTCCAGGCGATGGTGGCAATCGCCCTGGTCTTCGCGACCCCTCGGTCCTGGAGACGCTGGGCGAGCCTTGGCTTGGCGGCCGCCGCGTCCTCGGCTCTCGCCCTTCACCTCTACCAGATCCTCACTAGCTACCCGCCCTTTCGGGGCCGCTTCTACTTCATGGCGGCCTACGCCGCCCTCGCCCTGTTCCTCGTCTGGTGGGCATTCACGCTCCTGCCCACCGGGGCCGAAGCCCCCTCCAGCAGATGGCGGAGGCTCCTGGAAAAGGCCACACCCATCCTCGCCCTGGCTGGCTTCGCCGCCGCCTACTTCCCGAACAGCGCTCTCCACCCGGACGACTACCTGGAGCTCCACTTCAGCGCCCTCCAGGTCTGCTATGTCCTCGTTCACGCGGGCCTCACCGGCCTGCTCTTGCGCTCTCGCCACCTGGCTGCGGCACCGCGTCCGGCCCAGCTAGGTCTCGTCCTCGGCCTTGGCATGGTGCTGGCCGCGGGGCCCCTGCTCGGCAGGGGAGAGTCCCACACCGTCTCCCAGAGCGCCTTCCGCCGCTTCACCACTCTCGGGAAGTCGCTGGCCTTCGAAAGGCCCCGCGGCATGGGCTCGGCGCCGGGAGCACGCAGGGTTCCCGACGACCCGAAGGGCGAGGCTCGCTTCGCGCGCCACAGTGGCCTCCCCGCACTGCCGGCGAGCTTCTCTCTCGAAGCGCACAACATCTTGCTGGTGTCCATCGAGACCCTCCGGTACCGGGACACCTCACTTGCGGACCCAAAGCTCGGGACCTCGCCCAACCTCTTGCGGTTCGCCGAGGCTGGCAGGCACAGCTTCACCAGCGCCCATACGCCCGCGCCCTACACTCTTCAGACCTTCGCGAGCATGTTCGGGATGACCTACCCATCACTTACCAGGCTCGTGCTCGGCTACAACTCCTGGGACGGAACCATCCCCCCCGAGTGTCACCTCGTCCCCGAGATCCTGAAGGAGAGCGGCTATTCGAACTTCTGGATAGGGCACAACCACGGAGACCTCTTCGGAAGGCTGGTGCGCGGGCTGGGGCAGGGCTTCGACGAGGTGTGGCACGGGGAGAAGAGCGACCCCAAGGCCGACGTCCAGATCGTGTCGAACGCAATCCGGGCGATCGAGAGGCGGCGGAGCAACCGCCAGCGTTTCTTCGGCTGGGTGTTCCTCGAGAGCCCGCACCACGACTACGTGGCCCACTACGACGACCTCCCCAAGGCCACCAAGCTGGATCGCTACCGCCAGGAGATCCGATTCGCCGACGAGCAGCTCGGCAAGCTCTTCGCCTACCTGGAAGAGACAGGCCTCTTGAACAAGACCATCGTGATCGTTCACGGCGATCACGGCGAGGAGTTCGGCGAGCACGGGGGCTGGCATCACTCGGGCATCTACTCCGAGGTGACCCACGTGCCCCTCGTCATCCACGTCCCGGGCTTCCCGAACATCCCGGGCCGGGCTCACGCCGCGCCGACCTCCCTGGCATACGTCTTCCCCTGGCTGCTCCAGCGCGGGGCTCCTGCCGCGCGAGATGCCGCGCTAAAGGGCATGAGGCACGCCTTCGGCCCAATGCTCCGCGAGACGGGAAACGCGGTGGTCATCGAGCGCCTTCACCGGCACCACCCGAGGATGTCCCTGGTCTATCCGCGAGAGCGGCTGGTCTATGATCTGGCCTCACGCCACTTCGAGCTCTACGATCTGGAGTCCGATCCAAACGAGCGAAAGAACGTCTTCGTTCGAGGCACCGCGCGAGCCCGGCGGCTGATGACCCATGTGAACGGCTATCTGGGGGTGGTGGGGAGCCGGAGGCTCTTCAGGTTCGAGGTCTTCGAGGACTAATCGCGGGACCGCCCGGCCCCATCCTGGCTCAGGGTGCTGGCGGGGAACAGCTCGGCTCGGATTGGTCCAGCACCTCGGCGATCAGCATGACCTGCAGCCTGGGCGGCGCTCGGCGCGCGCCGCGGCGGTAGGCCTCGGCCACCTGGGCCCCGAGGGCCTCCTCCAGCTTCGCGATCCGCCTCCCGTAAAGGAGGTCCACGCAGCTAGTCTTGGCGCTGGCGGCCTTGAGCCGCGTCCACAGCTCCTCCCCCATGCCGTGCTTTTCCAGCCAGCGGGCGAGGCCCTTGTCGCGGGTGAACACCTTCACCTCGGAGAAATTCAGGTTGCCGCCGGAAAAGGAGTGCTCCTTTCGCCGGAAGTTCAGGCCGATCTCCTGCTGGCCCCTGTGCTCGGACAGGACTGGCGCGTCCGCCCCATAGTCGATCTCCGGCTCGCCGCAGGCCCGCGCCCGGCGAGCGGCCCAGCCCTCGAGGAGCAGCGCCAGGGCGAGGGTGATCAGGATGGTCAGGCCAGGCCGACGAAGCAGGGGGCGGCTCGAGGCTCTGTTGGGTCTGGTCATCGGATGCCTCCTGGAAAGTAGGGCGCCGGGTCTCTTTTCAGGGGCGCGCCCCATTTGCTCCTTCTACTCCCTGCCCCGTTCCCCTCCTTCCCCGGGGCTTGCAAGGTCCTTCCTTGGAGCTCGCAATTCCTCGACTCTTTGGCCATCGCCCTCTTTCCGGCCGAGCGGACCTCGTGTCATACTTTCGCCTGGAATGAGGCAAAGACAGACAAGCCTGCTCATCGGTCTGGCCCTCTCTGTCGTCTTCTTCGGATGCAGGGACGAAGGCTCGAGGTCCAGCTCCCGGGCAAAGCCGAGAGGCGCTAAGAAAGCCGCCCCAGACCGCCGCCAAGCCTGTCCGCCCCCACCAGCCCTGGATCGACCTCCCTGGCCCGCCGGGTTCCGGCGCCTGGAGAGCGTCTCGGTGCCCAAGGAGGAGCTGCCCGGGTACTCGTCCCGTCTGGGAGGAAAGATCACGGAGCTCACCCAGCACCGCCTGGCCCCGCCCAGGGGAAAGGAGCTGCAGGTCAACGTGGTGAAGGCCGCGAGCGCGGCCGAGGCCCGAGCCATCGTCGCACACCTCGGCCGAAAGCCAGGGCTGGCTGGCCATCTCCTGCGCGCCTCCAGGTTCGTCGTGGAGATCGTGGGCGCCTCTCCCCTGGACCAGCACCGGATTACCGAGGCGCTGGATCTCCTGGACCGCACCGAGCGGAGATACCGGTTGAGCCTCCGCATGGCCCTCGTCGAGTCGGGGGACGCGGGCGCCATCAACCGGGCCTTCAACCTGCTCCTGGCTCCCAGGGCCGAGGACCCCGAATGGCGGCATCGCCTGTCAACCGAGCTGAGCGGCGTACGCTTCGGCCACTCGATTTCCCTTCGCAGCGCGCCCACCGCCGCGGGTCACCCGAGCTACTCCTTCTCGCCCCTCCCGGCCTCTACCCACAAGGAGGGGCTCTCGACCAGGTACTCTTTTGCCAATCCACCGCGACAGCACGGCGTCCCCTACGTGGACCTCGTAGCCGAGGTTCGCACGGCAGGATACCGCCCCATCGAAGACGCAAGACCCGACGCCAGGCTCACCTCTCCTACGACAGCCTGGCCGAGCGCCGAGCCCCGGATAGGAAGCCTGGTGGACAAGCTGGTAAAGCCCGGCTCCTCCGAGAGGGACCGCCTCGCCGCCCTTCACGGGTGGACGCACCAGAGCATCCCCCAGGGCGGCGCCCAGCTCGGCGCCAGGAGGGGCACGCTGGCCACCCTGGAGGTTGGCCACGGCCGCTGCTGGGAGCGCTCTGACGTCCTGGTCACCCTGCTCCGAGCCGCTGGCGTCCCGGCCAGACAGGTCGCGGGCTGGGTCGAAGGCCTGGGAGGACACATCTGGGCAGAGGCCTATCTCCCGGACGTGGGCTGGATCGGAGCGGACGCCACCGCCCCATGGCTGGGCGTCTCCGGCGATTACATCCCGCTATTCGTGACCGAGGACGGCGCCATGACCGTCTTCTATCTCTCGGCGCCGCGGATAGAGAAGGAGGGGTGCCGCGAGGACGAGTGACGCGCCCCGCTGATTATCCTGTGCTGGGCTGGGGGCGAGGGGCGGTTACCCAGCTCGCGAAATGATCCCCCCTTTGCCCGTTCCTGTATACCTGGTACAGGACGACGTACCGCGTGCCTGTCCACAGCAGCTAGTGCGCGCCGCCCTGCAGACACGGGTCTCCAGCTTCGGGACCGGCAACGAGCAACGGTAAATACTACGCCACCGTCGCCAGCCCCGCCTCCGTCGGGATCTCCCCCGTCCAAAGTGGGCCCTGTCGTGTGCCCCGAGCAACCGATGCCCAATCCACTGGCGGCCACGAAAGACAGGACGGTGAGTCTCGTCATGCCGTACACCTTTGGCTAAAGTAAATAATCGAGCTCATCAACGACTAAGAGCCCCTGCACCCAACGGGTGGACCTTTGTTTTATCGACACAGAAGTAACCGCAGAAATCAGAGTACTCTTCACTAATGTTATCCTCGAGGTCGCTATAGTCGCGGTTTGCAGCTTCGGGATCGTATATCACGTCACCAGAACGGTCCTCGTTCATTGCTCGCGTATCGCCGTATTTGTGTGACCAGGTGACAACCCCGTCCAATACTTGATCCTGGCGATAGAAATGATATCCAGCTCTATGCCAATAGGGCGAAGTCTGTGGAGCAATCCATGGTGATACGAAAAGAGCCACTTTGTGAGAGCATCCGTAGCATTCCTCGTGTTTCGAACTGAGAATCAATCCGTCGGCAAGCACAGCCTCGATCAAGACAGCGCACTGGAAGTCTTGAGAGTCTGTTGAAGGTATCCGATATCCTCCAGCCACCCCGGGCACGGCCCTGAGGTCGTTCCGTTTATCCACTGCGTAGTCATAGCAAGCGTTGTGATCGACATGCGAGTCGCCGTTCCAGAAGTCTGGATTGTAGGGCGGACTCCCATCACTGAGCACCTCCCTCTCCTCGGATAAATCTGATATAGCATTGGTGGTGGATTGTTGCGCAAATACAATATCACCCAGCGCGAGCACCATGTTTCCTCCGAGAGCCAGGACCATGCAACCTTCTCCCGTAGCCTGAGCGATGCGAATATAATGGTCATCTATATGTAAGTACAAAGTTACAGTGGCATATGGAACGACATCGCAGACTTCAACGTAGAAATCGTTGCAGAGTGGCCCCGGTATATATGGCGCTGGAATGACCGATTCCGGGGGAATGTCAGGGCTGGGCTCAGATTCAATCTCGCAAAGACTCTGTACGGCATAGTAATCTAAGTTCTCATCAAGCGGCGGGTGGATCAGAAACGTACCCCTTGTTGTACCTGAAAAACCACCGCCGACTCGGGTATTGCCATCAGATGAGAAGATATCGACCAGAGCGCCAGGAAGTATATTCTGAACTGTCGCAAAGTCGTGGCCATGGATCAATGGCTGTAGTATCATAGGCGTCGAAAGACTCTCCGGAGCGGGCTGAACAACCGCTGTCCTCCGCCAAAGATGTGTCCAGGGGCCATACTCCACGGGGTCGATGCAGTATGTCTGCCTGGCATCATAGGATTCTCCCTCATGGACTCCTCCTACATGAAATACTCGAACGGTAGGGTAGCCTGCGTTCTCCCAGTCGAATCTGTCGCCATAAAAGTCTTTGGCAAGTTGGGCAGTCGCTCCATTCTGCACTCCGCCTATTGCGACCGTTTGCTGGCAGTCGTACAGGGGCTCCAGGAACCATGGCATTCCAAGCGGCAACGATGGCCGTGCCTGGACAACAACCTCTTCTCGACTCGGATAGCTGAAGGTCAATCCGTCGATCCACTGTCTTGCGGTTACAGTATAATTTTCGCGTAGGCGACTGGACAACTGTACTTCGCCCCAGCCCAAAGGGGCGGCCACCCTTGTTTCATATTGCCCGTTAATAAAAATCTCGACGACTGAATCTCGACTTGCACCATAAAAGCCGACCCAGTCGCCACAGTCATACAACGGCTCGTTGATGATCGGTGGAGAAAGCCAATCGCTGGGCACTGGAGGGAGCGGAATCGGTCGCGCAATCACAATATCTCGCAGACCAGACTCTACGGAGTCCATGACCTTCGTTTTTCCGCCCTTGCGCTTGGTGCGCACCAGCTCGACGCGGACCTTATAGGTGTACGTGCCGTCCGGCGAAGCGACACCCAGATCGCTGGTCCCGTCCCAGGCCATGGAGATCGGGTAGGTCCCGATCTGAGACATAGCCTGCTCGGCGACCAGATTGCGCTCCACCATGGCGGTGTGGGGTGACGTGAGCTCCCAGGTCGTCCTCGACTTGTAGTCGAACTTCCCAGAGGCCAGTCCAGGAAGCTCCAGGACATGCAGGTCGAATGCAAGGTTGGAAGACGTCACTGAAGGGTCAAAGGGATCGGGTGAGTCCGTCGGAGGAGTCATGCCGATCTTGCCACCAGGCCCGACAATGGGCTCGCATGCGTCCCCAATACCATCCCCGTCCGAGTCAGCCTGGTCTGGATTCGGGTGCGCAGGGCAGTTGTCCGCATCGTCGGGGATGCCATCGCCATCGTTGTCCGAGGGTAGGACGCCCTCCTCGCAGATGCAGACTCGAATGTACGAGAAGTCCGCAACGGCCCCACCGACCCGAAAGCCCACCTCGGTGATCGAGGGGTCCGGAGAGAGCGACAGCGCATCGTAGGACGCGCGAATCGGCGGCTCGTTGCCCACCTCGAGCGCCACGTCCCCGCTCCGCTCCACGAGGTAGGTGTAGCGCGTGTGGAGGGTCCAGTCCCAGGGCATGCTCGCTATGGGGCTCTGGGTCGAATCGGAGAGGATGCTCGCCACGGACTGGCCTGCCTGATAGCCCAGGGTGGCGTAGCCCGTTCGCTCGCCGTCCACGACCCACGAGAACCAGAGCACCGGGTCGGACCAATCATCCACGTAGGGCTGCACGCTGAGCACAGTGACGTCCATCTGGAGCAGGTAGAGCGGCGCGTCCAGGAGGGCCGGCGCGGAGCGCTGGAAGCCGGCCGTGCCCAGATCGGTCATGCAGTTGCTGTTGGAAAGGCGCAGCTTGCCGTCCACCAGGGTTACGCTTGAGCAAGGCATGCTGAAGGGATCCCAGGGGTCGGCGAGCTGGCTCGGCAAGAGGCCCGAGGCATGCGTGATCACCTAAGCCCCCTGAGCCG
>JAVEWA010000273.1:0-8677 GCA_034004785.1 Polyangia bacterium
GGCGGCGGCGGGTGAGCTCGTCCATGTGGGGAGCGGGGCCGTCCCCAGGCTCGTACCGCAGGCCCTGGGCCGCAGCCTGCTCCAGGCGGCAAGCGGCGCATGTCCTCAGGTGGTCCTCGAGCAAGGCCCGTTCCTCGGCTGTGGGAACGCGCCCTCGCTCGAGCTCCAGCTCGAGCTCGGAGGCGCGCTGGCAGGGATCCTGGATATTAGGGTTCGTTGTCATGGAGCACCGACTGGGCCCACTCGGAGAGGCCCGGATCCTTGTTGATGAGCGTGCGGAGCTGCCTCTTGGCCACCTGCAGACGATCCCGCACCGTGTTCACCGGGGACTCGGTTATCTCGGCGATCTCGGCCACGCTGTAGCCGTGCACCCAGTGGAGCATCACCGCGGCGCGGCGATCCTCGGTGAGCTTCGCCAGAAGCCCGGCGAGCCGCCGCCTCAGGAAGCGCCTGAAGATCCGCTCGTCCGGCGCTGCCCTGTCCGCGGGCACCGGGTCGTCGGAGAGGTTTACGATCTTCTCCCTCCAGCGCCGTCGCCTCAGCTCCCTGAGGGCCGTCCTCACGGCGATGCGATCAGCCCATCGCTCCAGGGGGCAGTCTCCCCTGAAGCCATGGGCCGAGCGGAGCACCTCCACCAGAGCTAGCTGCGAGAGGTCGTCTGCGTCGCGATCACCGCCGCAGAGGTAGTGGACCGTGGCCCTCATCCTGTCGAAGAGGCGCTCGGCAAGTACCCGGGTTGCCTGGGGATCTCCGGATCCCACCGCCTGGGTCAAGAGGAGGTCGGGGGTGGGCCCGACGAGTTTTAGTCGATCAGCTGCCATCCTGTCTCCCTGGGTGTCATCGAGCAGTGGTTCCGGACGGATCTTTGTGTGCAGACCGCAACCGCTGCGCCGACAAGAGCCAACGTCTCTCATCAATCCTCAAAGGATCTCCAGACGAAGGCTCAAGAGACCAAAGGGCTGCACCAACCAGGGCCCAAGGACGGCCTCCTCACGATAGCCTGCCACTCCTGGGACGCGAACGTAGTATTCCCTCGAATAGATTGCGAATTCTGCCCCCAGGCTCAGCTCGACCCAGACCCGGTCCACCACCTCGACACCTCCAACCAGGCCTGCCAGGGCAAGGAGCTGCCAGTCTCCCTGTGCCCGGGTGCCCTCCAGGACAGCCCCGGACCCCAGGGTCGCTCTCGCCGAGGTGGCCACATAGTCCGCCACCAGAGCGGCCGTGCCTCCCAGGGTAAACCTGCCCCGGCCGAAGCGCAGGATCCCCCCGAGGGCGATTGGATTTCGCTGCAGCTCCACCTCGGTGCTCCCGGCCCGGCCCAGAATGGACTGAGAAACTCGGTAGCTCACAAAGAGCGACAGCTTGCTGCCAAGATGCCAGGTGAGGGCGAGCCTTGCCCCGTGCAGGGGGGCGTTGTCACGGTTGTAGGTGCCAAGTGCGTATCCGAACTCCAAGGAGAGACGCGGCGGACGGCGCGGCCCAGGGCGGACCAGGAAGGGCCCCGCCGCGGTTGGTTCAGGGCCTTCCCTGGAGCCCGCGGTGGCGCCATCGGAGGACGGGCGGCTCTCCCGAGCGCCAAGCTGCGCCCGAGCAGGGCCACTCGGGCCGTAGCCCTTGCCAGAAGGCGGACGCGCTGGCGGAGCCGCCGGGCCAGAGCCTACCCCAGGGCCCTTAGCGGATCCCGCCTGGAGGAAGGCGCGGACGCTGGCGCCGACGATGATGGCCAGGCTCTCGGCCCTGGCGCTGGGCTTCCCCTGAGGCACGGCCCTTACGAGGAGGCGGCCTCCACCGGGCTCGGAGAGGTAGAGATAGACGTCGTCAGAGCCCTGCAGATCGCACCAGAATACCACGGCCACCCCTTTTCCCCTGGCCAGGCGGCGAGCTTGAAGGAGCTCGGAACGGAGGTCCTTGCCCAGGCTCTCCACCCAGTGGAGCGCGAGGCTCACCGGCGCGTCGCTGAGCTGGGCTCCAACCGCCCGGTGCAGCTCCCGGGCGGCGATCTCCTGGCTGCGGGCGGCGATCATCACCACAACCCTGGAGCCGGAGGCGTTCCTCGGCCCGCTCGAGCTCTCGTCCTTCTCTCCTGGTCGAGGAGCCTCGCGCCCTTGTGGCCTCGGGGGGGCGGCAGAAGCAGGCCCAGATGCCAACCACAAGAGGACCAGCGAGACCCCGAGGAACCTCATCTGTCTGTTCCCTGCTCTTCCATGCAATCGCAGCATACGGCAGGGCATGCCGCCCTGGCCATTGGATTTCACAGCCGGGCCTTTGCGAAGCCGGATCGGGCTGGAGCAGGCGGGATCAGCGGCTGGAGGGAGGCGTATGGAATAGCGACAGGGCGAAGCGCACAAAGGGCGGGAGGTCCGCGCTCTTGCTCGCGACCCACTGGCCGCACTGGCACGATGAGCTGTAGGAAGACCAGTTACAACCCGCGGCGCGGGCGTTCTTGCGCGCGGTGAACGTGTCACTCTGCGCGCAGACGTAGGGCACGGGCTTGCCGTCCTTGCAGTGGTAGCAGACCTTTCCGAGCGCAGGGGCCGACGCAGCCAGCACCACGACCATCGAAACCAGAACCAGCAAGGATCGCATGACGTTCCTCCAGAACACCCTCGGATCTCCACGAATCCTAGCGGCCAAAGGCCTCGGGCGTCAAGCCAAGGGCGAAAGGGCCTCTCGAGCCGCAGGCAAGGCCCAAGGGGCCCGAGCGCTGGCGGCCTCCAGCGAGGGCCTCGCGCTCTGGCCAGGTGCTCCTGGCACTCGGCAATGCCTCGAATGCTCGCAGCGAATGCTCGCATCGATCGCAGGTTTGACCCCCCTTGTGCCCGCTGATACCCTGCCGCGAGGAAACCCTTCATGACCGATGACGATCCGAATCTCTCCCAGACCGAACGGCGCGACGCCCAGATGACGCCCATCCCGCAGGGAGATGAGACCGCCGCCATGCAGGATGCCCCTCCGGAGCCCGAGGATCTCGCGGCGCTCCAGGCGTGGGAGCCCGAGGCCACACCCGGGACCCTCTTGGCGCTCTTGCCCAACAAGTGGGTTCGCCGCCTGGTTTTGGGCGCCATCCCTACCCTGGCCCTGTTCTTCGGCTCCGGCCTGATCCTCGCCTCCCAGCTCAGCGTGACTCACGCCCTGCAGCTCTTCGGCACAGCCGCTGGAAAGGGCGCAGACTCGGCCAAGGCTTTGCAGTCGGGCCGGGTGGAGGCCCTGCTGATCTCAGGCCAGGAGAACGCCTTCAGGGTGGCGATCTGGAACAGGCGCAAGAAGCTGCACGAGCGGCATTTCAACGCAACCCTGGCGCTGGAAGGCGGGCCTGGGGGTGCGCCCCGCCTGCTGTACAAGGGCGTGGCTGGCCCTGGTCCTGCGCTGGATGCCAGGTTCTCCCTGCCTGAGCTTGAGCCTGGTTCCTACCACCTCGAGATCAGCTCCCACCTCGCCGACGAGCCCTTCGCCGCCAGGGTGCCTGCCCGGGTGGTAAGGCTCCCCCATGCCAGATTGGCCGTGCCCATCGAGCCCGAAAAGGCCGGCGAGATCATCCTCCCCGCCCGCCCGGACCCGGACGACGTCACCGTGGAGCTCCTCCCCAGCTCTGGCCACAGGATCTCGAACGAGCTGCTCGAGCGGCTCACCGTCCGGGCGACCCACCCGGACGGGCAACCCGCCCCGCTGACCGGCGCGATCCGCCTGGCCGCGGGCAGGCTGATGGACGCCGAGAAAGGCCAGCGGGTCGGGAAACCCTTCTCGACCGATCCCCTGGGGCTGCACAGCCTCCGAATCCTCTCCAGGCATCCTCAGCTCGCGTTCTTGCTCCGCTACCAGCTCATCCCCGACCAGCGGATCTGGAAGGAGCGGCCCGCGCGGGAGCGCATCGTGAGGCTGGAGCGCCGCAACGCCCAGGCCCTTATCGAGCCAGAGACCCTCATGGTCCGCCCAGGCGATGATCTTGGCGTCACAGTCTTCACTCTCTCGAGCGCGGGCTACGTCTTTCTCGACCTCTACTCGGGCGGCCTGCGATACTTCACGGCCACGGTCCCCGTGTCGTCCCACCGCGGGATATTGCGCATCCCTGCGCCGCGAAGGCCCGGGCTGTTCCGGATCCAGGTCACGGACGACTTCTCCAACCCTGGCACCGGTACCGTGACGCGCACCCTCTTCGCAACCTCGGACGCTCCGCCGAGCGACGCCCGCCAGAGGTCGAAGGACAAGCCGGGCGCCGTGGTGGCAAAGGCTGTCGCGGAGCTGGCCAGGGCGGTCCTCGCGGAGCTGCCGCAGGATGACAAGCGCACACGCGCCCATCTCGAGACGCTGCTCCGCCAGGAGCTGCTCGGCCTCCCCGCGGTGGACCTGGGACAGGCCACAGCCTACCTCCTGTCGCGCCTGGATCACCTTCACCACCCCACGGACTGGCTCTGCGACACCACCGCGGCTGAAGCGCGGGCCCTGAGGGCCAGGAAGCTCCGGCTCCAGAGGGCGCTCCTTGTGGGGTTCGGCTTCACCGCGCTCCTGCTCCTCGGCCTGGTGGTGCCGCTGGTGTTCGTGAACCTCTCGATAGCGAAGAGGGGCAGCGCCGAACGCGAGCACCTGATGGCGGATTTCGAGGCGACGGCGGATCGGGAGGTCCTGGAGGCGAGCCTGAAGGCGAAGCACGACGCAGACGGCGATGCACTGATCACCGACCTGCGAGACGTCAGGGAGGAGCACCAGCGCATGGAGCGCCTTAGACAGCGCGTCCAGATCTTCCTGGTGGCGGGGATCATCCTGCTCGCCATCGGCGCGATCCTGGTGCTGCTCCTTCGCCTCTCCTGGGGTTGGTCGTGATCAGGGAGCCCGCCTCGAGAGAGGGAGGTCCCACACCCGTCATGCGGCGAGCCTACCCAAGTGGAGTCGCTTCATGCGCGCAATGATCCTGGCGGCGGGCTTCGGCACCCGCCTCGCCGGCCTGGGGCTGTCCCTGCCCAAACCGCTCTTCCCCGTCTGCAACGTACCGCTGGTTCGCTGGGCCGTTTCCTTCCTCGCTGGGCACGGGGTCACCGAAATAGTGGTGAACCTGCACCACCGCGGCGAGCTTCTGAGGGAGGTCCTCGGGGACGGCTCTTCCATTGGCGTGAGGATCCTCTACTCCGAGGAGGAGGGGCAGATCCTCGGGACCGGAGGCGGCGTCCGCCACGCCCTGCCCCTGCTGCAAGAGGGGGACGAGCCATTCGTCCTGATGAACGGGAAGATCGTCTCCGACGTGGATCTCTTCGCAGCCCTGCGGCACCACCGCGCCACCGGCGCGGCTGCGACCATGGTGGTCGTCCCGGACCCGGAGGCCGCCCGCTGGGGCGCCATAGGCGTGGACGCCGAGGGCCGGGTCCGACGCCTCCTGGGAGCGCCGGAGCCTCAGCCTGGGGGTGATGGGACCGACCTCGGGGAGCACATGTTCACCGGCATCCACCTGCTGGATCCCCGCTTCGTGGCCTCCCTGCCGGAAGGCCCCTCGTGCATCGTGCGGGCGGGCTATCGCCCAGCCTTGGACCGCGGCGTCCCCCTCGGTGCATACCTGCACCAAGGCTATTTCTGGGAACACTCCACCCCGGAGCGCTGGTTGCGGGGAAATCTCAACTTGGTCAAGGGCTTGGCGCCAGACAGTCCCTCTGGAGCCGAGCAGGGCACGAAGCCGGCGGTCGCCCGCTTCCCCCCTGGCCCCCTGCGAGGAGTGGACCCGAGCGCCCGTATTGCCAAGGACGCGACCCTGGACGCCGCCGTGCTCGTTGGACCCGGGGCAGAGATCGGCAAGGGCGTCCTTCTTGGTCCCGGGGTTGTGGTTGGGCCCAGGGCCCGAGTCGATGCCGGTTCCAGTCTGGCGAACACCCTCGTCCTCGAGGGAGCCAGAGCGAGCGGTTCGGTGGAAAACGCCGTGATCACGCCGGATGGCCTGGTTCACGGAGTCGATCCGATGGGGCCTGGCCCCCGCACCGGCCCCGCCCTTGGGGCGGCGTCTTCGGGGTCCTAGCGGCCGCGGAGCCTGTCCCGCCCACCCTGCTCCCAGGCCCAGGCCGTGCCCAGGATGGGCTCCAGCTCCTCGTACCTGGGCGCCCAGCCCAGCTCGGCGCGGATCCTGGACGAATCCGCGACGAGCACCGCCGGATCTCCTGGACGACGGGCCACCTCCCGAACAGGGATCTCACGGCCAGTCACCCGCTCGGCAACGCCAACGACCTCCCTGACCGAGGCGGCCCGGCTGCTCCCCACGTTGAAGATCCGGGAGGCCCCTCCCTTCTCCAGATAGGTGAGGGCGGCGAGGTGCGCCTGGGCCAGATCACAGACGTGCACATAGTCCCTCAGGCAGCTCCCGTCGGGGGTGGGGTAGTCGGTGCCGAAGATATCCAGGTGGGGCCTCAACCCACGGGCAACCTGCAAGACGATTGGTATGAGGTGGCTCTCCGGCTCGTGCGCCTCGCCCAGGTGGCCGTCGGGATGAGCACCTGCGGCGTTGAAGTACCTGAGGGACACGAACCGGAGCCCGTGTGCGGCATCGCAATCGGCGAGGCAGCGCTCCACCGCGACCTTGGTCGCTCCGTATGGGTTGGTCGGTCCGAGGGGCGCCTCCTCGGGGATGGGACACTTTTCCGGCTCCCCGTATACCGCCGCCGTGGAGGAGAACAGGAAGCTGGTCACTCCGTGGCGAAGCATCCCCGCGAGGAGCGCAACGGTCTCACCGACGTTGTTCTGGTAGTAGCGCAGAGGCTGGGAGACAGACTCACCAACCAGGGAGAAGGCGGCGAAGTGCATGACCGCCGCGAACCTGTGCTCGGTAAACAGCCGGTCCAGCAGGCCTGGATCGCCCAGGCTCCCCTCCACGAGCAGCGCTCCCCTGCCGCCTCCCCTGGCCCTCGGGGCAGAGGCCAAGCCCCGGTGCCCGGTGCTGAGGTTGTCCAGCACCACGACGCCGCGCCGGTCGTCGAGGAGCGCCTGCACCATGTGAGAGCCAACGTATCCAGCCCCGCCCACCACCAGGATCATTGCTGTACCCCCTTGGTATCCCGAGGGAAAAAGCTTCCCGACCACATCAGGACAGCTGCTCTAACCGGGCCAGGATGACCGTGATGTTGTCCTTGCCTCCAGCCTTGTTCGCCGCGGCAATGAGATCGTCGCAAGCGCGATCCAGGTTGGGCTGCGCCAGGACTATCTCCAAGATGCCCTCGTCCTCCACCATGTCGGTGAGCCCATCGGTGCAGAGCAGAAACGTGTCACCGATTCCAGGAGCGACGCGCTGCACGTCAACCTTGACCACAGACTTCATGCCGAGCGCCCTGCTCACAACGTTCCCCTGCTTCACGGTCTCGGCCGCCTCCTTGAGGCTGATTCCCTTCATCCTCGCGTAGTCTGTCACGAAGGCGTGGTCCTCGGTGAGCTGGGTGATCTCCCGCTCCCGGGATCTCAGCCGATATATCCGGCTGTCTCCGACATGAGCGAGCATTGCGTAGTCGTCGTCGAAGAGGATGGACACGATGGTAGTGCCCATGCCCTTGCGCTCCTCGTGAGCCTGGCCGTCCTCGAAGATGAGTTGGTTCGCGAGCTGGATGGCCGTGGAGAGACGCATCTCGTTGTGCCGCCCGTGGCCCACCTTGAATGGCCAGGTAACCTGCACGTCCTCGAGGGTAGTTCGGAAGTACTCGATGACGGTGGTGACTGCCATCTCGGCGGCCACTTCACCCGAGGCGTGACCTCCCATGCCGTCCGCCACGATCCCGAGCATCTCTCGATCCGGCAGGTAGAAGAAGTCCTCGTTGTGGTCACGCTTCCGCCCCACATCCGTCTCCCCGGCGAATCTGACCCGCATGTTGTTGAATGGGAAGGAGGTGCTCATCCCCGCCAGGGTATGACGGAAGGACCTGGCCGGTCAATTCCGGAGAGAGCGGGTCCAACCCATCACCCTTGGCCAACCGAAAATGTCGCTGAGGAGAGGAGCAGAGCCGGAAATTCTACCAGGAGCCGTGGGAGCCGTGGGAGCCGTGGGAGCCGTGGGAACCGTGGGAGCCGTGGGAGCCGTGAGAGCCGTGGGAACCGTGAGAGCCGTGGGAACCGTGGGAGCCGTGGGAACCGTGGGAACCGTGGGAGCAATGCTGCGCCACCGTGGGATTGTTGTACCTCGGCCGCCTCGGGCCACCAACTGCCCCGCCTTCGCGGCCAGTTGGCGCCCGCTCGGGAGTCGCAAGAGCGGTACCCGCAGATGCAGCAACGCCTCCCGCAGCCAACAGGACTGAGGTGGCGCCAATAAAACCGCGACGTGAGAGGCTCGACTCCTCACGGTTGAGGAAACTGGAAGGAGACTTCGTATCAGTTGGTATCTTCTTAGACATTTGTCATCACTCGCGGCTAAGTTCCAGAAATCCGAGTTCATTATATTTGGCTTACCGCGAGCAGTCAATCTCCAAGGCGACCCGGGCGCAGATTCGCTCGGGCGAGGCGGTCCGGCGGATCCCCATCCTGGCTAGCGCGTTGACAAAGCCCGATCTTGACTGCTACCTTCGGCGGGCAGGCCGAGGGTGATCTCCGACGGTTTTTTTGTCCCCTCCCTCCTGCGTGACGCTGTCCGGCGAAGCCCCGTGGGCCTGACCGGCGGCGCCTGTGTACCACACCCAGCGCGGGGACGCTTCCCCAAGGAACCCGGAGGACGGGATGACGACCG
>JAVEWA010000274.1:0-8666 GCA_034004785.1 Polyangia bacterium
GGCCCCGAGGCAGATGCGCCCGCGGACGCTCCCTGGCCAGCCCTGCTCCCCGAGCGGGTGGCCAAGGCTCTGGGGGTATCCCCAGGCGAGAGCCTCGCCATCTGGGTGAAGGACGACGAGGCCAGAGAGAGGATCCAGGCCGTGCGAGTCGTTGGCGCTCTCGCGGACGCAAGCTGGCCCGCTCGGCTGCCCGAGCTCGTGCTCCCCTACTACCCCGCCCAGGCCGTGGACAGCCCCCGCCTGAACGCAAGGGCACACGAGCTCCTGCTGGTGCCCAAGCCAGGGGCCGCGCCCGCCGCCCTCGCGAAGGCAGCGACCGAAAGGAGTAAGCCCCTCATCCGAACCTGGCAGCAGATCCAGCCCGACATGGCCAAGCTCATCGAGACGCAGGATGTCTGGGTGGGGATCATGCTCTTCATCATCTTCGCCATCGCGGCCCTCACCGTCATGAACACCATGCTCATGGCGGTGTGGGAGCGCACCCGGGAGTTCGGCGTCCTGAAGGCCATCGGCATGCGCCCCGGTCAGGTAGTCGGGCTAATCGTGTTCGAGACCCTCTTCCTGGCGCTGATCGCGGGGATCGTCGGCGGCGCCATAGGGCTGGGCCTGAACCACTGGGCCGTCTCGAAGGGCATAGATCTCTCTGCGTGGACCGGGGGCTTCACCTACCAGGGGGCCTTCATCGACCCGGTGTGGCGCGCGGCGCACTCCGTGAAGGTCATCGCCATTCCAATCGTCATGGTGGAGCTGGTGTGCCTCCTGGTGTCCTTCTACCCAGCCTTCCGGGCGGGCCGCCTGAAGCCGGTGGCCGCGCTCAGGCATAACGGATAGGAGGTGACCCGATGCTGGGCCTGAAGCTGGCCATTCGCGGTCTCTGGCGGCACAAGGTCCGCACCGCCATCACCCTCACCGCCCTGTCCATGGGCCACTGCATGGGCATGATCTTCGTGTCGATGAACGACGGGGGCCATGAGCTCATGATCGAGCTCGGAGTGCGCCAGGGGCGCGCCGGCCACCTCGTGGTACAAGCCGAAGGCTACCAGAAGAGTCAGTCCGTGGAGCTCCTCGTGGACAGGCCCGCCACCGTGCGGGAGACCTTGCAGCGCGCCCTGCCCGAGGCCCGCGTCGCCCTGCGGGCCTTCGGCGGCGGGCTGGCTCGCACGGCGGCGGACTCGGTGGGCGTGCTCTTCTCGGGTGTGGAGCCCAGGGTCGAGCGACGGGTGAACGATCTGGCCGATCGGATCGAGCGCGGAGTGTTCCTTGGCGCCGACGCGCTGGAGGTGGAGCGCGCCGAGCAGAAGCTCAAGAAGAATGGCGCCCTCTGGTGCGCCCGGCCTCCCGGAGCGGAGGATCCACCAAGACGCCAGGCTCTCGTGGGCGCCGAGCTCGCCAGGACCCTGAAGATCGATCTCTGCGACGGCCTGATCATCGACGCCCAAGGCCTCGGCAGCAGGGAGTCGGTCAGGTTCCTGGTGGTGGGGATCTTCAGATGGAACAGCCCCGATCTGGACGCCTCCTTCGTCACCCTCGACCTCTCTGACGTACAGCAGATGCTCCACATCGGCAGCGGAGTCCACCAGGTGGCGGTTTTCTTGCCATCCGTCAAGTCCACCGCCGACGCCCTCCGACGCGTCGAAGGGCGGATCCTGGATCCGGCCCTCGCGGTCCTCTCCTGGGACAAGGCCATGCCCGAGATGGCGGAGTTCATCTGGCTCGACGAGGCGTCGGGCTATGTCTTCCTCGTGATCGTCTACTTGATCATCGGAATTGGGATCCTGAACACGATCCTGATGTCGGTCATGGAGCGGACCAGGGAGATAGGCGTGATTCGAGCCCTGGGCGCTGGTCCCTGGCGCATCGTCCGGCTCGTGCTCTCGGAAGGGCTCGCCCTCGGCGTCCTCGGTGTCACCATCGGGAGCCTGGGGGCCATCTACCCCTGCTGGTATCTGGAGACCACGGGCATCGATATGTCGCAGTTCAGCGACGCCGCCATGGAGATGGGCGGACTCGCCCTCACGGTGGTGAAGGGCAAGCTCTACTTGTCCTCGGCGCTCTGGGCCACGGCAGGGGTCGTTCTCATGGCCGTTCTGGCGGCCGTGTATCCAGCGGTCCGGGCGGCGAAGCTCCAGGTCCTTCGCGCCATTCACCAGGCCTAGGGAGGCTCCCATGGAATCGAGCACAATCGTCGAAGTAAGCGGCCTGCACAAGATCTTCCAGCAGGGAAAGGTCCAGGTGCACGCCCTCCGAGGCGTGGATCTCGACATCGCAAGGGGAGAGTTCACCGCCATCTGCGGTCCATCCGGCTCGGGCAAGACGACCCTCCTGAACCTTATAGGGGCGCTCGACTCCCCCACCTCGGGAAAGGTGCGGGTGGCGGGACGGGACCTGGCCGACCTCTCGGCGGGCCAGCTCGCCCGGCTCCGGCTCAAGGAGGTCGGCTTCGTGTTCCAGGCCTACAACCTGGTGCCGGTGCTCTCCGCATGGGAGAACGCCGAGTTCGTCATGCTCCTCCAGGGCGTACCCGCCGCCGAGCGCCGCCGGCGCCTCGACGAGGTGTTCAGCCAGGTGGGCCTCACGGGCCTGGAGCGCAGGCGCCCCTCGGAGCTCTCGGGCGGCCAGCAGCAGCGAGTCGCGGTGGCCCGCGCAGTGGCCGCACGACCCGCCCTGGTGCTGGCCGACGAGCCCACGGCCAACCTGGACTCCGAGTCGGGGGCGGCTCTGCTGGACATGATGCGCGAGCTGAACGAGACGAGGCAGGTGACCTTCGTCTTCTCCACCCACGACCAGCGGGTCATGGATCGAGCCAATCGCCTCATCGAGCTGAGAGACGGGGTCATCTCCTCGGACGAGCGGCAGGAACCGCCCCGGGCCGCGGGGGCCGCTTGATCAAGCCGAGACGAACGCGGCGCCCTGGGCTCTTGGCGGCGCTCTGCCTGGCCCAGGTCCTGCTCGTACCCTCAGATTCCGCTCGGGCAGTGCCCCTGACCGGCGAGGACAACGAGCGGCACAGCGTGAACCTCGACGGATCCTTCAAGTCCTTCTTCTACGTCCTCGGCTTTCCCCACTACGGAGCCGATCTCCTGACGGGGATGGGAATCCCGGAGGGGAGGGGCGGGATCGCCATCGCCGACCTCCGCCTCAAGCTGGAGGGCGAGCACCATGAGCGCTGGAGGTGGGGGTTTCACCTCCGGACTCAGCCCCAGCTGAGCTCCTTCGCGGGCGCGATGACCGCCATGTCCTTCGCGGGCGGGGCCCGCCCAGCCAGATCCCTCCCGCTGCAGTGGGTCTCGCCCGAGGACGACAAGCTGCTCTGGGCGCACGAGGTGGATCGCCTCTTCTTCCAGGTCCGCCTCGGCAAGGCGACCCTGATCGTCGGCCGTCAGCCGGTGTCCTTCGGAGTGGGCTTCATCTGGATGCCCGCCGACCTCGTCGGCACCTTCTCTCCCGTGGAGCTGGATCAGGAGTACAAGCCCGGCGTGGACGCCCTGCGTCTGAACGTCGCCCTGGGCCGCTTCGGCGAGCTGGCCCTGGTGGCCGCCTTCGGGGGCCCTTCTTGCCTCAGGCGCTCGGTGCCAGGCTTCGGCACCCGCCGCCAGCTCCCGGATGGCGGGCGTTGCGAGCAGTACGAGCCGCAGTTCTCCCTCCACCACAGCGTCCTCGTCTCCCGCGCCCGCCTGAGCTTTGGCGCGTGGGACCTGGGCATGGTGGCGGGCTATGTTCGGGGAGACTTGGTGGCGGGCGCCTTTGTCACGGGGACCGTGAAGAAGCTGAGGCTCCGGGGGGAGGTCGTCTACACCTGGGACATGGAGGAGGATCTGCCCGACCTGGCGGGCCTAGTCTATGCGGGGATCGGCAACGCCGAGGGCAAGGGCACGCACTTCGCCAGAGCCGTGCTAGGAGGTGACTACCGCTTCGATCTCAAGCGGCCAATCACCCTGCTCGCCGAGCTCTACTACAACGGCTTCGGCCGACTCCACCCCCGGGACTACCTCTCCCTCGCAGGGAGGCCCCGGGTGGGTGAGTTCGGCGAGGTCTTCAACCTCGGCCTGCTCTACGCGGGTGTTGGCGCCACCTTCGAGCCCCACGAGCGCGTGGACGTGTCCATCACGGTCATGGGAAACCTGCTCGATCCGAGCTTGCTCTTCAACCTCGGACTAGTCTGGAAGGTCGGGAACGAGATGGTGCTCGCCGCTGGCGCGCTGATCCCCTTTGGGAAGGGGCCAGTGCTCGATGGCGCAACGCTGACACTGCGAGCCAGAAGCGAGCTAGGAGTGTATCCCTACCTGGGCTACCTCCAGTGGAAGGTGTACTTCTGATCGTCCCCCAGTCCCTGACCCGTCACCGAAATATCCCCGCCAACCCGGGGATTCACTGGCCATACACTCCCCCTTGGAGCCGACACATCATTGTGAGCAATCAAACTGAAAACTCCCAACTCGATCTCCGCACGCAGGGGATGGCAGCGCAAGGGACAAACGGAAGAGGAGCGCTGGCCACTTAAACTATGTTTTCAACAAGTTGAGCCAAGTTCGAGAACCTCGCTGGGTGGGTGCTGCGACCTCTTTTGGGCCTCCCCTGAATGTGGTACGCTGCGGCGATGACTCAGGTATTCGACCGGGTTCTCGCCGCCGCGAGGCAGCTCGGTGCCTCCGACGTACACCTGAAGGTCGGGCTTCCCCCGATCTTCCGGGTCAAGGGGGAGCTGCGGGGCGTGAAGGACGTGCCCGCCTTGAGCTCCGAGGCGCTGGAGGGCTTCGCCCGCGCGATCATGAACCCTCTGCAATCAGAACGCTTTGACAACACCCACGAGGCCGATCTCGCCTACGGCACTCCCGACGGCGTGCGCTACCGCGTGAACGTGTTCCGGCAGCGCGGGCTCATGGGCCTGGTGCTCCGGGTGATCCCGTCCGAGGTGCCAGCCTTCGAGTCCCTCCGCCTCCCCGAGGCCCTGCTCCGGATGGCCGAGCAGCCGCGGGGCCTGGTGCTCGCAACGGGCGTCACCGGGTCGGGCAAGAGCACTACCCTCGCCGTGATGGTCGACTACATTAACCGCCGACGTGCCGGGCACATCGTCACGGTAGAGGACCCAATCGAGTACGTCTTCCGGGACAGGCGAAGCGTGGTGAATCAGCGTGAGCTCGGCCTGGACACGATGAGCTTCTCCGCGGCCCTGAGGGCCGCGCTGAGGCAAGATCCAGACGTGATCCTGGTTGGCGAGATGCGCGACCTCGAGACGATCGAGACCGCCATGACCGCGGCCGAGACCGGACACCTCGTGCTCTCGACCCTCCACACGCTGGACGCGATGGAGACGGTCAACAGAATCGTGAGTGTGTTTCCCACCCACCAGCAGGAGCAGGTTCGCGTGCAGCTCGCCTCCGTCCTCGTCGGGGTCATCTCCCAGCGTTTGATCCCGACAGCGGACGGCAAGAGCCGCGTCCCTGCCTGCGAAGTGCTCGTGAACACACCGCGCATCAGGGAGCTCATGTTGGACCAGCAGCGAAGCCGGGAGATCCGCGACGCCATCGCCTCCGGGCGCCACCCCTACGGCATGTTCACCTTCGATCAGAGCCTGACTGAGCTGGTCAAGGAGGGCCTGATCACCTACGAGCAGGCCCTTCAGAACGCCACAAACGCAGACGAGTTCGTCCTTCACTTCCAGGGCATCTCGGAGGGGAGCAAGGACTCTCTCTGGGAGAGCGGCGAGTACCCATCTGCCCGCACTCAAAGTGAAACCGCCGGCCTGGAGCTGGACCTCACCTCGAGGAGACGCTGAGATGTCGAGGCGAATTCAAATCCTGATGCTTCTCGCCCTCGCGGCGTCCTTCGCGCTGCCCTCTGGCGGCCTGGCCAGAGCCGAGACGCGCCACGCGGCGGTCTACTCCGTAACCGGGCCCGGCGGCAAGAAGGTCCAGGCTTTCCTCGAGTCTCACATCGAGGAGAAGCACAAGCTCGTCGTTCGCGAGGCGCTGAACGACGCCGCGCGCGAGCTCGGCATCACGCGACAACTGACGAGCGGCCCCAACCTGAAGAAGATCGCGCGCAAGGCGCGGGTGGACGCGGTAATCACGGGCTACATCTACCGGGCGCGCCGACAGTGGTGGCTGAGCCTTCGCGTGCTCGACGGGGGCACTGGCAAGGCCGTCAAGGTCGGCGTGGTGGCCTACCCGTACTTCGCGCTGAACAAGTGGAACAAGGCCGCCATAACCAAGCTCGTGGACAAGGGTCTGGAGAACGTGGAGGGGGTCCCACATCCGCCGATACCACGCATCGCCGAGCCGGAACCCGAGGTGAAGCCCACACCCAAGCCGCCGCCCCCCAAGGCGGAGAGGCCCTCCTGGCTCACCGGCGTCCATGTGGGCGCGGGCGTCGCGATCCTGGGAAGACGGCTCAGCTTCGACAACCTGGAGCTGATCCCAGGCTCCACCGTACTATACAAGACGAACAGCCCCATCATCCCCATCGCGTTCTACGCCGAAGCCTACCCCGGCGCCTTCATCACGCAGCACCGCATCCTCGCCAACATCGGTCTCGGCTTCCTTTTCCAACGAGCGGTCGGCGTCGTCTCCTACCGAGAGAGCGACAACGTGGAGATCGCCACCACGGTCCAGCGCATCGGCGGCTACCTGAGCTTCCGGTGGAATGTGAGCCGCTCTCCGACGAGCCCCGAGCTGAAGATCAACCTGGGTGTGGAGGCCATGGAGTTCAGCTTCGCCCAGGATCTCGGGCAGGTGCCCGGTGTGCTCTACCTGGCCTTCAAGCCTGAGTTGAAGGCGCGCTTTCCCCTCGGCACCGAGCGGGTCAGCCTTGGCCTCTCCTTCGCGGGCTTGGCCCTGGTCTCCCTCGGTCAGATCACCGACGCCTACCACTACGGCAACGGTAAGGGCGGTGGAGTCGAGGTCGGCCTCGAGATCGACGCCAGGATCTTCTGGAAGGTGCACCTGCAGGCTGGTTTCACCACCTCGTGGAACTTCATCAGCTTCTCACAGCTCGGGGTGCAGCACCTCGATTACGAATATGTCGCCGACTCGGCGCGCGACGGAACCTATGGCGGCTACGTCCTGATGTCACTACAGTACTGAGCCTGCGCCAGGCCCCTCGGCGCCGCATGAAGAACGGGACAGGTGTCGTCTTGAGCAGCTCCGAAAATCGAAACGACCCACGGGTCGCAGGAGTGATGCGTTTCCGCCTCACCTATCCGGACGTCGAGACCTTCATCGAGAAGTACGCAGCCAACGTGTCCAAGGGCGGGATCTTCCTCGTCAGCCGCTCGCCCAAGCCGGTGGGAACGCTGCTGCGCTTCGAGATGCTGCTCTCGGACTCCACTCCCTTGATAAGGGGCGAAGGCAAGGTCGTGTGGGTCAAGGAGTTCGACGCGACAAACCCTGGGAAACCCCACGGCATGGGGGTGAAGTTCACTCGCATGGACTCGGCCACCAAGGCCATGATCGAGCGGCTGGTCGCCTTCAAGCTCGTGCAGGACAAGGGATCCGCGACCGAGCAGGACGATTCGAAGGAATCACAGGTCGAAACGGAGGCCAAGGCTGGGACCCAGGCTCAGACCGCCTCATCCGTGGAAGACGGGGAGTCGCCCGCAAAGGCCGAGCCAACGGAGCAGGACGCCGCTGCCAAGGAGCAGGCCGCGCCAGACGAGCAGCAGACCTCGGCTCCGGCTGAAACAGACACACCAAGGGAAGCCAGCGCCGCCGAGGCTCCCAGACATCCAAAGGACGGAGCAGTCCCCACCTCGAAGGAGCCCGACGATGCCCTGGGCCTGGATCCAGCCGGCTCTCCCCTCCTGCCGGCGAAGGAGGTCTCGGTCCCATACAGCAGTCAGTCGAGCGGCGCTTCTGCTGTTTCGGCCCTCGACGCGCTGCTGCCAGGCGACGTCGATTCATCCAAGGTAAAGAGCACCCTGGCGCGCCTGAAGCTGCAAAAGCGCAGCGCTACCTCGGTGGACATCGACAACCTCCTGGCCAGCACCCAGACACCTCCACCCCGCGCCTCCTCCAAGCAGGATCCCGCCGCCTCGCTGGCGGCGCTCCTCGGCCGAGGGCCGCGCACACCTGCCCCCATGGCGAAGAGGACCGATACCCCCGCCCAGGAGCCCATGCCTCCCGAGAGCCCGGCGCAGCCCTCGGAGGCCAAGGAGCCGGCTCGACTGCCCGCGAGACCGGAGGAGGCCGAAGTCTCCCGGGAGACCCATGAGCGGGTCGCGGGGGAAGCGCCTGAGCGGGCCGCCGGATCGGCCACCGAACAGGCACCCGAGGCAGCGCCCGTACAGGCCCCCGAGGATGCCCCCAGGCAGGCCGCCCCCATTATCAGTGATGTGGCCGCCGAGCCCACTGCCAGTGATCTCCAGGCAGATCCGCTCTTTGCGGACCAGCTCTCCAACCAGCAGCCCGCCGAAAGGAAGGACCTCGCCAACGATGTCCTTCACGCCTCGGCTCCCGACACCGACGAGTCTGCTGCGCTGGACGCTGCGGCTCTCTCTGCCTCGGAGCTGGACGCGGACGCCCTGGCCGCCTCTGCCCTGGACCTGGAGGGCGCCTCGTCGGGGGAGCTGGCGAGCAAGCCTCGAGACGAGGAGGGGGAGGCTGGTCTGATCGAGTTGGACGCCGATCTCATCGAGCCCGCGGACGACCTCGTGGAGGATAACCTCTACA
>JAVEWA010000007.1:0-40798 GCA_034004785.1 Polyangia bacterium
GAAGAAGATCGATCAAGCCCTGGCCCGCATCGAGGACGGCACCTTTGGCATTTGCGAGGAGTGTGAGGAGGAGATCAACGCCAAGCGCCTCGAGGCCCGGCCAGAGACCACCATGTGCATCAAGTGCAAGGAAGCCCAGGAGCGCAAGGAGAAGGCGCTGGCGGACAAGTAGATCGGCTCCCGTCTCTCTATTGTCGTCCTTCTGATCGGACGAGCGCGGATTTGGCTGGGGCTATCATTTCGCCCATGGGGCACTTGGGTGCCCTGCCAGCAGCCCTCGCAAGCTGAAAAATTGCAGTGGAACTCTTCAAAATGGTTTGGATCTGCCCGGGGCTCTACAGGGCGGGCAGGGCGTTTTATGCGCTGCGTTACAGGTTATTCCTAGTGAGATTGTTGCACTATCCTCCTAGTATAGACGCGCTAAATCAGCTTGCCTCCCTCAAAGCCTTCTGATAGGAGTCACCGAGCAATCGCGGGCGCTCCCATAGGGCCTCGGGCAATCGGGCCCAGGTCCCCTGGGAGGCTCGAACCAGAACAGAGGCCAGGTCTACCAAGCCCTTGTAGGCGAGGCCGGGTCGGGAGTTGGTGGGCTCCATCGCCGGGCAGCGGGCAGAGCAGGCAGGCCAAGCAGGTAACGACACCCGAGGAGAGGACGACCATGACCGAAGTGACGCTGGAAGGAAAAGTCTTCGACGTGCCCGAGGCCCTGGCAAAGGGCGCCCTTGTCCAAGCCGAGAAGCACAAGGCGATGTTAGAGCGCTCCCATAAGGACCCAGAAGGCTTCTGGGCCGAGATGGCCAGCGAATATCTGACTTGGTACAAGAAGTGGGACAAGGTCCTCGACTGGGACTTCAACACCGCCAAGATTCGTTGGTTCGATGGTGGAAAGCTGAACGCCAGCTACAACTGCCTCGATCGGCACGTAGAGGCGGGCCGCGGCGACAACGTCGCCCTCATCTGGGAGGGCAACGGCGCCGACGAGACGAAGAAGATCACCTACAAGGAGATGCTCACCGACGTTCAGAAGTTCGCCAACGTGCTGAAGAGCTACGGCGTCAAGAAGGGGGATCGCGTCTGCCTGTACCTCCCCATGATCCTCGAGCTGCCCATCGCGCTCCTCGCCTGCGCACGTATCGGAGCGATCCACAGCGTGGTGTTCGGAGGCTTCTCCCCAGACTCCCTGAGGGACCGGATCCTCGACTCGACCTGCAAGATCCTGGTCACCGCGGACGGCACCTTCCGCGGGCCGAAGCCGGTTGATCTGAAGGGCAACGCCGACGCGGCGGTGGCCGAGACCCCCTGCATCGAGAAGGTCATCGTCGTCAAGCGCAACGAGCAGCCCGTGAAATGGACATCGCGGGACGTGTGGTGGCACGACGAGATGGCCAAGGCCAAGGCCGACTGCCCCTGCGAGCAGATGGACGCCGAGGATCCACTCTTCATCCTCTACACCTCCGGCTCCACCGGCAAGCCCAAGGGCGTGCTCCACACGACGGGCGGGTACCTGACCTTCGTGGCGGTCAGCCACAAGCTCGTGTTCGACTACAAGCCGGGTGACGTCTACTGGTGCACGGCCGACATCGGCTGGGTCACGGGCCACAGCTACATCGTGTACGGCCCCCTCGCGAACGGCGCCATCAGCCTCATGTTCGAGGGCATCCCCAGCTATCCCGACATGGGCCGCTTCTGGCAGATCGTGGCCAAGCACAAGGTGAACCAGTTCTACACGGCCCCCACGGCCATCCGGTCCATCGCCAAGGAGGGAGACTCCTGGCCGCTGAAGCACGACCTGTCCTCGCTGAGGATCCTCGGCACGGTGGGCGAGCCCATCAACCCCGAGGCCTGGATGTGGTACTACAACACCATCGGCAAGGGTAAGTGCCCCATCGTGGACACCTACTGGCAGACCGAGACCGGCGGGTTCCTGATCACCCCGTTCCCCGGGGCGGTGAAGATCAAGCCCGGCAGCGCCACCCACCCGATGTTCGGCGTGCAGCCCTGCATCGTGGACGACTCGGGCAAGGAGCTCGAGGGTCCCTGCGAGGGCAACCTGTGCATCAAGGCTCCATGGCCAGGGATGATGCGGACGGTCTTCGGTGACCACAACCGCTTCCGCGAGACCTACTTCTCCCAGTACGAGGGGAAGTACTTCACTGGTGACGGCGCCAGGCGGGACGAGGACGGCTACTACTGGATCACCGGCCGCGTGGACGACGTGATCAACGTCTCCGGCCACCGCATGGGCACCGCCGAGGTGGAGAGCGCTCTCGTGTCCCACGAGACCGTGGCCGAGGCCGCGGTGGTTGGCTACCCGCACCCCATCAAGGGCCAGGGAATCTACGCCTACGTGACCCTGAACACCGGCGTGGAGAAGTCCGACGCCCTCAAGAAGACCCTCGTGGCCCACGTCCGCAAGGAGATCGGCCCGATCGCCACTCCCGACGTAATCCAGTGGGCCGACGGCCTGCCCAAGACCCGGTCGGGCAAGATCATGCGCCGCATCCTCAAGCGCATCTCCGCCGGCAAGATGGACGAGGTCGGCGACACGACCACCCTGGCGGACCCCGCCGTGGTGGAGAACCTCATCGAGGGCGCCAAGGGCCTGCAGTAGCAATCGGTATCTTTACGCGCGGGGGGGCCAACGCCCCCCCGCGCATTTCTACCCGCCTTGCCGATTCCGTCAATCTCCAATCTGGGGAGTAGCCCTGGCCTGGCTCTCGGGGCGAGAGCATCCCGTGCAAAGCCCTGGCCTGGCTCTTTGGGCGAGAGCATTCCGTACAAAGCCCTGGCCTGGCTCTTTGGGCGAGAGCATCCCGTACAAAGCCCTGGCCTGGCTCTCAGGGCGAGAGCGGCTCCTTGCAGCAGCGGAAGCCGATCTCGTAGAAGCGGAATCCGTCTCCGTGGGAGATGATGTTCGACTGGCAGGTGCGGGTGTCTGCCCAGTAGCGGCCCTTCAAGTTGCCGTGGAAGCTGGGCTCGCCTCCGTCCCTGCGGCGCGTCCACTCTTCCACGTTCCCGGTCAGGTCGAAGACGCCCTCGGCGCCGTGGGTGCAGCCAGGGTTGGAGCCCCCCGGCTCCCCCTGGTAGAGCCAGGCCACATGGTCGGCCGCGGCCGCCGCGGAGCTGGAGACCTGACGCGCCGCCCCTAGGAGCTCGTCGAGGGAGGTGGAGTCCGGGCTCGAGGCGCTCGGCGGCCAGCCATTCAGAAGGGTCTGGTTGTAGCTGAGCCAGGTCTCCTCGTCGTTGCAGACACCGGGCAGGCGCGTGTCGCCGTATGGGTATGACCAGCCTTCGGCTCCTCCGCAGGCGCGGGTCCACTCGTCGTCGAAGCAGAGGCGCCGGCCTCGGGCCCCGCACCAGGCCTCCGCCTCCAGGAAGGTATACATCACGAGAGGTAGCTCTCCCGCCCGGTTGGGGGCCTCGAACCTGTCCATGCAGAAGCCCTCCAACGAGGCCATGTCGAGCGGGCATGGCTGGCAGGCGCCGTCCAGGCAGTGAGTAGGGCAGGCGTCGTCCAAACCATCTGGCGCCTGGCAGCAGAGGCCGCCCTCGAGGCAGCGCTCGCAGGGGCCGTCGCAGGGGCCGTCGCAGCAGACCCCGTCTGTGCAGTGGCCACTTGCGCAGCCCTCGCCCTGCTCGCAGGGAGAGCCCGGGGCGCAAAGGCAGCCGGCGTCCGTCGCTACCTGCCCAGGGCCGCAACCGCCGGCGTCCACTAGGGCGCTCGCGTCGGGCGCTGCCCCGTCCGGGGCATCCGGGGGCGCCTTGGCCGGGTGCCCGCAGGCCGCGAAATGGAGGATGCAGGCCGTGAAGGAAAGGCGGGACAGCCCTGGAGAGATACGGAGGCGGTTCATTGGACAGCCCTGCTGCGGGCTGGCCTGGCCGCCGGAGCCGGCATCGAAGGGGCCTTGTGAGCTGGGGCGATGGCAGTGGGGGCGGCTTGGGCGCAGCTCCCGAGGTTTCTCTCGAAGTAGTCGAGCAGGGTCTTCAGCAGGTGCCTTCTGGTCCTCGTGCCCTGTATGGAATGCGCCTTGCCCGGGTAGAGCATCAGCTCGAAGGGCCGCTCGGCCTTCTGCAAGGCCGAGGCGAGACCAAGGGTATTGGTCAGGAGGACGTTGTCGTCCGCCATGCCGTGCACGAGGAGCAGTCGGGTCTCGAGGCGCGGGGCGAGGGGCGTCGGGTCGGAGCTGCGGTAGATGGCCTCCTCGGGGCCGGGCATGCCCAGGTAGCGCTCGGTGTAGGCAGTGTCGTAGAGGCGCCAGTCCGCAACTGGCGCGACGGCCGCGCCCGCCCTGAAGAGCCGCCCGGTCTTGAAGAGGGTCATCACGGTTAGGTAGCCGCCGTAGCTCCAGCCCCAGAGCCCAATCCGCCCGGGATCGATGCCCGGTTGGGCGCCCAGCCAGCGGGCAGCCGACTCCACGTCCTCCACGTCAATGACCCCGAAGCTCCTCCAGAGCTTGGCTTCGAAGGCCTTGCCCCGGTGGGCAGATCCGCGACCGTCCACCAGGAGCACGGCGAAGCCGCGCTGGGCGAAGAAGTGATGCCAGGCGGTGTAGCGGCTCCAGCGCCGGGCCACGGTCTGACCGTGGGGACCGCCGTAGACGTAGATCACCGCGGGCCATCTCCCAGCGGGGCCTGGGGCTTGGCCGGGCGGTGTGAAGAGGAGCCCGTTCAGGGGAGTGCCGTCCCTTGCGCGCAGAGTGACGAAGCGGGAGTGGGCCTTTCGGAAGCCCGCGAGGGGCTCGTTGGGGCCCTCGTCCAGCCTCCTATCGAGCTCGCCGCTCGTGCGGCGCAGCGTGATCCTCGGCGTCCGGTGGAGATCGCTCCACTGATCCACGTAGTGGTCCGCCGTGCGGCTCATGGTGATCTCGTGCCAGCCAGGCTCTGACGTCAGGCGAACCGGCAGGCTCTCACCAGAGAGGGCGAAGCGGTAGAGATGCTGCTCGCGCCCGCGGTTCGCGAGCACCGTCGCGTAGGCGAAGCCCCCTCGCTCGTCCACTCCCACCACCCGGCCGAGGGGCTCGGTCAGCTGACTGAGCGGCTTCGGCGCGTTCTTCGCGCCTGGCGCATTCGTCGCCTTGGGCGCCTTGGCTGCCTCGGGCGCGTCCGCCGCGCCCGCCGCGCCCGCCGCGCCCGCCGCGCCCGCCGCGCCCGCCGCGCCCGCCGCGCCCGCCGCGCCCGCCGCGCCCGCCGCGCCCGCCGCGCCCGCCGCGCCCGCCGCGCCCGCCGGCCTCGGCCGATCCACCTCTGGAGCTGTCTTTCCGTCAGCTCCGAGGGAAGGTGAGGTGTCGTCTGCCCTGTGCAGCATCTCGATTGGCGGCGCGCCAGCAGGGGGCAGGTCGATGAGGTAGAGCTGGCGCAGCCCCGAGGCCTCCGATGTCCAGAGCAGGGCAGGGCGTCCGGTGAGCAGCCTGAGGTCATCGTGCAGGTTCAGGTAGTCGCTGGCCCGCTCCACCAGCACCTTGCTCACCTGGAGGGTCTGTGGGTCCACCAGCTCCAGGGTGAGCTCGCGTTGCTCACGGGAGATGCGCTGGACGCCGAGCCTCGGCCTGCCACCCGCTCCAGCGGGAGGGAACCAGCTCACTCGGGTGAGGTAGCCTTTCTCGAGCCCAGGCAGCTCGATCCAGCGCACAAGGCCTGTTGCGAGCGATGCGACGCCCAGCCTGACCTTGGCGTTGGGCTTCCCCGCCGCGGGGTAGCGCTGCTCGACGACCTTCACCCCGCTCGCCGAGATTTGATGCCGGTGCACCAGCTCCACGCCGGACTCGTCCACCTGGGTGAGGGCCACGTAGGCCCCGTCCGGTGACCACCAGTAACCGCGGTGCCGGTCCAGCTCCTCCTGGGCCACGAACTCGGCCACCCCGTGCTGGAGCGTGTCGCTCCCTCCACGGGTGAGGGCCCGCTCCGGCCCGCCCGCCGTCGCGCGCACCAGCAGATCTCCCTTGCGGACAAAGGCGAGGCGGCCGCCGTCCGGGCTGGGCCTCGGATCCAGCTCGCCTCCCGCCTTGTCGAAGACCCGCACCGCTTTCCGCGTTTGAAGGTCCAGCCAGTACACGAACCCCGCGAGGGGTATGATCACGCCCGCGTTCGAGCGGTGAAGGACATAGGAAGTGATTCCCCGGTGCCGCACCCGGTGTCGCTCCCGCGCGGACTTCTGCGCCTCGGTGAGCTCCGCCTTTCCGAGGGCCAGGAGGCTCTCGGCCGTTGCCAGGAGCTCGAGCTGGCCCCCCGGGAGCTCCACTCGCCAGAGATCCAGCACCTCGGCGTCCGCGGCGCTCGGGCGCAGGAAATAGAGCCAGCGGCCGTCGTGGGAGAACTGGTGCTTGGTGTCGGGCCGGCCCTCCATGGGGCGCTTGCCAAAGAGGTCCTCGAGCTGGAGGTCGCGCTCCTGCGCCCTGGTGGAAGCGCCTGGGCCTGGCACGGCGCCGGCGAGCGCCTCCTGGCCAGGTGCAGCAGGGGAGGCGCCGGGAATTGGATCGGGCTCGCCTGTCGCGGGCTCGACCCCCTTGCAGGCTAGCTGTGTAGTGCACAGCAGGGCGGCCGTTGCAACGACAGTGGCAAGGGCAGAGGCAAGAGTGACGACGCCGCGGGATGGCCGAGCGGCTGTCCGAGGCGGGTCGGTGGCAGTGGCATTGGCCCTGGCGCCGCGGGATGGCCGCGCTCTTGTCCGAGCGGTGCAAGATATGTTGGGCTTTCGAGTGGGGGACATGGCCAGCCTCCGCCTCGAAGCTGCGATTCGAGGCGCTTCGGAGAGTCTTGCACTGGATCAGCGCGTCGGGCAAGGCGTCCTCGCGCCGCCGAGCCCGTGGCACGAGGCTAAGGGAGCCTGCTTGGGGGCCGCGTTCATGCCGCTCGAACTCCTTCTATGTCGAGCACTGGATTGGAGAGTATTTCGCTGGGCGTGCGCTCGTTCCCGGCGAACCGCTCCTTCCCTCCATGCTGTACGACGTCAGGTGTGACGACTCTCGAATGGTCAGCTTCGTGATAGACTGATCCGGGAATGAAACTAATCAAGGGCCGCCCACAGGCGGCCAGGGCGAGGGACGTCATGACGACCAGAGCTCGGCTTCGGGTTCCGCTGCGTGTCACCCTGTTGATAGGAGCTCTGCTGCTTGCGGCCGGCGCGCCCGGGTGCAGCAAGAACTCCGGCGGCGGCGGGAACCAGAACAACCAGAACGGGAACCTCCCGCCTTGTCCCGAGGGCACCGAGGCGCACGGGGAGGCCTGCGTGCCCCTCTGGGACGACTGCGAGGCGCCGGACGAGGTCCCGGTCCTCGGCGGGGGATGCCTGCCAGTTGGAGTGGAGCGATGCGGCCTCGGGCAGGGCTGCGCCGAGGGATTTTCCGGGGACGGCACGGGCGCCTGCACGCCCATCCGCCCGGCCACGCCCTGCTCCGGTGGCGAGCTCGGCCTGCTCGGAAACGTCTCCTGCGAGGCCATCCGGGAGTGCGGCACGGCGCCCTGGGGGAACGTGACGCCCGTGGCGGGCGCGGTGCATGTGGACGCCAATTACCAGGGCGGGGCCTCCACCGGCAGCGCCGCAGCGCCCTTCACCACGGTCGGGGCTGCCCTGGCCGCAGCGCCTGATGGCGGCCAGGTGGTGGTGGCCGCTGGCACCTACTCCGAGAGCGTGAACCTGGATCGCCGCGTGATCTTGAGCGGTCGCTGCCCTTCCATGGTCACGATCCAAGGCATTACCCAGGGACAGCAGGCCTCGCCGCCCGTGGTCGTGTCGGCCGGGGCGAGCGGCTCAACCCTGGAGGGGATCCGGCTCACGGGGCCCGGGCACGGCCTCCTGTTGAACGAGGCCGTGGACGTGCGACTCGTAGAGGTGGAGGTGCTGGACCCTGCGGGCTACGGCATCCTCCTCCAGCGCGGGGCCACGGCCAGCCTCCGCAGGGTCAGGGTGTCTGGAGCCCACACCGCCGGGGTGATCCTCTACGGGGGGCGGGTCCAGGCAGTGGACTCGGAGGTCCTGGGCACTGAGCCCTCCCCGGACGGCTCCTTTGGCCGCGGACTGGATCTGGGCTGCGATCACTTTGGCGGCGGAGGCTGCGCCACCCTGGACGCCACGGGCCTGGTGCTGGAGCGGAACCACGAGGCGGGGCTTTTCCTGTCGGGTGGAACAGCGACCCTGGTGGGCTCCCTCGTTGCCGACACCCAGCCAAACGCCATCCACGGCCAGTCGGGCATCGGGCTCCAGAGCCAGTGCGACAACACCTCGGCCGACTGCCCCAAAATCACGCTCCAGGGCTGCGTCGTCACCGGGAACCATGCGGCGGGCATCATGGCCCTCGGCACCCTGCTCACGGTTCGGGACACGGTGGTCTCTGGCACCCTGCCCCAGCAGGGCGACTCGCGCCTCGGGATGGGCATCGTGGCCCAGTGCGACCCCTCGCTGACCCGGTGCCAGCCCCTGGAGCTCACCTGCGGCGTGGTCGGTGGAAACCGTCAGGCCGCTCTTGCCCTGGCCGGCGTGGAGGCCGTGGTTGAGCGGACGATCCTGCGGGACACGCAAGCCCAGGCGAGCAACTCGAGGGGCGGGAACGGCCTTGTGGCCCAGTGCGAGCCCGTGTCGGGAGCCTGCGCCGTGCTCTCGCTCCGGGACTCCGCGCTCAGGCGGAACACGTTCAGCGGCATCTTCCTCCACGGCGCCGAGGCTCGTCTCGAGGGGGTGCTCGTGGCCGCGACCCGACCCGGGGCCGAGGACCAGTCCGAGGGCACGGCGGTATATGCCCAGTGCGACAACACGGTGGGCGCCTGCGCGGACCTGGAGGTGGACGCCAGCCTCTTCCTGGACCACCACGCCGAGGGCATGACCATCTTCGGCTCCTCGGCCCGCCTCTTCCGTAGCTCCGTGCTGAGCGTGCTTCCCCAGGTCTCCGACGGCGAGCTGGGCTTCGGCCTGTACGTGGACGGCACCTCCGACGTGGCGTCCCTGGACGCCTCGGCCTGCGAGATGGGGGACGCCTCTCTGTCGGGGATCTTCTGGGTCAGCGCCTCCGGTGGCCTCGCCCGGAGCTGGATCCACGGAGGCGACTACACGGCGATCCTGGACGACAGCCCCGACGTGCTCCTCGAGCACAACGTCCTCGAGGGCGAGTTGATGAGCGAGCCTCTCGTGCAGTAGCCATCCGGCGTCCGACGCCGAGCTGGTCGTGCATGCATCGTCATCGCCCCTGCCGGGGAGGCGAGACACTCATGTGCATTGGACGAGGTGCGGGAGCTCCAGCGCTGGGGCAGGCGGCTGCTCACCTGGGCAGCTCGGCAGCCGTTGGCCCGCCGATCCGCAGCCGCACGAGCTTCCCGAGAAGGTAGTTTGGCAGTAGTCTATTCGTGATCGGCTTCGCGAACGGTATGGCCACGAGGGTCATCTGGCTCTTCGTATGGGTCGGGGCCGATTTGATCTGGAGGTACGATGAAGGCGATTCGCAGCCCGGTCGGCTCGGCAGACCTCGGGGAACCCTCCTACCCGACCCTGGCAGAAGAGCTACGCCGCCCAGGAGTGCCCCGCCGGACCTTTCTCCTGGCGGGCCTGGCTGGGGTCGCAGGGGCCGCAGGGGCCGCGACCCGCTGCATGGGCGCTCCGCCGCCGCCGCTCTATCCTCCGCCCAAGTTCTACGAGGTCGTCATAGGGCTCGAGCCTCCAGCCCTTCTCACCGGGTGTGGCCATGTGAAGGAGCGGCAGTCCTATGGCCAGGTGGCGGTCTCCTCGACGGACGAGGAGCTGGTGCGCCGGCTGCGGCCTCAGGCATCCCAGGCGGCCTTCCGGCTGCAGATCGCCCAGGTGGCGTCCCAGGCGGCCTGTCAACACACCACCCTCGGGGCGATGCAGAGGCGCGTGGAAGAGGTCCTGCACGGAGTGCTCCTCGGCTGGTACCGGACCGCGACAGGCGTCTCGGTGCGGCCGAGGGACCTTCGGGTGGAGCTCCGCGCAGGGCCGCCGCCATCGACTCGGGAGAGTCAGGAAGCCGACTGATCCCGAGGCGCCCAAGCGAGAGGCCCCGAGATGCTCCCAGGAAGATCTAGGTATTCGAGTGGCTCACCCGAGCAGGCCGCGAACCGGCGGGCGGCGGACGCCTTCCTGGAGCACTACCGGATCCTGCCGAGGGGGCAGGGGCAGGGGTGCGGGCAGGGGCGCGGGCAGGGGGGCGGGCAGGGGCAGGGGCTGGGGCACGGGTGCGGGCAGGGGCAGAGGCTGGGGCAGGGGCAGGATCTCCTCTGGGAGGTGGGAGAGGCCTTTGCCCGCCTGCCATACGAGAACCTGACCAAGATCCTCAAGAAGGTCGCCGAGCCCCCCGGACCCGCACGGCGGAGGCTGCCCTGGGAGGTGGTGCTCGACCACGCCGAGCGAGGCACTGGCGGCACCTGTTTCTCCCTCACGGAGACCTTCCTCGCGGTGCTCGAGCGCCTCGGTTACTCCTGCAGGCCCGTGCTCTGCGACATGCGGGCAGGCAGGGATAGCCACTCGGCCGTGTGGATCGAGCTGCCCGAGGGGCCCCACCTGATGGACCCTGGCTATCTCCTGCACCAGCCCCTGCCGCTCCTTCCAGGCGCTACGTCGGAGCGCGCCACGAGCGTCGGGGTCGTCCGGGTCACTGGCTCGAAGGACGGCGAGACCTTCGAGCTCACGAGCGGAGGCAAGCACCGCTACAGGCTGAAGGCTGCCGCTGTTTCCAGGGAGCGCTTCCTCGCCCTGTGGGACGCCTCCTTTGACTGGAGCCACATGGGCAACCTCCACCTGTCGCGGGCCACGGATGGGGGCTATGCCTATCTGCACGGGCACCGGCTGAGGCTGCAGCGCGAGGTCGGGCGGGAGAACGTGAACCTGGTGGGACGGCTTCCGGTGGAGCTCTCGGCCCGCTTCGGGCTGGCCCCAGCGGTCGTGGCCGAGGCAGAGGCGGCCCTATCTCTTTTGCGCGAGTCACGGCCCGGGAATGGGGATCGTGACAGGAACGGTGATGAATGAGCGATGGCCCGAAGCCGCCTGCAAGGGCCGGTCACGTCTCCCCGCGTCCCCCTGGCCCGAGGGAGCTGCCGCCTCCCAGCCTCGTGGTTCTGGGAGTGCTCGCCGGTGACATGGATGGTGCCAGGCGCATGGCCGAGCGCTTCGGAGAGGCGTACGGAGGGGTGGACCTCTGGGGAGAGCCCGCGCCCTTCGACCAGACGGGGTACTACGAGGCCGAGATGGGCGGCCAGCTCCAGCGGTTCTACTGCTCTTGCGTGGAGCTCGTGCCTTCCGAGGGCCTCGGCGAGCTGAAGCGCCGCGCCTGGGAGCTCGAGCAGCAGGAGCTCGATGGAGGGCGGCGGCGGGTGAACCTCGACCCAGGGCTGCTCGATCACACCAAGGTCGTGCTGGCCTCTTTCAAGTCGGGGCCGCAGAAGCTCCACCTGGGAGGGGGGATCTGGGCGGACATGGTGCTCTACTACGCAGGCGGGGCCTATGGCCCTTTGCCCTGGACCTTTCCCGACCTGAGGGGGGGGGATCACTCCCGGTTCTTCTCCGAGGCCAGGCGGCGCTTCAAGGAGCGGCTCCGGCAGCGGGGGCGCCTGGCCGGCGATCCTTGATGCGGTGATGCAACCGCCGTGCTCTGGGCCAGGGTCGTCTCTAAATGTGGATTTGGCTTGAAAAGCCGTCGGTACGAGTCAATGGTTCTTGCTGGTGAAGGCGAGGCGGCGCTCTGAGACCCAGCAGCGTGCGCCGGTGTGACGATGCCCAGTACCAAGCTCACAGAGCTCTACCCGCTGATCCTGGACAGCATAGACCAGGGCGTCTTCACCGTGGACCACAACTTCGTGGTGACCTCCTTCAACGCTGCCGCCGAGCGGATCGTGGGCATCTCGAGAGAGGCAGCCATCGGAAAGAAGTGCCACCATGTGTTTCGGGCCAGCATCTGCGAGACCGACTGTGCCCTACGCAGGACCCTGGAATCGGGCATTCCTCTCAGAGGCGTGCGAATCGACGTTCTGAACAGCGACATGGAGGCGGTGCCCATAACGGTCTCCACTGCCGTGCTCAGGGATCGCGATGGCGGTCTGCTGGGGGGTGTGGAGCTCTTCAGGGACGTCTCGGAGCTGGAGGCTCTGAGGAGACATCTTTCGAACCAAAAGGGCTTCGCAGAGATCATCGGTGCGAGCCCTCCCATGCGGGAGATCTTCCGGCTGCTCCCGGACGTGGCGGCTTCGGAGGCCTCGGTGGTCATCGAGGGGCCGAGCGGCAGCGGCAAGGAGCTCGTTGCCCAGGCAATCCACAGGCTCTCGCCGCGTCGGGAGCTTCCCTTCATCAGGATAAACTGCGGCGCCCTGCCCGATTCGCTCCTCGAGTCGGAGCTGTTCGGCTATGTCAGGGGAGCTTTTACGGACGCTCGACGGGACAAGCCCGGAAGGTTCCTTCAGGCCCACGGTGGAACCCTCTTCCTGGACGAGATCGGCGACGTGAGCCCCGCTTTCCAGGCCAAGCTCCTCCGGGTGCTCCAGGATGGGGAGCTCACTCCTCTCGGAGACACCAAGCCGGTGGTCGTGGACGTGAGGGTGATCAGCGCGACGAACCGAGATCTCAAGCAGCTCGTTGCCAAGGGAGAGTTTAGGGAGGACCTGTTCTATCGCCTGCGAGTGGTTCCCATCTTCGTCCCTCCCCTGGCCGATAGACGGGAGGACATACCCTTAATTGTGGATCACTACGTTGGGCTGCTCGGCGCCAGCACGGGCAAGCCCATCCACGGTCTCACCGATGAGGCCATGGCTGCGCTCAAGTGCTACTCTTTTCCGGGGAATGTACGCGAGCTGCGGAACATACTGGAGCACGCCTTCGTTCTGTGCCACGGCGGCCTGATCGACAAGGCTCACCTCCTGCCCGAGGTGTCCTCTTCGGTCGGGCCCCTGCGATCTGATGGGGCTTGGTCACAAGGCTTCAGACGTTCTCCCAAGCCTTCGGAGAGGAAGCTCCTTGGGAATGCCGTGGCTCCCTCGGCTCTCGTGGATCCCAGGGCGAGAGCTCTGGCAGAGGCCCTCGAAGCGAACCAGTGGAACAGGACCAAGACCGCCAGCGCTCTTGGCATAGCCAGAAATACGCTCTGGCGCAGGATGAGGGAGCTCGGCTTTCTGGGTCTATGAACAGCATGGAACAACGGGGTACGCCCTGGAACACCTTCGTTCCAGAGCTTGTTCCATGGTTTGTTCCATTTTGCTCCATCTTTGGCTGAGCTACCAAAATAACTAGTAATTCTGGGGAGGCTTCCAATGTCAGCTCTTGGCATACAACTGGCATTAGCCTGAGCGGCCTGGCCAGGCACTCTTTGACGAGCACTGGCTGAACCTGTCATCCAGCCGCTGGCTGGAGATGGTCGATGAGTCGCGGGGCAGCGTCCCTTGAGAGCCTCCCCCCATAAGGGGCATGGGAAAGAATCACGAGGACAATGCGGCTTGCAATTCCAGTCCTCGGAGAAGAGATCGCGCCGCGGTTCTGCTTTGCCCAGCGGCTGCTGCTGGTGGATCTGGAGGGAGGGCAAGAGACGGGGCGTACAGTTCTCGATGTTGGCTCCCTGGAGGGAAACGACAGGTTGCGTCTCCTGGCCGAGAGGCACGTCACTTTCCTTTGCTGCTCGGGCATCAACAAGCTCTATCTGCCTTTCTCCCAGGGCCTCGGCATTTGTGTGAGTTGGGGGCACAACGGCTCGGTCGAAGAGATCTTGGCAAGGCTCCTGAGAGGCGAGCTTCCCCGTGTCCCAGCCAGCGTGAGGGAGGCGTTCGATCGAGAGCTGCACGAGAGGAAAGGCTCGAGTCTTGGAGAACAATCTCCTGGTCGAGAGAGGAACAAATGAGAGACATGCAAGCTTCGAAAGCAATAGACGATGTAAACGGGTCATGGGTCGAATGCCTGTATCGCGGGCCCACGGGCGTACGCAGTCTCGCTTGGAGGGCTGTGCTCCTGTCGCTCGGCATCGGCGTGGCCTGTTTCTCTGGTTGTAGCGGAGACAAGGCGAAGCCAGGTGAGCAGCGAGGCACCGAGACAGTGGAGCCTGACGATCCTGGCCGCACTCGGCAGGAGACCATGTCTCAAGGAAAGGCGGGTCTGTCGGAGATGAAGGCCACCTTGCTCGTGCTTTCGGACAAGAGGTGCCAGTCGAGGAGCTGTCGGACCGAGCCGGTCGTGCGTCAGCTCAAGCAGGCAGTGCCAGATCTGCAGGTCGAAAACCTCGACTATGGCAGTGCCGAGGGGGCGAAGCTCTTCAAGGAAGAAGGGCTGAAGACCTTGCCTGCGTTTCTTTTCACCGAGGAAATCAAGGCCGGTCCCGGCTATGTCCGTCTTGGGCGCCACCTGAAGCAGACGGACAAGGGTAAGCTGCTCCAGCTCAAGGTCAGGGCGGATTGGGATCCCCTGGCAGAGATCTGCGACAATGGAGTGGACGATACCGGCAACGGCAAGATCGACTGCGCCGATCCGGACTGTCGGAACGCGCCCGTATGTCGTCCGGAAGAGAAGAAACGGCTGGATCTCTTCACGATGTCCATGTGCCCCTTTGGCACTCAGGCGCTGGACTCGATGTCCGAGGTGCTCAAAGCCTTCGACAATCAGCTGGACTTCAGGATCCACTACATCGCCACGGAGCAGGGTCAGGGGTTCAAAGCCCTTCACGGACAGCCAGAGGTGGACGAGAACATCAGGGAGCTCTGCGCGATAAAGCACTACCCCAAGTCCTTCAAGTACATGGACTACATCTGGTGCCGCAACCGGATGATCAAGGATCCCAACTGGAAGACCTGCACCGGGCCCAAGACGGGGATCGACGCCCAGGTGATCGAGCGCTGTGCGACCGGAGGGGAGGGAAGAGGTCTCCTAAGGGAGAGCCTCAAGCTTGCGGAGACCTTGAAAGTCTCTGCCAGCCCCACCTGGCTGGCCAACAACCGGCACCTGTTCCATGCCATTGCTCCAGAGCATATCAAGGATGGGCTGTGCAAGCACAACCCCGGGCTGAAGGGCTGCGAGAAGAAGCTGTCAACAGCCGCCAAGCGCCCTGGTGCGGTCTGCGACTGACAGAGAGCAGAAGCCACCTGGAGCGAGGGTGACCTCGAGGCAGCGAAACATCCCAGGACGAGTCGGAATATCAGTCATGGATGACAAGCCGAGAGTCGATCGAAGGACCCTCCTCAAGCTCCTTGGAATGGGAGCTGCCAGCCCAGCGATCCTGCCCCATGTCGCCCAGGCGGAGAGCGGCCTTCGCCCCCAGGTTCGCCATGGGGAGGGGCTGGCGGAGGAGGTCCCATCCCTCTGCGACATGTGCTTCTGGCGCTGTGGAATCCTGGCCAAGGTGAGGGGGGGGCGCGTGGTCCGCGTCGAAGGCAACCCGGACCACCCCCGCAGCAGGGGGCGGTTGTGCGCGCGCGGCATCGAGGGCTGGCGCCAGCTAGAGGATCCGGACCGCCTGAGGACGCCGCTCCTGCGCGTTGGGAAGCGGGGCGAGGGCCGTTGGAAGCCAATCTCATGGGATCGCGCTCTCGATCTGTGGGCTTCCAAGACGAAGGAGGCGATCGAGAAGCAGGGTCCAGGGGCGATCGGTCTCTTCTCCCACGGTCTCTCCTCTCACTTCATCAACGACTTCGTGCAGCATCTGGGCAGCCCGAATCGCTCGGTGCCCTCTTTCGGACAGTGCCGTGGACCGCGGGACGTGGGCTTCCAGCTCACCTTTGGAGAGGGCCCGGGCTCGCCCGCACGCCACGACATGTCGAACAGCCGGATGATAGTGCTGTTCGGATCGCACATAGGAGAGAACATCCAGACAGGTCAGGTCGCGGAGCTGACCGATGCCCTGTCTCGTGGAGCTCGGCTCGTCGTGGTCGATCCGCGCATGTCGGTGGCTGCGGGCAAGGCCCAGCGATGGCTTCCGATCCGGCCTGGCACGGACACAGCCCTCCTGCTCGCTTGGATTCACTTGCTCATTGCCGAGGACTGTTTCGATCACGACTACGTCGAGAGGTACACCATCGGGTTGGACGAGCTGCGATGTGAGATGGCGCCCTACACGCCCAAATGGGCAGCTCAGGTGACTCAGCTTCCCCTGGAGGCGATCGTCACCGAGGCCCGCGAGATGGCCAAGCGAAGGCCCGCGGTAATGATCCACTGCGGACGCTTCAGCACCTGGTATGGAAACGACACCCAGCGCAGCCGGGCGATGGCGATCCTGACGGCCCTGCTGGGCGCTTGGGGGCGGCCTGGGGGGTACTTCCTCAAGTCCAAGATCAAGCTTGGCCCTGGGCCATGTCCGGCGCCCCACGGGCCCATGGCCGAGAGCGTTGCCACAGGGCGACACCGCTTCACCCACTTCGGGGTCGCCGCCCAGGAGCTCATAGACGCGTCCATCGGAAAGCAGGCTCCGGTCAGGCAGTGGATTCTCTGGGCAGTGAACCCGATCCAGTCCCTGCCGGGCTCGAAACGAACGAGGGAGGCCCTTGGCAGCCTCGACTTCGTCACCATGGTGGACATCCTCCCGACGGAGGGGGCCATGTGGGCAGACCTGATCCTACCCGAGGCCTCCTACCTGGAGCGGTATGACGACATCCTCGCTGTGGGAGATCATCCTCGTCCCTTCGTGGCCATTCGCCAGCCGGTGGTGTCCCCTCGGGGCGAGGCCAGGGGACCATACTGGATAGTGCAGCAGCTCGCTCATCGTCTTGGGCACAAGGACTGCTTCACTCATCCAAACGTGGAGGCATTTCTGGACGCTCGATTGGCTCCAGTGGGAATCGGTTGCGAAGGGCTCGCCCGGAAAGGGATTCACCTCCTGGAAGAGCAGCTTCCCTATCTCCTGGGGGGGCGCCCCCACTCGTTCAAGACGCCTAGCCGCAAGATCGAGCTGTCCTCGGCTACCCTGCAGAGAGGTGGCTATGATTCCATTCCGAGGTTCGAGCCCGTCGCGCAGCCCAGAGAGGGTTGGTTCCGTCTGATTACCGGCCGTTCGCCCTACCACGCCTTCGCCAGGACCCAGAATAACCCGCGGCTAATGGCCAAGGACCAGGAGAACATGCTCTGGGTCAACGACGAGGTGGCGAGAGCCAAGGGATTGAGGCAGGGCGCTCGGGTGTTCTTGCAGAACGAGGACGGAGTGCGCACAGGCCCAATCAAGTTGCTGCTCACCCCGGCAATACGCCCCGACGCGGTCTACACGGTGCATGGGTTTGGAGGGCAGTCCCGTGCTCTGAAGAAGGCTTTCGGCAAGGGCGTCTCGGACAACATCCTGTCCTCGAGATATGCGGTCGATCCGCCTACCGGAGCCACGGGGTTCAGGGTGAACTTCGTGCAGCTCGTCCGCCGGGACGGGAGCGAGATCTCGGGGAGCTCCAAGGCGTGTCAGAAGGCGAGGGAGGCATTTTCCGACCCGCCCAAGGCGGAAGGCTCTCTGGGGCCAAGAGCATCGGACAGGCCGCCTCGCGAGACACCTGGAGGAACGACTCCGGTCGAGGAGCCAGCACGCGAGTCGCCTGGTAGGCCATCCACCTCGCCGCCTCATCCGAGGCCCTCACCGGATCGGCAGGCCATGCCGCCACGGCAAGGGGCGCCAGATGGAGACGGCGACACCTTCAGAGTCAAGATGGAGGACGGCTGCTGACATGTCGCGCCAAGCGATGATCATCGACATGGACAGGTGCGTGGGCTGCGGCGCCTGCGCGGTGGCATGCGATGCGGAGTGGGAACTGCCCGAGGGGGTCAGAAGGGCCTGGGTCGAGCCTTTGTGGCCAGTCCCTGCGAAGGGTCAAGTCGTCTTCACGCATTTTCTCGGGCAATGTAACCACTGCTCCGATGCGCCATGTGTACCTGCCTGTCCAACTGGCGCGACCTTCCGTGACGCCAAGGGAAGGGTACGCGTGGACGACAAGGCCTGCATTCGCTGCGGCTACTGCGTGAGCGCTTGCCCCTACGGCGCCAGGATGCTTCGACCAGAGGGTGGGCGCCTGGAGAAGTGTGACTTCTGCGCGCCCTTGGTGGACGCCGGCCTGATCCCGGCCTGCGTGCGGACCTGTCCCTCGGGCGCGCGCGTGTTCGGAGATCTCGATGACCGTGATGGCCAGGTAGCGAGGCATTTCAGGACGCACCGCGTTGAGCGCCTGGAGACCAGCGCGGTTGCGGTGCAGCCCAACGTCTACTACTCAGGGAGGAAGGATGTGCTGGAGCGTATCCGCCTCAGTCATCCTCCTCGGCCAGCGGGCCTTCATCCTCCGCTTCCAGGGAGGCTGCTCCGGGACCTGCTAAAGCCAGCCTTCATGGCGATGCTGGCGCTTGGCGCGCTCGGGGTCGCGGCCACTTTCCTTCGCCAGCTGCTGCGAGGAGAGGGGGACGATGCCTCAGGCCATGGCGGAGCCGAGGCGGGCCCGGAGGTCGGCGAGGTGCATCGCCACGACGCCGTGATTCTGTGGCTGCACTGGTTCAACGCTCTCGCCTGGCTCTTCCAGGCCTCCACTGGGTTCGCCTTGCTCGGGCGGACCGCCTACAGCGTCACGCCACCGTTTTTCAATGATGCGATGCTCTCGGTCTTCGGCTCTGGGGCAACGATGCTCAGGGCGCACATCGTAGTGGGGCTCATCTGGGCTGTCGTCCTCGTCATGTACGGTGTCTTCGGGTTCAAGAGATACCTGGTTCCATTCCTTGCAGGCTTGCGGTTGCGTCCTGATGACCTGAGGTGGATAAGGACGAGGAGTGGGAACATCTTTCGCCGCAGCGAGCAGCCTCTGCCTCCCCAGGACAAGTACAACGCCGGTCAGAAGCTCTGCGGGATGGCCGTCTCCCTGGGCACATTTGTCGTCGCCTCCACCGGTCTGGTCCTCTACTTTCTACCCGGGAGCGGTGCCATCGTCCAGTGGGCGATCCCTTTGCATTTCGCCGCCGCCGCAGGAGTCGTCCTCGCGATCCTCATCCATGTGACGGTAGTGACGCTCCTGCCAGCCGAGCGCCCCGCCCTCTGGTCGATGTTCACCGGGAAGATATCCTCGAGGTACGCCAGGGAGCATAACGCCCGTTGGTGGAATGGCCTCAAGGACAAGTAGGGGCAAGAGGTCCTGGCGGCCTGTTGGTGTTGGGGGCAGCCTGGAGCTCGCCGCGCCGGTTTCCATGGCGGCCCTTCCCTCGTTCTTGAAGCTATCAGGGGCTACTTTGTCGGTGACCCGGGGACAGGGCTGCCAGGCGGCGCCCCTGGGGGTGGCGCGCCGGTGAAGGCATGCACGCACTGCCTCACCTGGCCCAGGACGGTCGCCTCCTGCTCAGGAGTGGCCTCCATGAGATCCAGGTCGAAGGGCTTTGAGCAGATCTCCCCCAGCCGTTTCAAGGCCTCGCTCCTTGGCCAGATCTCGGCCTTGGACTCCAGCAGGCTCAGGAGAAGCAGCGCCCCCTCCCGCCTGTTGAGCTGAGCGACCTGCTCCGCCAGCTTGAGCTTGGTCTCCGCAGTCGTGGCCTTGTGATAGAAGTCCTTGAGCTTGCCGAGGTCCTTCATTTTCTTTACGGCCTGTTCCTTGGCCTCGATGTCGAGGTCGTCGAACTGGGCGATCGCGGAGCGCTTCTTGGCCTGGGGCGCCCGGGCGTCCTTGGGGATGTTGTACGGATTTTCACTCCAGCCCGGAATGATGTGAACCAGCCGGTTGAGACCTTTGAAGTACATGACCACGGCGAAAAGAACGATGAGCCCGATTCCTATGTGCCCGAGGGCCCTCAAGCGGCTCTCGGAGCGCACCACATACAGAATCAGGGCTACGAGCAAGAGCACCAGGCCGTAGAAGGCCACCACCGCCGGGCCAGTTGGGAAATCGAGCCTGTAGCTCAGATACAGGCCAACGAGGCTCACCAGGGTGCCGAGACCCCAGCCGATGAGGAGCTGGTGCTTGAAGTTGTCCGTGATGGATGCGCCGATGACCGCCGGGACCACCAGGAACACGAACACCAGCAGCACTCCAGCGGTATTCACCGAGTAGGTTATGACGAAGCCGAAGCTCATGTAGAAGAGCAGGTCCCACAGGACGACGTTGATGCCCTGCTCGCGAGCTTCCTTGGCGTCGTTGGTGATGGCGATGAACTTCCGCCGGAAGATCCAGTGAAAGGTGCCCACGCCTACGTAGGCGATGGCGGCGGTCAGGACCTCGCGTCCGTTGACCCAGAGGATGCTCCCAGTGAGCATCTCCTTGATGTGCTCCGCACCATGTGGAGCCCGGTCGATCACGAGGATCACCATTGCCGCGGCGAGGGCGTAGACGAGCCCGATTATCGCCTCCTGTGGGACCCTCTCTCGCTTGCTCGTCCTGGTGATGGCAAAGACCGCCGCCCCCAGGAACGTGAACGATAGCGAAAAGAGGAAGGCGCCCATGCTGCTCGGGTGAATTCCAGCGAGAAAGCCTACGGTGGTTCCTAGCGCTGCAATTTGAGCCAGGCTCAGATCCACGAATATCACCTGGCGCCTGATGACGTGAAGACCGAGGTAGGAGTGGATGCCCACTAGGACGAGGCACTCCAAGAAAGGCAGAGCCATCAGGCGCCATGGGCTGATTTCGGCAAATAGGCTCATTTTATCGCTCCCGTCCTGCGGTAGGCCTCCAGCAGGACGTTCAGCCAATGATCCATGAGTTGGAAGTAGTTGTTGATTCCCGGCTTGCCGTGCACCGAGAAGGCGACGATTGCAGGCTGTGCGCTCACCCTCTGGCAGATCATGCGCACCTTGGATTCGTCGTAGAAGTTGGCGGCCAGGATCACCTTGATGGTCTCCTTCGACATGGTGTTTATCAATCTGCGGACGCTCTGTGGGGAGGGTGGAATCGATGGCTTGGGCTCCACCTCCTGGATGACATCCAGGCCGAATGACCTGGTGAAGTAGATCCAGTTCTTGTGGTAGGTGACGAGCTTCAAGCCCCAGAGGGGAGCTGCCTTCTTTCCCCACCCGCCGAGCATGTTGACCAGAGGCTCCCCGCGGTAGTTGCGGTCTCGCAAGAAGGGGATCAGCTTACCAGCCTCGGTGAGGCGAGTCAGGGTCGCGGAGCCAAAGAGCTTCAAGAGCTTGGGACCGAACATTCGCTGGTCGATCATGTTGTGGAAGCGCTGTGCACCAGCTTTGAAGGCCTCGCAGTTGGCCTGACTCACCTTGCACAGGCCGATGGCGATGTTGGTGGCGATGATCTTGGCGTTCATCGGGCCATTGTAAATGTGTGGGTTTCCGAAGAGATGCACGCCGCCAGAAGCGCGGCTTCCCGAGCGAGGGATCTCCAGCAGCCTTATCCCGTCGTGCACCGCGATGTAGCCGACCTGACCTTCGCGGATCTTGGCGTTCATGGACTTGTCGATCAGGCTGGGGGCCCAGAGCTCGAGATCTAGGCCCGTTACCACCAGGGCGTCCGCCTTCGAGAGCATCACGGCGAAGCTGGGTTTTGGCCTGACGAAGTGCGGGTCCTCGTCTTCTTTGGTTATATAGTCGACTTTAAGGAGGTTCCCTCCGACGTACTCCGCGATGTTGGCGAAGGTCGGGTTCGAGGCTACGACGTACAGCTTGGCATGAGCCATCGGCGCCCCGAGCGCGCTCGAGGCAGCGAGAATCAAGAGCCCCACGGACCACCGCGCCACGTTGATCCTGTATCGAGAACTCATTTCTTCCTCCTAGTACCGATCATGCTTGTGGGGGCCTGCTGCGAAGACCACCTGCGCGATGGCCCGGTGCGTGCCCTTGATTGATTTGCCGTCCTGATAGTTGTATTCGAGCCGGATCTTCACCCAAGGGCTCTGCCAGATGGTGAGATATGGCACGACCTGGAAGACGAGGAGCTTCGAGTTGTCCTCCACGAAGCGCTGGACCAGATCGCCTCTCAGGCCGACCTCGAGTCGTTGGTTCAGCTTGGCGTTTACGTAGCTGTATCCGCCCATCCATTGGATGTCGTGCCGACCTCCAAGGGCGTCGTCGGGGAGCTGCTTGTAGCCGTATAGGAACTCCGTTCGCCACAGGAAGTTGACGTACTTGGCCTTGTTCACGGGCTCCCAGAAGATCGTCAGGTTGGCTCCGCCGAAGGCCGTCAGCCTGATGTCCTGGTTCACCACCTCCCCGGCCGGCGCAAAGGGCAGCTGCACGGGGTTTCCTTGAGCGTCGTAGAGGCTGAAGAGGTTGGTCTGGCCTGCGTCGGTGTAGAGCTCTGCTTTGGTGGGCATCCCCCGGTAGTGATTGAAGCCGACGATCCCAGTCAGGCCGAGCTCGAGATAGGTGTTCCGGGTGAGGTCCCAGTAGCTCTTGAAGTGCACCAGGCTGGTCGGCAGCGAGAAGAGCTCTCCCGAGAAGGCCTTGCCGTTCATGCCGTTGGTGATCTGAATGGTGAGCTCACTGACGGCCTTGTGGAGCTTGCCAAGCTGGAAGTCGAAGGACAGCCCGATCTGGTTGAGTGCTCCGCCGAAGGGCTCGCTGAGCATCAGCGGGAAGTCCCATTGATCGAGGCCGTGCTTGTGCCACCGGTTCACCACGCCCAGCTGCTGGTGGAACTTGCCCGCCGTGATGTTCATGACCCCACCTACGTTGGTCCAGACCATGTAGGCTTCACCGAATACGACTCCGGATGGGGAAACGGAGACTGCGGCCTTCATCAGCGAGAACGGGTCCAGGTTGCTCTGGAAATGGAAGCCAAGGCCCCTGAAGAGGAACCCCGTACGTTCGCTGGCGCTGTACTCCTTGCCGTCGGACCAGGTGAAGTACCCGGCCAGATCTCCTGTGATGGAGATCTCCGGGTTCAACCCCTGTAGAGATCTCGAGTGACCCTCGAAGCTCTTGGTCTCGAAGCCTTTCTTTTTCGGCGTGATCGCCTCGACCTGGCCATCGGTGACGATCTGCTTGACCTCGGTGTCCTCCAGGCCTTGCTCGAGCTTCTTCAGCTTGGCCTCCAGCTCCTTGATCCTGTTCTCCAGCCGAGCATCCGGTGGTTCCTCCGGGCGCTGCGGGGTAGCAGGGGCCGCCCTTGCCTGGGACGAAGCTTGCGTCGTGCCCGAGGGTGCCTGTCGGGGGCCGGGCGGAACGCCGGCGGCGCGGGCCACTTGGGCCGAGCCGAGCCATGTCGGAATGAACATGGTAATCGCGAGGCATGAGACGGCGCACAGCTCTTTCGTTGATGTCATGAGATCCTCCCTGAGAAGCAAGCGCTCCCAAAAGGGACGAAGACTGCTGTTTCGACGCAGGCTGCGTCTCCCAGAGCTCGGTACACCTAGTGAAGGTGCAGTCTAGGCGGGCGGGGAGGTCTTTGGAGCCAGGCTCACCCTGTCGAGCGAGCTGTGAGGTCCGAGATTCCGTGGGAGGATGTTCCCATGCTGTCGAGGGACGAGAACCGGGATGGAGGTTGTCAGCACCGGTCCAGAGTCGAAGGCTTGAAGAGCGAGGCCAGCGAGTAGGCAGGTCTCATGTGAGCTCTCGGGCTGTCCCGGGCGCTTTGGCGTCTCGTCATGGCGCTCGTGAGAGGAAGGGGCGCTCCTCTCCTCGAAGGCCTTGTGCGTAATGCAGTATCTGTGGGGGACGACCGCGAGGTGGAAGTATGGCGCCACGGGGGCGATGGCGAGTAGGGCGAAGGTAAAAACCAAAGCTATCGTGCGGCGCGTCACGAATGGATCTCTACCGCGAGAATGGGTGCCGCGTCCAGCCCAGAAAGTGGAAAAATGGGCGGGAAACGGTGTCGGGTGTGCCTAAATCGAGAGCAATATCATGTAGCTGAGCTCACCTATCACCGCGTCGCAGTCACCTGGTTTCTCAGTCGAGCCCGAGCCTTGGCGCCCGATGATATCGCGAGTACAGGGCCCCCAAAGGGTTGTGGGCGAGCACACGGTCTTTCACGGCGAAGGTGCTCACAGGGGCTCTGGAGTGCTTGGTGAAAAGGAGGTCATGCCCTATGCAGAGACCCAGGATCAGGTTGAGCTGGGTGTCTTTTGCGTTCAGCAGCATGGCCTGACCCACGGGGTTGCACATTGTCTCGTCCATGCCCTCTCCGCGGATCTTCTTCAACCCGAGCTCCCTCTTGTCGAGGCCGCAGGCCTTGCAGCACACCGAGTACACCTCGAAGCTGCGGGAGAGAACCTGGTCGAGCAGCCTAGCCTCATTGGCGAGCCCTATGCAGAAGGCCAGGCCGAGCCGCTCGTAGCCCATGCGCTTCGAGAACTCGATGATCTCCTCTACTCGGGTCAGCCGGCAGTAGTGCTCGGCCTCGATCTCCGAGGCACAGAGAAGAACACGGCGGTCCTCGACAGAGAGAGCTCCCCGTGGATCGGCGCATTCCTCGAAGCAGTCCACTCCTAGCTCGTGGCAGACCTTCTTCGGGCAGGCCGCGCATTTTACCGGACGTTTTCTCGGTCGCTTCTTCTGCGGCATGATCTCCTCAGGGTCACCTGGCGGGAGGGTTCGAGAATATTGGCTTCGAAGATCCCTCGGGGAAGCTCGTCGCACAGGGCGCTAGCCCTTGCGGCGGCCCTTGAAAAGGAGCGAAAGGCGTACGTACCAAGGGATCTGCATGGGGTTCTCTGACTGTATCCGCTCGAAGAACATCTCGAGCCGCTCCAGCTCGCCCTTGTCCAGCCACACCCCGCGGCACTCGGGGCAGACGTCCACCACGACCTGTGAGACTCGGGCATACTCCATTCGAGCCATCTCTTCGCCGCAGGCAGGGCAATGGAGGCGCTCCTCGGACATCTCGCGGCTTACGTCGTAGGCCAGGTTCGAAAGCTCGGGGCGCTCATCGAGGGCTTTGCGATAGTCCCGCTCCACGGTCTCCTGGATGCGCTCCAGCTCTCCTCTGTCGAGCCAGCGTCCCTGGCAGACCGAGCACTCGTCCACCTCGACGCCCGCCTCGTATGGGGTCTCGACGAGCACGGCCTTGTCCCTTGGGCAGCGAAGCACCTGGGTCTCCTCGGCTCCGGGGGCGGCTTCTTGGGATTCATCGGTCATCTGGGGCCTCCTCGGGGACGTCGAGCTCGTCCGCGATCACGCAGGGCACCATATCACCCTGCCCTCGGGGGGGCCAAGTCAACATATTCAGACGAGAAGTGCTGATCCGGGCCTGCGTCAGGCTGCCTTGCTGCATGGAATCGGTCGAGCATGTTGGTTTGACGGAGGCATTTTCCTCGCGACCCGCAAGGGGCGATCCTGATAAACTGGGCCCGCTGCCCACTTGGCAGGGCAGGGCGCCCGAGCGCCAGGAGCCAAAGATGCCCATCAGGAACTACTGTCCCGTCGCGTTTTTTCTTGTCTTGGCCCTCTGGGTCTTTGGCCTGGGCACGGCCTGCTCTGACGACGATCACCCCGGCCAGGACGCGGGAATCGACGCCCGGCCAGACGCAGCCATCCCCAACTGCACCGTGGATCCCCCTGACCCGGAGGCCCTGCTGCCCGCCGGGGAGCACCCCGAGGAGGGGGTGCTGCTGATAGGCGGCCGCAAGATTACGCCGCTAGGAACGCTCGTGCCCGTGGGGGGGCACCCCATAAACGTCAAGGTCCTGCCCGGAGGCGAGCACGTGGTGGTCACCGAGTCGGGCTGGAACAAGCCGCACAGGCTCTGGCTCCTGGACGCCACAGGTGGAGAGGTGCTGGACGAGGTGACCCAGGACGAGCTCTGGTTCGGCATCACGGCAACCTCGGACGGCTCCACGCTCTTCGTGGGAGGCGGCGGTTCGAGGCGCCTCTTCGTCTATGACTACGACCCGGGAGTGGAGCTCCTGGAGGAGCGAACCTCGGTGGACCTCGGCACGGTGTTCGTCGGCGCCCTGGAGCTCACGCCCGACGAGGACCGCCTGCTGGTGCTCGACAACGAGGGCGTGGACCTGCTCGTGCTCGACGCGAGCACCCTCGAGACCCTCGGGACCGTGAGGGTTGGAGACATGCCCTACGACGTGAAGGTGGACGCCGCCAGGGACCAGGCGGTCGTGACCCTCTGGGGGGACAGCGAGGTGGTCTTCGTGGATCTCGGGACGCTTTCGGTCACCCACACTCTCGAGGTGGGGAAGAACCCCGAGGCCCTGGTGCTCAGCCCGGCGGGTGACGTTGCCTATGTGGTGGAGTCGGACAGTGACTCCTTCAGCGTTGTCGATCTCGCGAGCCGCGAGGTGCTCGACCGGGTGGCGGTGGACATCTGGCATGCCTCCCTCAGGGGGATAAACCCGAACCACATCACCCTGTCGGCAGACGATCAGTCGCTCCTCGTGGCGGCGGGCGGCACCAACTCGGTGGAGGTCTATGACCGCGTCTCCCTGGAGCACGTGGGCTCCATCCCCACGGCCTGGTATCCCACGGGGATCGCTGCCTCGCCCACATATGATCTGCTGTACATCTGCAACGCCAAGGGAGTCGGGGCAGGCCCCTCGGTTGGCCCAGGCCCGCCCCGCCTGATGAAGGGCAACGTGCAGGTCGCACCGATTCCATCGGACACCGAGCTGGCAGCCAACACGGCCGGGATCCGGGCCAACGCCGAGCGCATGGCCCGGCTGGAGCAGACCCTCACCTGCAGCGGGGAGCCCCGCGTTTTCCCGGTGCCCGTCGAGCTCGGGCTGCCCACACCAATCGAGCACGTCGTGCTCCTCGTGCGCGAGAACAAGACCTACGACGCCCAGCTCGGCGATCTCACGGACATGCCAGAGGCCGACGGAGATCCAGATCTGGCCATCTATGGGGAGTGGTTCACCCCGAACCTGCACGCCCTTGCGAGGCAGTTTACGAGCATGGACAACTACTATGTCAACGGAGAGGTTTCGCTCCAGGGCCACGTCTGGCTCACCGCCGTGATGAACAACGACTTCTTCGAGAAGACGATCCCCGTGGCCAACGACAGCGATGGCTCTCGCTCCATGGCCGGCTACGCCGTCTCGGACATCGGCTTCCCCGAGGGGGGCTTCATCTGGGGCTACCTCGAGGAGCACGACGTGGACTTCATCAACTATGGGGAGGCGGTGGGGGTGCCGCTGCACGGCCTGGACCACGTGGATCAGGACTTCCCGGGGATCTTCTACAACCTGGCGGAGCTGGACGTGGACAAGGCGGCCTACGTCGCCTCCCGGGTGGCGGACGGAGTCATGCCCACCTTCACGTTCCTGCTGCTGCCGAACAACCACACCTACGGCTCGACTCCAGGGCGGCAGACGCCGGCCTCCATGGTGGCGGACAACGATCAGGGCACGGGCATGGTGGTTGACGCCATCAGCCACAGCCAGTTCTGGCCACGGACCGTCATCTTCATCGTGGAGGACGACGCGCTCCAGGGCGGCGACCACGTGGAGGTTCATCGCTCCGTCTGCCTGGTGGTGAGCCCATGGGCCCGGCGGGGATACACGGTGCACATGAACCACGACATGGCAGCTCTATGGAAGACGATCTTCCGCATCCTGGGCCTGCCTCCCATCGGGCTGAATGACTCGAACGCGGCGCTCATGTTCGACGCCTTCACGGACGAGCCGGACTTTACGCCATACACGTACCTCGAGCGGAACGTGCCACCGGCCGTCAATCCCACAACATCTCCCTATGCTTTCGACTCGCTCAGCATGGACTTCTCCAAGCCGGACCAAGCCAAGGGCCTCCCGCGCTTGATATGGGAGATGAGGACTGGCAAGGAGCCGCCCTGGCCAGAGTGGGTAGAGCTGGACTTCGAGCTCGAGGGTGAGGACTAGGGGATTGGGCAAGTCGAGACGCTTGCGGGGAGAACCTGGAGCGCCGAGCCTCAGACTCCGATTATCTGACTTCGCGAGCTGCTTGGTCTGGCGGCGTGCGCGGGGCGGAATGTGCCCGCAAACACCCAATTAGTATATAGAGTATCGAACGACTGTCGGCTGGACAGCCATCGCCTCCGATGCTAATCCGTTTGGAGTCAGGCCCTGAAATCAGAGCAGTGGCCTCGCTGGCTGCGAGAGACGGCCCTAGGTAGCCGGAGCGTAATAGTGGACCTAGAGCAGAATGAGGAACACCGGCGGATCGGTTGGGCAAGTCGCGCCGCGATGATTTTACTCCTCGGCCTGACCCTGGTGGGCGCGGCCACCGCGGTCGAGCTCACCGTGATCTACCATCGTTCCAATTCGGACCTTGGCCATCGCAGCCACTGCGCCATGCAGGGAGAGTGGGACTGCGACGACGTGGCCAGGTCCAAGTACGCGGTGGTCCTCGGTGTGCCCGTGGCGCTGTGGGGGATCCTCGGCTACGGGGTGATGGCGATGTTCGCGGGGTGGGGGCTAGCCAGGCGGGCGCCAGCGCACTTCCCCCTTGGGGTGCTGGCGCTGCTTGTCTTTTTTTCCCTCGGAATGAGCGGGTATCTGGCGTGGGTCTCGATGGTGATTCTCAAAAAGAAGTGTCAGTACTGTACCGTGCTTTACGGTGTGAATGGGGCCCTAGCCCTGGGCCTCGTTTGGGCATTCGTCTCGAGGAGGGTCTCCCCAATCGCGGCGCTGCGCGAGGATTTTTCTTACCTGCTAGACAGGCTACGAGCGAGCTTGGTGGTCGCCTGCACGGTGCTCGCCGCGACTGCCGTGGCCTTCGTCATTGGGCCGCAGCTCGGCAAGGCCAAGCAGTTGCCCCGGCCGCGCGAAGCTTCCGAGCTCATCAAGCGGCCCGCTGCCCATCAGGAAGGCCCGAAGACCAGTGGAGACAGGCATTCGCCCTTGCCACCCTTGCCCCGGGGAGAGCCCGAGTGGGTGAGAAAGCTGGTAGCCCCCCACACGCCATCCAAGGGCCCCAAGGACGCAGATCTCTACATCGTGGAGTTTTCCGACTACGAGTGCCCGTTTTGCCAGCTCTCCAACGGGATGATGGAGAAGGTGCTCGCCAAGCACGGAGCTCGCATCCGGCTCTATCACCGGCACTTCCCCCTCGACACGGCCTGCTTCAAGCGGATGCGAAGGCAGATGCATCCCCACGCGTGCTTCGCCGCCTCCGCGGCCATCTGTGCCCATCAGCAGGGGAAGTTCTGGCTCTTTCACGACGCCCAGTTTCGGCTCGGCCGAGGAATAGACAGAGCTTCGATCCGAGGCCTCGCAAGGGCGACCGGCCTCGGGGAGGAGCCGTTCGAGAGGTGCCTGAAGTCTGCGGACACGGCTCGCATCATTCAGGAAGACATCCAGGCCGCAGTAGGGCTGAAGCTGCAAGGCACGCCGGCGTTCATCATGGGCGGGCCCCTGATCGATCAGTTCCAGCCCGAGGGGCTCTCCGTGGAGATGTTCGACAAGCTCTTCGAAGCCCTCGACCAGGCCAAGCGGGACTACGAAGCGCGTCGTGCGGGTGGGGCTCCCGCCCCTGGCTCCGTGTCGGGTCCGCCGTCCGGTCCTGAGCGGCGGAGCCCTCCTGAGGCCATGGCCCCGCGGGAATGAGCCTTGCGCATTGCCTTCACGAGTGATCTGCACGTCGAGTACCACCTGGAGGTAGTTGGGCTTCTCGCCGAGGAGGCGGCCAGGATCGCGCCTGATGCCCTGGTCCTCGCCGGGGACGTGTGCCAGGATCTAGGCCGACTGGAGCGCTCCCTGCGCCTCTTGACCCGAGCTCTAGCTTGCCCCGTCATCTTCCTCCCTGGAAACCACGAGCTCTGGTGCGGTGGGGTCTTGGCGCAGGGGCCCGACAGCCGGGAAAGGTACGAGCGGTTGCTGCCTGCCCTGGCGCTGCGGGCTGGGGCGCTGCCCCTCGGTCAGGAGCCAGTGCAAATCGGGCGGCTCGCCTTCGTGGGAGCGACTGGGTGGTACGACGGCAGCCTCCGAACAGCCCAGCGCCCCCTGGATTCTCCCGTGGGCTCTGGGGATTCGACCCCTTTCGAATCGCGTGGGGCTGGCGCGGCTGGGAGGATCCGCAGCGTGGACCATGCGCAGGTCAACTGGCCAGGCCCTGGTGGCATCCCACTCGGGGATCGGGATCTCGCACTGCTCATGCTCGAGTCTCTTGGCGATCAGCTCGCGAGTGTGCGCGATCACTCAGGCCCTGTCGTTGTGGTGACCCACATGCTTCCCCATCCGGGCCTCGCCGCGGACCTGGAGGGCACACACTACGCTGGCACCGAGCCCTTCCTCGGATCCGCGGCAATGTGGCCGGTAATCGTCTCGAACCCCAGGGTGGAGGCCGTGATATGTGGGCATCTGCACCTCGTGAGGCAGGCCTTTCTGCCAGGGGTCGCAGGGACCATCCGCTGCGAGCTGTCTCCCGTGGGCTACCCAAGAGAGATCCACGGCTCCTTGGAGGACCGGGTCGCCGAGCGGTTGCGGCTCATCGAAATTGATTGATTTCATGCGGTTGGAGTCGATTGCGCTGGTTAATTCGCAGGTTCCGGGCGGGCATTACTCTTGAAAAGTTCTTGTTGTGGCCCTTGCGGTTGGCGTGGATAATGTCGCAGGGATTGAAACGGAGAACTCCATGCACATCCGTCTGCTTTCGGCTCTAGCCATAGTGGCAATCTGTTTCCTGGGCAGCGCCCGCGCAGGCGCTCAGGGCGCGGAGCCGCCTCTCGACCGGAGCTTCGATATCCAGCTCTTCGAACCAGCCATCGGGCCGAAGCAGCTCTTCACCGTCCAGACAGCGCGTGTGCCCAAGCACTTGGGCTGGGGAGTCGGGGCCCTCTTCGGCTACATGAGCAACCCCTTCTCGGTCTATGTGCTGGACCCGGACGACAACCTCAAGGAGCGCTACCCGGTGGTGGGTAACCATGTCACCGGCTACGTCTATGGCTTCTTCGGATTCTTGAAGCGGTTCCAGATAAGCCTGGGCATTCCGGTTTACTGGCAGTCCCAGGACAGCCGCTATGACGCCCTGCTGGACGTCGTGGGAGGCACCACGCCAGCGGTGGACGGCGCCACCATGGGCGACCTCAGGTTCGAGTTCAAGAGCTACATCTATGGCTTCGACAAGGAGACATACAACCTTGCGGCCTCGCTGCTCGCGACCTTCCCGGTGCTCCACTGGGCCGGCCAGGATGATCGGTTCATGGGGGACCGGAACGTCACCCTCTGGCCGAAGGTCATCTTCGAGTACAGGTGGCGCAAGCTCGTGGCCGCGGCAAACGTGGGCTTCCTCGCGAGGACCCAGAGCTCGCAGTTCCTGTCAACCGAGGTCTCCCACGCCTTCACCTGGGGGGTGGGCGGATCTTACGACGTGGCCTCTTTCGGGCGGTGGAACCTGGACGTCATCGCCGAGATATGGGGACGCACTGGACTCACCACCGAGCTGGACGCCAACCCCCTCGAGGTGGATGCCGGGCTGCGGTTCCGTATGGGGGGTGGGCTGGACCTCACCCTCGGGGCCGGCGCTGGGCTGATCAAGGCGGTCGGGAGCCCGAAGTACCGGCTCTTCGCGTCGGTGCAGTACTCGCCCGACGTCCAGGATAGGGACGGCGACGGCGTGCCGGACTACCGGGACAAGTGTCCGGACCAGCCCGAGGACAAGGACGGGTTCCAAGACAACGACGGCTGTCCAGAGCCTGACAATGACGGCGACGGCATCCCGGACGAGAAGGACAAGTGCCCCAACGAGGCCGAGGACTTCGACGGTTTCCAGGACGAGGACGGATGCCCAGATCTGGACAACGACGGCGACGGCGTCCCGGACAAGCAGGACAACTGCCCGATGCAGCCCGGCCCGCTTTCCTCCAAGGGCTGCCCGCCTGACATGCTGGACAAGGACGGGGACGGCATCCCGGACTACAAGGACAAGTGCCCCGACGAGCAGGAGGACAAGGACGGGTTCCAGGATGACGATGGGTGCCCGGATCTGGACAACGACCAGGACAAAGTCCCCGACGAGCACGACAAGTGCCCGAACGATCCCGAGGACAAGGACGGCAACGAGGATGGTGACGGGTGCCCGGATCCGGACGACGACGGCGACGGCGTGTGTGACGACAACCCGGTCATCCAGAAGAACCTCGACAAGTTCCGCCACATCTGCCACGGAGCGGACAAGTGCCCTGGGCAGATGGAGACGATCAACGGCGTGAACGATCTCGACGGCTGTGCCGACCAGGGCGCCGAGGGAGTGAAGCTGGATCTCCGGGCGGCGGGAGCATACAAGGGCCGCTTCATCCTGAGTGACCGCTTCGTGTTCCAGGATGACTACGGCGCAACCCTGACCGAAGCCAACAAGGGAGTCTTGAACCAGCTCGCCCACATCCTGAGGCTGAGGGCCGCCCAGATAATCCGGAAGGTGGCCATCGTGGGGTTCACCGATCAGACCCAGACCGGGGACCAGGCGGTCCAGGTCACCAAGGCGCAGGGCGAGGCCATCAAGAACTATCTGGTTTCCCTGGGCACCAAGGCCGATCGCTTGGTGGTGGTGCCTGGCGGCTCGACCAGCCCGGTGTGCGACAAGGTGCCAAGGAGCAAGCGTCGCGCTGCCCGGTGTTATCGGGAGAATAGGCGGGTCGAGATCTACATCCTAGAGATCGGCAACTGAGCCCCGTCCATTTCCCCGACCCCGGGCTGTGGCCCAGCGTAATCTCTCATTCCGGAGAACCCGTACCTCTCGGCAGTGAGCGTCCTCGAGACCTCTGCTCCTTGCCGATCTGGCTCGGGGCGCCCCTGGTCTGAGCCATTGACGGTCGCACTACTTCATCCGCCGCTTTGCGATCCCACCATGCCCTATGTGGCGGTGCCGCTCCTCACCGCGGTGCTACGCCGCCTTGGTCACGAGGTGCTTCAGGTGGACGCGAACCTCGAGGCGGTGGAGAGCCTGCTTCGGCCCGAGGCCATCACCAAGCTCGTCGCGAGGGTCTCCTCGAGACTTGTGGTCCTGCATGGCAAGCCCCGGCTCGCGCACCAGGAACAGCTCGAGATTGCCGAGCTGTCCGAGGCTCTCTGGGCCGCTCGTGGCCTGGAGGCGCGAATCCTGGGTGCTCAGGCCGTGTTCAAGGACAAGGACGGCGCAAAGTTCTTGGACGCCGCCATCTACGATGAGGCTGTGGCCTCGGTGCAAGCCGCTCTCGAGATCATCGGGGCGGCATACAGTCCGCTGGAGCTCGACTTCGCCAGGTTCCGCACCCCCTTCTCCTGGCTGACCCCCCAGGAGGTGGCGCGGGACGCTCAGGCGGAGCGTGACCCATTCAGGCCCTGGGTCGCAGAGTCCCTCGCTCCGCGTCTCAGGCTGGCTGGGGTCAGTTTCGTCGGGCTCTCGGTGGCCTTCCCTGGGCAGCTGCAACCGGCCTGGTCCATGGCGACGGCTCTCCGGGAGGAGCTGCCTGATGCCTACATCGTGGTGGGTGGGCCGGCCGTGACGCAGCGCCTGGCGCCCCTCGCCCCAGCCATGCAGCAGACCGTGCTCGGACCCTTCGACGCGGCGGTGCTCTTCGAGGGCGAGCAGGCCCTGTGCGAGCTCGTGGAGGCCCATCGCCAAGGCAGGCCGCGTCGCGGCGTCATCCGGGGCGCGCCCCTCGCTTCCTTGGCGGAGCTTCCCGCCCCCGACTTCGATGGGCTCCCCCTCGACCGGTATCTATCGCCAGAGCTGGTGCTGCCCTACGACGCCTCCAGGGGGTGCCCCTGGAACCGGTGCGCCTTCTGCCACTACGGCCTCGCCGAGCATGGCACGGCCAGATACCGGGCGCGGTCTCCCGAGGTGGTGGCGAGCCACCTCCAGACCCTCGGGGCGCGCTACGGCTCACGCCTGTTCTACCTCTCCCAGGACACCCTCACCCTCCGACAGGGCCTCGCGCTGGCCCAGGGGCTGAAGGCCTCTGGGGGCGGCCTCCGTTGGGCGAGCGACATGCGTCCCGAGGGAGGCCTTACGTCCGAGGGAGCCCGCGAGTTGGCGAGCGGCGGCTGCCTGGCCCTGTCCCTGGGGGTGGAGAGCGGCGCTGACCGTCTGCTCGGGCTCATCGACAAGGGCGTGACCACGGCCGTAGTCTCCAGGGCCATCCGAACCCTGGCAGGCGCTGGCATCGCGGTGGAGGCGATGGCCTTCACTGATTTTCCCACCGAGACTGGGCCAGAGGCACTCGAGACCATCTCCTTCCTGGAGTCCCATCGGAGCGAGATGGCGCTCTTCGTTTGCGGGAGCTTCGACCTCACCTCGGGGTCTCGGGTGGCAAGGGATCCGGCCCGGTACGGAATACAGGAGATCTTTCTCGTGAGCGGAGACGAGCTTGGCACCGGACTATTTTACCGTGAGAAGCGGAGCTCCAAGAGCCCCAAGGAGCGCGAGGCAGTAGAGCAGGCCCTGGACGCCCTCTCGGAGCGATTCCGGCTGAGACCCTACCCATGGGCGGGCTCGCTCTCGACTGCGCACAGCCTGCTCTACTACCTTCGCCTAGGCCCGGGCGCCTTCCGGGGCCGCCGCAGCTCAGCGTCTCGGGGCCACGGTTCGACAAGCTCCCCACTTAGCCACGTCCGTGAGGGAGGAGGCTCGCACTCTCAGCTTGAATCTTCGGCGCTTCGCTCTCGCTACGCCGTCGAGGAGCTGGCCAGGCGCGCCAGGGCGAACGAGGAGAAGATCTGGGAGACCCTGGTGTTTCAGCGCCGCGAAGTATCAAGGGAAGCCTACGAAGCCCAGGCCAGGGTCCTCCCAGAGGCCAGGCCTCGCTCCGGGGCTGGTATCCTGGGTGAGTCGCCGTCCCGGACCAAGTCGTCAGGGTCTCGCGGGTCTGGGAGAAGAGGGAAAAGAACCAGGCGTTAGAGGAGGAGCAGAGCGCCTCGCAGGTGACAAGAAGAGGTTTGCTCACTATAAAGACCCGGTCGCCGCTCGCGCGGCTCGAGGGCTAGTCCAGATGTGTGGGATTTTCGGAGTGTTCAGCCACCCTGAGGCAGCTAACATCGCCTACCTGGGGCTGCACAGCCTGCAGCATAGGGGGCAGGAGTCCGCGGGCATCGTGTCGGGAAACGGTCAGCAGCTCATCGCCTCCAGGCACATGGGTCACGTGGCCGAGGTCTTCTCCGAGGGAGTGATCTCCAAGCTCAAGGGTCAAAATGCCATCGGCCATGTGAGGTACTCCACCACTGGGATCTCGCACATCAAGAACGCTCAGCCTTTCGCCGTGGACTATGCCCACGGGACCATCGCGATCGCGCACAACGGCAACCTGGTGAACGCCTTGCACCTCAGGGCGGAGCTGGAGCGTCATGGCTCCATCTTCCAGTCCAGCATGGACACCGAGGTGATCGTGCACCTCATGGCGCGTAGCAAGGAGCCCGATCTTCCGGGCCGGCTCGTGGAGGCCCTCAGGAGGGTCCAGGGGGCCTACTCCATCCTGGTGCTCACCCAAGGCCAGCTCATCGCCGTGCGGGACCCAATGGCCATCCGTCCCCTGGCACTCGGGCGCTGCCGTGGCGCGCAGGTCTTCGCCTCGGAGAGCTGCGCCTTCGATCTCATCGAGGCCGAGTTCATCAGGGACCTCGAGCCCGGCGAGATGGTGGTCGTGGATCACTCGGGTCTGCGGACCTCGAAGCCCTTCGAGCCAAAGGAGGCCAGGCACTGCGTGTTCGAGCAGGTGTACTTCGCCCGCCCCGACTCCATCATGGACGGCAGGAGCGTAATAGAGTGCCGCACCAGGATGGGAAGACGTCTCGCCCAGGAGCACCCCGTGGAGGCGGATGTGGTGATCGCGGTCCCAGACAGCGGGGTGGCCGCAGCGGTGGGCTACTCGAGCGAGAGCGGGGTTCCGTTCCAGATGGGGCTCATCCGGAGTCACTACGTAGGGCGGACCTTCATCGAGCCGCAGCAGTCGATCAGGAACTTCGGCGTGAAGCTGAAGCTGAACCCGGCCCGGGCAGTCATAGAAGGCAAGCGCGTGGTGGTGGTGGACGACAGCATCGTGAGGGGGACCACTTCCCGGAAGATCATCGCGATGATCCGGGCCGCTGGGGCCAGGGAGGTCCACTTCAGGATAAGCTGCCCGCCGACCCGCTTCCCATGCTTTTACGGGATAGACACTCCCTACAGGAGGGAGCTGATCGCGTCGAGCCACACCGTAGAGGAGATCGCGCGCTACCTTCGCTGCGAGAGCTTGGGCTACCTCTCCATCGAAGGGCTGCTGTCCGCGGTGCAGGCCCCCTCGAATGGCGCCGGCTTCTGCGAAGCCTGCTTCACGGGAGACTATCCCGTTCCCATCCCCGAGCCCGCAGCCGAGCGGCAGCTCAGCTTGCTCGGGTCTTGACAAGGCCCCCGGCCCTGCACCATTCTTCTAATCCTCTTCGGCCGCATCGTTTCTTGGATTCCGCACCGCAGGGTGCCATCGGACGCAGGCGGCGCGTCCGCGAAACATATCGGGTTGGGGCAAGCTCTGAGGGATCAGAGCTCCAGGCCTAAAAGGGAGCGCTTCCATGAGCGACCATCGTTTCAGGGTGCAGATCCACTTCGACGGCGAGAAATCAATTTTTGTGGCACGGGCGCCAGAGCTGCCCGAGTGCCAGGCCGAAGGCGCCACGGCCGAGGAGGCCCTCGCCTCCCTGGGGGCCGAGGTCGAGGCACAGATCGAGAACATTCGCGAGTCCGGGGGCCGGGTGCCTGTCCCCGTGGACGAGGAGGACCTGAGCGGCGAGGTCACCTTGAAGATCTCGAAGTCGCTCCACAGGGAGCTGAAGTTTCTCGCCGCCCTCGAGGAGCTGGAGGTGTCTCAACTCGGGGCAGAGCTCCTGCAGCAGGCCATCCAGCGCCGGCTACAGGATCGTCCACGCCACAGGCGCCATCCAGGCCCGCCAAGGGCCGAGGTCGAGGTGAACGGCAACACGGCCACCGACGAGCAGCAACCTCGTGACAGGGCCCCCGAGCGGGATGATCGCCAAGGCTTCCGGGATCGCGGCCCCAGGCGCGGCGGTGGCCCGGCGAACTACCACCAGATCATGGAGGACAAGGCCTCCTTCCTGGAGTACGTGCGAAACCTGGAGCAGGGAGGCGGCGCGCACCCGAGGGGTGGCCGGCGCCGCCGGTAGGCCTGCCGAGGCTAGCCCATGAGCTGCCCCAAGCAATCCGCGTTCTCGGCCGCGCCGGACATCTTGCCCCTCACGATCCCTGGGCGGATCACCGCGGCAGATCTCGTGGACGCCATTGGAAGCACCTGTTTCGAGGCCAGGCAACTGGCCCGGGGGGCGCGCCTCTTCAGGAGCATGATCGAGGACGGAGCTACCCTCTGGCTGGGCATAGCGGGCGCGGGCATCGCCGGAGGGCTCGGGGGCCTGGTGACCACCCTCGTCGAGCGGGGCTTCGTGGACGTGATCTGCACGACGGGCGCCCAGGCCTACCACGATCTGCACTTCGCCTTCGGTCTGCCGGTGAAGGCGGTGTCCCCAGAGGGGGACGACGACGATCTGCGGAGGCGGGGCGACACGCGGATCTACGACATCGGGATCCGCGAGGAGGAGACCCTCGAGGCCCAGGACGCCCTGCTGCGCCGGTTCGTGGAGGAGCGTTACGAGTCCCTCCGTGCGTCCGCTGGCACCCGGCCGGGCGGCCTCTCCAGCCCGGAGTTCACCCGGCTCCTCGGCCTCTGGGCAGCGGAGAGCGCTCCCCACCCGGACAGGAGCTTCGTGGTGGCCGCCGCGCGGGCGGGCGTCCCGGTCTTCTGGGACTCCTTCACGAATCACTCCATCGGCTTGAACCTCGCCCGGCTCGCCCTCGAGGGTCGCGAGGTGAGCTTCTCTCTGGCCGCCGACATCGAGCAGTCTGCGGCCGTCGCCTTTGGCGCGGCCGAGACAGGCTTCGTAGAGCTCGGCGGCGGAGGGCCCAAGAACTTCATCCAGCAGACCGGCCCATACGTAAGCCAGATCCTCGGCATCAAGGACTTCCACGGCGCCTCAAGGGGCCTGCAGATAGGCACTGCCAACGTGAGGGAGGGGAGCCTGTCCAGCTGCACCTTTGGCGAGGCAGTCACCTGGGGCAAGTACGTCGAAGCCGACGAGGGGAAGCTGGTGCAGCTCTGGGGGGAGTACAGCATCCTCTTCCCGCTGCTCGTTGCCTACGTGATGGACCGCTGCAGCGAGCGCTCACACAAGCGCCTGCAGGATCGCCTTCCAGAGCTCGTGCAGTCCTTGAGGGCAGCGGTCCCGCCTTCGGAGTAGGTTCGCTCCGCTGAGCCCGAGGTCTCGACCTTGCTCCCCGCGCAGCATCGGGGGCTGTGGAGCCGGTGCTACTGCAACAAGATCGCTACAGCCCGAGGGCGATCAGCTTCTTGACCGAGATGGACATGCCGCCGAGCTGGGCCTCGAGGTCGTGAACCTTCCACGCACCGCGCTCCTTCACCAAGGCCGCGAGGACGCGGTTCCCGCCGAGCTCCAGCTCTACCTGCGCCCAGGGCCAGCGCACTTCGTCCTTGATCCGGAGGGCCAACAGCTTTGGCTGGGGCGGCTCCTTGGCCTTGCCGTGTCTAGACTTGCCTCCCTTGGGCTTCGAGGCGTCGGCGGTGAGCTGCGCCACCAGCTTCTTGAGGCGTGCCGCAGACATCTTGTTCCACGCGGCGGCGTTGAAGCTCGAGGAGGAGGCGCGGCGCACTCCGCCGATGTCCGCGGCCATCAGGGAGAGCCCGAACCCGAGCAGTGGTGCGACCACCGGGCCTACCTGAGCGAGCATATGCTCGCGGCCCGCCAGGGGGAACCGCGCGTCGGAGATGGCCCATTGCCCTTCGGCATCCCTGGCCAGGTAGATTCGCACGGAGACGTCGGGGCCGATCGCCAGCCCGATCTCGGCCCGGCCCTTGGCCTCATCCAAGGTGAACGCTGCCAAGGAGATCTTCGGAGCGGCGTGCTTGGCTCCTACCTCTGAGGCGGCTCCATGAGAGGCCTTCGCGGCCCGCCGGGCGCGTGAGGCCCTTCGCTGGTGGGCGGCGGCGTGCCCCGCCGCCTTCCAGGCGGCCCGCCCTGCCGCCCTCCGCGCCTTGGCCTTCAAGCCGCGACGTCTGCCGGGCGGTTGCCCGGGAGCCAGGTCCGCCTTTTGGCCGACCGCGAGCTCTGGTGAGTCGAGGGTTCCGCTCGGTCCCCTGGCGGCTCTGGCCGGTCCCGGGCCCTTTGGAATAATTCCGTCACGCAGGGTCTTCATGAGGCTCCCGAAGCGCTGGCCCAGGATTCGGAGGAGAGGATTCACGAGGCTCTGCTGGAGGGCGGGGGTCATGGACCGCCGCAACGCTTCTGGGTCCGAGGCGAGGACCGCCTGGGCAAGGCTCAACGCAGGGATCGCCAGCGCTCCGACCGATTTCATCGAGCGGCGCTCCCCGGCCAGGGGCACTAGGACGTCGTCGAGCTTCCACCCCGCTGTCTCTCTGATCAGGTGGATGGCGAGGGTCTTCCCAGCCACTGCCAGCTCGAGCCTGAGGGCGTCGGCCGTCTGGTGGATGGCTTCGAGCCGCAGCCCCATTGGAGCCGCCCCAGAGGGACTCGTTACTGGAGTCAGAGCAGGCCCGGGCGAAGGGCGCTGTGGAGGGCTTCCGGCGCCTTCGCCCGAGGGCATGCCGAGGGCCTTGCCTAGCAGGTCACCCAGATCCGCGGGCAGCGCTTCGAGCGGTAGGCTGCGGATCAGGGCGGGCGTAAACTTGGACCAGAGCCTCCGGTTCACGTCTTCGGAGGAGACTGCGCGCAGGGCCTCTATGAAACCCTCGATGGCGGCGCGGGTCCGGGCCGGGCCACGGGAGAGCTCGGGGAGCAGCCGGACCGAGGTCGCTCCCAGCTTGGCCAGGGGGCCCAGAGCCGACATCAGGACGTCGAGCTCCACGCGCTGCCCGCTCCTATCCAGCCAGGCCCTGTCCAGGCGCCAGGAGGCGCCCGTCAACACAAACTCTGCCCCCAGGCGCCAACCTGGGAGCTTGGCCTCTATATGGAGGCGCTCCCCCTTCCTCTCGAAGCGAGTGATGGCCTCGGGACCGAGCGCCTGGGAGGCTTGTGGAGGGGCGGCTCCGGCACCTTGTCCCCCGGGCTGCTTGGGAGCGAGCGCGTTACGGATGACGCTCCAGGGGAGCAGCTTCAGATCTGCCGGCGTCAGCCAGGCCAGGGAGGCTCCCCAGAGCCGCTCCGAGAAGAGACCCTGGAGGCGAGCCACGAGGACCGCGAGCTGTGCGTCGCTCGGAGGGCCTGCGCCCTCCGGGCCACGCATGTTCGTCCCAGCCCAGCGTAGGAGATTTATTGCGGGCAGGACATAGGAGAAGATGTCTCCAATGCCGTGCCAGGAGCCTCCGAGCTGGATCTTGACGTCATCGACCAGGTACAGCCCCTTCTCTTCCACCAGCCTGAGCTCGACGGGCAGCGCGTTCCCGGTCGAGCGCACGATCGCCCCGGTGGCGGTCTCCTCGCTCTCGATCTTTCCACCCGATCCGTCCTTGGCTCCCGTGGCGCCTCGTCCAGGTGGCTTTGCAACCTCGGACAGGGCCAGGAGCTCATCGTCGCGGATCTGCTGGAATACGCGGTCACGCAGCGCCGGCGTCGCGACGTTGTACAAAAGGTATCGCGAGCCCTGCTCAAGGCCCCGCTGAAGGGTCTTGGCCGCCACGAGGATCTGGAGCGCCCGGGAGAGCTCCCGGGTCTTCCCTTTCTCCCGGAAGACGACGTTGTCCACCTTCCAGCCTTCGGGCGTTCGTACGCAGTGGAAGCTGAACCTCTCCTTGCCCTGCCGCACCACCAGGGTAGCGGTGTTACCCTCCGTCTTGAAGGAGATAAGCCCCACCGAGGGGGCCTTCCGCTTCTTGCCGCCGGGCTTGCCCTTCGGCCTGTCCGCGCCCACGGCTGCCTGGATCTCCTTCTCGGTGAAGGCCTCCCAGTAACCAGCCAGGCGGGGGGTGGAGGCTCGCTTGAGCCCCTCCTTGTCGCCCTTCTCGAGGGCAGGGGCGAAGCGTTTCCCCACCAGGCTGCCCACCGAGAGGAGGGTGCAGCCAGCAAGGGCCGTCAGAGTGGTGAGAAGGCTTGCGACTAGGG
>JAVEWA010000275.1:0-8630 GCA_034004785.1 Polyangia bacterium
GCCCGCCTCCTCGGCAACCGGTTCGATCCCACCCGGGGCTCCATGAGCAGGGGCGTGTCCAAGGGCGGCCTGCCCCCGGACGAGGTGGTGCAGGACGAGGCGACGATCCTCAGGGACTCGGAGCGCTTCGCCGACGCCTTCCACGACCCCTCCCCCGGCTCCCTCACCAGGGTGGCCCTGGCGCCCTGCTCGCCCTTCTCGGTGACCCCGGAGCTCCTCAGGGACTCGGCGGCCCTGGCGAGGGAGCGGGGCCTGAGGCTTCACACCCACCTCGCTGAGACCCTGGACGAGGAGCGCTACTGCCTGGAGACCACGGGCATGAGGCCCCTCGAGTACATGGCCTCGGTGGGCTGGCTCGGCCCTGACGTCTGGTACGCCCACGGCGTGCACTTCAACGACGAGGAGCTCGAGGAGCTCGGCCGCACCCAGACCGGCGTGGCCCACTGCCCGGGCTCGAACCTGCGCCTCGGCTCTGGCATCGCAAGGGTGCCCGAGCTGATGCAGAGGGGCGTGCCCGTGGGCCTGGCGGTGGACGGCTCCGCCTCCAACGACGCCTCCGACATCCTCGCCGAGGCGCGCCTCGCGCTCCTCGTGCACCGGGTGGGCACGGGCGTCACCCGCATGTCCGCTCTCGACTCCCTGTGGCTCGCCACCAGGGGCGGCGCGCGAGTGCTCGGCCGGGATCGCGAGGTGGGCAGCCTGGAGAAAGGCAAGCTGGCCGACGTGGCCATCTTCAGGGTGGACGATCTCGCCCACGCCGGCGGGCTCCACGATCCAGTGGCCTCGCTCGTGTTTTGCACCGGGCGGCAGAACGCCCACGCCGTGCTGGTGGGAGGAAAGGTAGTGGTCAGGGATGGCAGGCTCGTGAACGTGGACGAGGAGCGGCTGGCCGCGGAGCAGAACCGCCGCGCCGGGGCCCTTTGGGCCCCGAGAGCCGCCTCCAGGTTAGCGCCATGACCATTGATCCCCTCCCCTCACGCCCCTCGCGCCCGAATCAGAGCCTGGCCCATGCGGGCCTGGCGGCCATCGCCGCCGCGCTCCTCGTCCTCGGCGCCGCCTGCCCCGGCTCCCCGGGGGGCAAGGGGCGCCCGCGGACGCCTGCTCCCGAGCTCCTCGCCGCCGACGCCGAGGCCATCTCCAGCGAGGCGACGAGGGCAGGGATCCCCAAGATCCCGGGCCTTGTGGAGGCCTACCTCCTTCATCACCAGGGAAGCCCCGACTCCACGAAGGCCAGCCTTTGCAGGTGGCTCGGCGAATCGGGCCTCGGCGCCCAGGCGGCCGCGGCGCGCATCTCGGCCCTGAACGTCCCCTGCAAGGACCGGCTGCGGGGCTTCATGGCGGCCCTGATCTCCCTCGGGCCCTGCGACTCGACCGCCACCGACCGCCAGGCCCCTCGGCCCCCGGCCACCTTCCAGGCGGGCCACTACGAGGGCGCCCTCACGCTCCAGGCCGAGGGACACCGCGTCACCCTGCGCGAGTCCTGGCTCCTTTGGCAGGGCCCGGAGGAGATCTCCGGCTGGGTGATCCGCAGCGAGACAAGGGAGAGCACCGATGGCCGCCGCTTCGTGTGCAGCAAGGACTCGAGCGCCCGCACCCACGCCGCCTGGTTCGTCACCGGGCGCCTGGAGGAGGGACGCCTCGCGCTACGATCGAAGTCGGCCTTTGTGGACACAGGCCCCTGCGCCCAGGACAGCATCGCCCCCCTTGGCTGCACAGGACAGCTCGCCCCGGGCGGCCTTCGCATGAGCTGCCCGCAGGAGATCCTGCTCCGCCACAAGGGCCCGCCCCCAGGCCCCGAGCACCGCCAGGTCCTCGCCTGGCACGGCGTAACGCCCAGGGCCGAGGGCGGCAGGGACGAGGTCAGCGAGACCTGGCACCTGGCGGGCGCGGGAGATCAGCTCCGTGGCTTCTACCTGCGGGAGACCCAGGCCCGGGCCCTCCCCGGCCGGACCTTCCAGTGCAACCAGAGCGCCTCCTTCACCACCCAGCGCCTCTTCCTGGTGACGGGCTCTCGCGCCGGGGAGGGGGTGACCCTCATGGAGGTCGGGGCCCTGAGGGCCCCGCACGCCTGCGACAAGGGCGCCATCTCCCTGGATCGCTACGTGGGCAAGCGGGAAGGAGACTCCCTCAGCCTGCGCTATGGCGAGGGTGCCGGAGCTGGAACCCAGACCCTCGTCCTCGTCAAGGGCGCGCCGAGCCTCGCGCCGGCCCTGCCATGGCCGGAGCTGAAGTAGCCGAACAGCGGCGCGCCGGCTCTGCCCTGGCCAGAGCTGAAGTGGCCGAGCAGCGGCGAGCCACCGTCTGGAGCTTCTAGCGGGTGGCCACGGGATCCGTGACCTTGACCGGGTCCGTCTCCTCGCCGAGGAGGAGGGCGCGAGCCTCGCCCACCAGGAAGACCGAGCCCGCCACCACCACCAGATCCTCGGGGTCCGTGGCCATCGAGCGCGCCTCCTCGAGAGCCGTGGCGAGGTCTGGGGCGATGCGGCACCTTTGGCGCAGCTTCTCGGGCACCTTGCGGAGGAGCTCCTCGGGGGGCGCGCCCCGATAGTACTGCACGCGGGTGAGGATCGCCTCGTTGGCCGCGGAGAGCATTGTCCCGAGGAGCCCGGAGAGATCCTTGTCCAGCATGGCCGCCACCACGAAGATGGTGCGCCGCCGCTCTAGCTCCCCCAGGGCACCGAGCAGGGCCCTCACCGCCTGGGGGTTGTGCCCGGCGTCGAGGAGCACCCTGGGAGGCCCGGGCAGGAGCTCCATCCGTCCGGGCCACACCACGCCGGCGATTCCCTGCCGCCTGGCCTCGTCAGAGGGACGCAGGGGCTCTGGCAGGAGCCCCACCAGGGCCAAGGCGAGGGCCGCGTTGTCGAGCTGGTGCGGGCCACCGAGGGGAGGCGCAGGTAGCTCCAGGGCCCCGCCAGGACCCTCGTATCGCATCCTGCCCCCCTCGAGGCGCGCCGCCGAGAAGTCCCGTCCGAGCAGGTGAAAGGGCACTCCCTCGAGCTCGGCAAGGGCCGAGTGGACCGCCAGCACCACCGGATCCGTGGCAGACGAGGCCGCTGGAACTCCTGGCCTCATCATGCGGCCCTTCTCCCAGGCGATGCGGTCCAGGTCCACTCCCAGGTATGGGGTGTGCTCGAGGCCGATGGGGCCGAACCCAGTCACCCGGGCGTCGAAGTAACAGGTCGCGTCCATCCGGCCGCCGAGCCCCACCTCGATCACCCCGACCTCGGCCCCGTGCTCCGCAAAGCAGAGGGCGGCCATGGCGGTGGCCACCTCGAAGAAGGTCAGCTCCGGCGCCTCGGCGCGTATCCGGCGGTAGTGGCGCACCACCTCGGCCCTGGAGATCTCCTGGCCCGCCACCCGGATCCGCTCGGTGAACCGGCAGAGGTGAGGCGAGGTGAAGAGCCCGGTCTTCCTCCCGTCGGCCCTGAGCATCGCCTCCACCATGGCCGCCACCGAGCCCTTGGCGTTGCTGCCGCCGATCTGGATGCAGGGCATGCCCAGGGCGGGGGAGCCCATGCGCCCCAGGGCCCGCTCCACTGGCAGCAGGCTCAGCTTCACCCCGAAGCGCCTCAGCCGAAAGAGGTCTTCGAGGACCTCCCTGTAGTCGAGAAGAGCAGACACCAGGCAGAATCTACTCCTTCGGCCAGAGGCGGTCCACGGACGGGTGGTCCCAAGGCCTGATCGCCCTCTTACGAGTTCATTCGTTTCGCCGGGGGATTCGCATCGTGGATTGATATTTCAACTATAGCGGAGTATATTCCGTTTTAGTATGACCAAAATGGAGTATACTCCCCCAAAACCGCTCCTCGCCAGGTTGCTCACCATGGATCTGCCGCCCGGGCAGTCGGCGTTCCTGTGGGGGCCGCGCCAGACCGGGAAGACGACGTTCCTTGCGCAGCGGTTCCCGGACAGCGCGGTGTTCGACCTGCTGGACACGGATCTCTTCTTCGCGCTGAGCAAGCGCCCGGCGCTCCTGCGCGAGCTGGTGCTGGCGCTGCCTTCGGAACAGCGGGCCCGGCCCATCGTGCTGGACGAGGTGCAGAAGGTGCCGCCGCTCCTCGACGAAGTGCACCTGCTCATCGAGCGGAGCGGGCTGTCGTTCGTGCTGTGCGGTTCCTCCGCGCGCAAGCTCGTGCGCGGGGGAGGCAACCTGCTGGGCGGTCGGGCCTGGCGCTTCGAGATGCACCCGCTGGTGACCCGGGAGCTGCCCGAGTGGCGCCTGCTCGACGTGCTGGAGCGCGGCCTGCTGCCGTCCCACTTCCTGGGACCGGGGCCCGAGAAATCCCTCGAGGCGTACGCCCGCGACTACATGCGCGAGGAGATCTTCGCCGAGGGGCTCACGCGCAACGCCGCGGCCTTCTCGCGCTTCCTCGATGCGGTGGCCTACTCGAACGGAGAGCTCGTCAACTACGCCAACATCGCCCGGGAGTGCGGGATCGACGGCAAGACGGTCAAGGAGCACTTCCAGATCCTGGTCGATACCCTGTTCGGCCGGCTGGTCCCGCCGTTCAAGACCCGCCAGGAGCGCCAGGTGATCGGCAAGGCGCCCAAGTTCTACCTGTTCGACGTGGGGGTGGCCGGAGCCCTCGCCAGGAGAAGCATCGCCGAGGAGCGGGGAGAGCAGTTCGGCCGCGCCCTGGAGCATCTCGTGCTCACCGAGCTCGCGGCCCACTCCAGCTACTCGGGACTCGGGTACGGGATCTCCTCCTGGCGGACCAAGACCGGGATCGAGGTGGACTTCGTCCTCGATCGCGGCGAGGTAGCCATCGAGGTCAAGGGCACGGACCGCGTCGACGACCGCGATCTCCGCGGGCTGCGGGCGTTCAGGGCGGATCACGGGCCGCGGATCGCCGTGATGGTGTGCAACGAGCGCTGGCCGCGAGAGCGCGACGGGATCCTCCTATTGCCCTACCGCGAGTTCCTCCACCGCCTGTGGGACGGCACGATTGCGGCCCGGTCGGGCTCCTGAACCGGCCACCGAGAGGAGCGTGAGGGCCATGGCCGACAAGTCTGCTCCGTCTGGAGTATGACGACCGCCGCCAGAACGAAGACCAGAAATAGGGGAAGGCCACCCCGATCCAGGGCAACACAATGCCGGTTACGCGATCTCCTCTGCGCTCTCTACAGCCCGTCCGGAGCAACGACGACTGCATTCGGGAAGAAGCCGATGATTGCGCGAAGGCGATGCCTGCGCGAAACAATGGCCGCTAAACGCTCTGGTGTTTCTCGCGACCACCCCAGGCTTGGGCGGCGATGATCGCGCGCCTCATGTCGCCAGGGGCTGGCAGACCGATCCCGCTGGCCTGGGCCTCGGAGGGCAGTCGGGGCCTCCGCCCCTGCCGGTCCCCCCTCGGCCGCATAGAGCGAAGTTCCTTCGCCTCCAACGCTGAAAGCTACGACACCACCGAGGGTTACCGAGAAATCGAGGTGCATGGTACTGGCTACACGGTTATCGCCTCGAGCAGCCGGTAGGCCTCCTTCTGTTTGGCGCTCGGCGTTGTGCAGATGACGGTGGTGGCGTCGTTGCCAACAGTCCCGCGTCGTCGACAGTACCCAGTGCATTGTCGGGCCTCCCGGCCCCCCGGCCCCCCTGGGCCCTTGTTGAGCCCGGCGCCGAAACTGGTCAAAACGAAGCAGGCACCCGATTTGGGTGATCGGGCAACGAAGGCGTTTTGCTGGTCGGAACGATCTCGGGGCTTGGAGGGCTACTCGCTCGAGTGGTTGGCCGCCCAGGCGCGCGGCGTGAATCGTTCGGGATGAGCGGCGATCTCCTCGGCATCCGCGCGCAGGACGGACTCGAGGTACTCACGGATGGGCACGCTGGCGGCCACGGTCGTCTGCATGACGGTGCGAACGACGTCGAGAGCAAAGCGTCCCTCGAGGGTGCAGCGAAACAGTCGACGCTGCCACGACCGCGCGCTCCCCGTCTGGCTTGACCACAACCTTCTTCTCGACATCGAGCTCGATCCGGCTGACCGACACCGTGAAGTCGTAGCGCTCCCGCGTCTCGTGAAGCGTCTTGACCACCGCGGCGTCGGCCAGATCCTCTGGCAGCTCGACCCTCAGGTCTTCGTGCTCCTCGGTGGTGACCAGCGCGCCGCCGGGCATCAGGGTCTCGTTGACCGACCGCAAGGCCGGGTCGGGGCCATCGCCCAGGAGCATACGCTCGCCGAACTGCCTGGCGCTGACCTGAGACTCGGCCAACTCCTCCGGAGTGAGCTCGATATCCTCCATCGGCGTATCTTCGGTCACCTCTTGGCTGCTCATCGTGGGCTCCTGCTTCCTGGGCCTGCCTGGGGCCCCGGCATAGGGCGATCGCTCCCTAACGCGGAGTATCAATACTGTCCAGCCGCGTCTGGCTGTTCTTTGATTTATGATACCGTTCGTATGGGTAAGGAAACGATGCCCTTCCCGCGTCAATGATCATTTTGTGTTTCTTGGCACGAACAATAGCACTGCTGACGTCCCATCGAGCATTCGAAAGTAGGCGAACAACGTAGTAGTTCATATGGGACTCCGGCGACTGGCCAGTAACCTCGCCATGAAGGTACTCCCTCGCCAACCTGTGCACCGCTAGCACACTGCTCTCTGGTTCTACCCGAATGATCAGATGCCTCCTGGAGTAAACCCATTGAATTTGAGGGCGATGCTTTATTGGAATCTCATCAAATGGATCCGTTGGACGCATAGGAAAATCGCAGCCACACCGCTCCGGGGGACAAGTATATTTCGGAACCTCTGCGTACTGTTTCTCACTACAGAAGGGAGCCAGTGCGCGAGCCCTGGACGCTAGATCTGCGACGGAAACACGAGACTCCCCACAGCAACACGTCGTCACCACCAGAAGGGCGAAGATTCCGACTACTAACCTGTGCCGTTTCATGGAATGAAGAGCCTTTCACTTCCACCATAACAGATCCCGTCCAAATATCGGTAAGTCTCGGGATCGTTCACGGTGAAGGGCCAGCGGAACACCCCGTGCATTTCCCTATTAGTGGCTCTCGAGAAGTCACCGTTGGGCGCCCAAAGGATGCCTCCGACTATTTCTCCCTCGATCCAGCCCTCCCAAGGCTCATTCACATCTGGCTTCTCCGTGAAACCACCGCCAAATCGCTGATTGATCTGGCAGGATGTGAACACAATGTGGTTCTGCGGATTATCGTTGGCGTATCCCAGAGAAGGGGGACTGTCGCTCGTTACGACGTACGCAAGATTTGCCTTGCCCGGGGGGGGCGGAATGTCAGGATTGAGGCCATATGCGAAACCAAGCTCAAGTTGGTCTTGCCGGTTGGTAATCGTCAATGCAGTACCCCAACGAGTGTTGATTTCGATCCCCCAGCCGGCGGGCTGAACGATGAAGAAGCCTCCATGATCTGGATCTGCGTCCATGAACTCGACATGAGCTCCCGGTCCAACGCCTGAGACCCAGAAGTCGAACCGAGAACCGCAGGTGCGAGCCATCACGTAGCCGGCGCTGTCAGTGTCGTGGAGCCCGCATGGAGCTTCGCTGAGGTTGGCACAGCTCGTCAGCTTGTCTATCCTGGAGGTCGCTGTGGCGTTCGTTCCTGCCAGATTGCGGAGCTGTGCAATGATCGCAAGGTAGAAGTCGATCACCGGATACACCATGTCCGGGTCGGTTGGCATCATTGCATCACGAGCATAGAAATGATTGGGAATGGAGGGCTGACCGCTGAGTAGGTACTCTTTTACATCTGCCGCGCTCCATGAGGGCTGCAGCCAGCGCAGGACCGCGGCGAGCGAAGATACCTGTGGAACAGCAAATGAGTTACCAGACTCGACTCCGTATGTACCATTCGGCTTTGCCACTGGTATATCAACTGCTGGCGCAGCAATAATATGGCCAGCGGGAAAATCACCGGCACTATTATCCCATCCGATGTCGGTGGACCACAATAACGAAGGGTCACATTTAGCAGTGCCCATGACTCCTATGACGTTCGGCGCGACCACTCCTGCGAACGGACTAAGCCAACTAAGCACTCTATGTTGATTTGGAGCTACAACCACGAACAAAGTCTGTGGATTTTCATATGCTATGTCGTGAAATATTGTTGATGCTCTATCCATAGCTAGGTGTGAACCACTCACATCCCAAGACATATTTACGACATGAGCATATGCTACATACCTCTTACTAAACATGAGCCCTAATCCTACACTAAGACCCATTGGGCGTATGAACAGATACATATTATCTCGGATAAAAGCGCTAGCCTCCCCCTCCATTATAGCGCCTGGTACGTTTTTAGCAGCAATAATGCTAGATACCTGGGTACCATGTCCTCCTGGAAAACCGTCAATAATAGACGTTCCCCATTCACCTAGCCAGTAGAGGCGCCCCTGGGAAGCCATGTCATGGAAGGCACCGTTTGGTCCGAGCGTATCAGGGCTCAAGCCAGTATCCGAAACAAGCACCCTAATCTTTGTTCGCCGTAGGTGTGGTGCGATTCTGGGTAGCTCGGACGCAAGCGTCTTCCAAACGTGATATGCCTGAGGGAACTGCGTATCGCCATATGCACAACGTGTTGTGGGACCTTCCGAGTAGTCCGCATTGGCCGTCTTGTGAAGGCAGGCATTCCCATATGTGGGCATGTGGACATAGTCGACGC
>JAVEWA010000276.1:0-8576 GCA_034004785.1 Polyangia bacterium
ACCTCAATGCCCAGGGACACGCCGCTCCTTCCGAGGGCCCAGCTCGCCTGGATCACGCCGCCGTACTGGAGCGACTGGATGGGCTGGTCGATGGAGAGGCCCGGGTCCAGGGAGGCGTCCCCGATGCGGCCCCAGATCACCGCAGCCTCCAGCTCCAGCCTGAAAGACCTGTGGGCCAGCCTGAACCAGAGATCCGCGCTCACCGTGTGCTGGTCCCGCCGCACCGTGCTCTGGGGGCCGTAGGCCGCCTCCAGCCCGCCCGGCGCGTAGTACAGGGGCACGTCCAACCGCTGGGAGCGGTAGCTGGCGATGACGCCGTAGTTCACCGACCAGACCCCGGCCCTCAGCCGCCGCCCGAGGCCGCCGTCGCCGTCATAGCGCGCAAAGCCGAGGGCCCAGGTCCTCACGTCGTCCAGCCGCTCCACGCTGAAGGGCTGCTCGGCGGGCCAGGTGGAGGCCGAGGTGGGGCCGGTGGCGCTCCATTCGAAGGCCAAGAGCAAAAGATGATCGAGGAGGCTCGTGGCGAATAGGATCCTGTCGGCTGCGTCGGCGCGGTCGGCGTCGATGTCCTTGCCCGCGTTGATGAAGAAGCCCGTGCCCCAGTTCACCAGGGCGCCCTGCCGGCCCACCGAGAGCACCCCGAAGGGCAGCAGCACCTCGCCCCAGGCCCGCCTGACCACCACCGCGTCCTGCCAGCCGTTGGTCCCGGACTCGGGGGACTCCTGGCCGAGGGTGGCGCCGATCATGGGGGTCCAGCGGTCCCTCGGCAGGCCCTGGGGGGTGCTGCCGAGCACCACGTTGTCCAGCACGTCCACCTGGGCGAGCACCCGGACGGACCTGCTGACGCGCCAGGCCGGCTCCAGGCGGAGGCGCATGTTCGCGCTCTCGAGCAGCTGCCCCTTCGGCCTCCCCGCGGGCAGGGGGAAGAGGGTGCTCCCCGAAGGGGTCGGGCCGTGGTCGAGATCCAGGTTGTAAAAAACGTCTCCCCGGATCCTCAGGTAGCCCTCCAGGGAGAGGGTCTTGGGGTCCCTGCGCTCCAGTGCCTCGGCCCCGGGGCTCGGCGGCGCGAGCTGGGCCCGGGCCTCGGTCGAGCCTAGCGCGACCGCGACGACGGAAGCCAGAGCCAGGGCGAGGCCCGCGATCAGGGGGGCTCGCCCTCTGGCGCCAGCCGCCCCTTGGGAGCGGCGACTGTCTAGACAGGGGCGTATCACCGCGACGCCTCCAGGTGATCCCTGAGGGCGTCGAGAGTGGCGCCGTAGGCCTCGATCATGGGGAAGTGACCGCAGCGGGCAAAGACCCGCAGCCGGGCCCGTGGCAGGTCCCGGGCGAGGCGCTCCCCGAAGCCGAGCAGGGCCACGTCGTCCTCCCTGCCCCAGAGGAGCAGCGCGGGCGCCTTCACCCTGGGGTAGTGCTCCTCGAGCTCGCCCAGGCGCTGCTGCCTCGTGGCGGCAAGGGCCGCGGCCACCGCGCCCGGCCGCTCGAGGGCCGCCTTGACGAGCCCTATGAAGCCGTGGGTCACGTATCGGTCGGGATCGTGGAAGGCCAGGGCCATCCTGTCTCCCACCCGCTCCTTGTAGAACATGGCGAAGAGGGCCTCGCCCAGGCCCCGGGCCCTGGCCCAGCGCTGGAAGGGCGCGAGCTGATCGTCGTAGATCCAGGCCCCCATGAGGGTGAGGCTCTGCACCCGCGCGGGATGGCGGTGGGCGAGGGCGAGGGCCACGGAGCTGCCCCAGGAGTGGGCCACCAGGTGGGCCCGCTCCATCCCTCTCGCCGTCATGAAGGCGGCCAGGAGCTCCCCGAGGCCCTGGGGCGAGTAGTCCCCGGCGCGCTTGTCCGAGTAGCCGAAGCCGGGGAGGTCCAGGGCCACCACGCGATGGGTCGCGCCGAGATCCTTCATGAGGCGCTCCCAGACCACCCAGGAGGAGGCGAAGCCGTGGACGAAGAGCACCGCTGGCCCGTCCTTCTTGCCCTGCTCCACGAAGTGGATCCTGCGGCCTGCAACCGAGACGAAGCGCTCCTTGGGCGCTGGGTAGGCGACCGGGCCCGCCTCGAAGCGAGGGCAGCCGCCGAGAGCGCACCCGAGCAGGCACCCGAGCAGGCACCCGAGCAGGCACCCGAGCTGGCGCCCGAGCTGGCGCCCGAGCTGGCGCCCGAGCTGGCGCCCGAGTTGGCGCCCGAGCTGGCGCCCGAGCTGGCGCCCGAGCTGGCGCCCGAGCTGCCTGGGCCTTCCGCGCTCTGCCGGGGCCCGATTGAGCCGGCCCTGCCAGGGCTCGTCGCCGCGAGGAAGCGAGGCGCCTACGATGGGCGGGTCGGGGTTGATGGTCATGCTACCTAGCGGGCTACAGGGTCATTCGCCGCAGCTCGGCGGCGCTCGTGAAGAGGGGCTCGGTCTCGTCATCCTCGGATCGGACCCTCGCCACCACTCCGAAGCACTCGGTCACCCAGACGTAGATGATCCGCTCCACCCAGATCATGGTGTAGGGGATGTGCTGGGTGAAGTCGGTCCGGAGCCGCAGGGCGTGGAAGCTGCCCGCCGGCACCACCACCCGGCCCCGGGCGTCCACCGTGAGCTCGTAGGTCTCCTCCAAGGTGGTCATGGTCCAGTTGTAGTAGCCGGAGCTGGTGGTCTCCACGATGTAGCTGTCGCCGAGCTCGATGGGGAACCTCATGAGGTCCACGGGCGGGTCATAGGTCAGGATGGTCTTGTTCTCCTCCTGGCTCACGATACCCAGCATGGACACCGCGTCCGGGGTGACGCGATACACGCCGAGGGTGCCCGTGGACTCGTCGATGAGGGCCGAGTAGGTGGCGTCGGGAAAGTCCGAGGCGAACCAGGTGCCCGCGACTGGCAGGAGCTCGTCCACCACGCTCCGGTCAGGCGAGGTCGAGCTGGTGAAGTCCCAGAGCGGCTCACCTCCGGACATCTGGCCCACGAGATCCACGGCCACCGGGGAGGTCTGGTTCACGCGGTAGGTGGCGCCAAGGCCCACCTCGATCACCAGCTCCTGCCGGTTGATGACCCCGTCGTCGACGTACTGGCATCCCCCGGCGTCGGGGTGGCCTCCGTCGGGCAGGCTCCCGTCTGGAGATCCCGCGTCGGGGAGGCCCGAGTCCTGTCCGCCCCCATCGGACCCGGCGTCCTTGGTCGCCTCGGGCCGGCACTCGCCCATCACGCAGATCTGTCCCTGGGGACAGTCGTCCCTGGTCAAGCACTCGCGGCCGTCGCCGCAGCCGGCGAGGATCGAGCCCAGCAGAGCCGCCACGGCGGTCAGCCCTTGGCCGCCTCCATGCGCCTTGGCGAACATGGGCGGCATCATCGATGATCCGCCCCTGTGGGTCAAGGCGCCCCTTGGGCAGTTGAACAGGCGCCCATTGGGCAGGCGCCCATTGGACAGGCCCCTTGAACAGGCGCCCATTGGACAGGGCCCTTGAACAGGCGCCCCTTGAACAGGCGCCACGCGGCCCTGATCGGCTCCCAGGGCCGATTGACCCTGTCGAGCGGCCATGCTGTAATGATCCGCGCCTCGCCGGAGAGCCCGACGCCCAGCGCCCCGTCCCAGGTCATTTTTTCCCGGGGCGAGGCCAGAGCCGCACCGAGGCGGCGAGGACGCCCGAGGCGGGCGTCGGACGGACGCCCGCCCTTCACCCTTGGTTAGGACCGTCGCCATGTCCCCGCCGAGCGTGCTCATCCTGGATCTCTCAGTGGACGTGAGCCTCTACCGGCCCGTCGAGCACTGGCGCGCCCTCCTCGGGGACGCCCCATCCCGCGCCCTCCGCCCGGCGGACTTCGCCTCCGCCGAGGCGCTCCTCGGAGAGGCTGGCGGCTTCTCCCACCTCATCGTGACGGGCTCCGAGGCCTCGGTGGTGGAGCCCCAGGCCTGGTTCGGCCCGGCGGAGGCCCTCATCCGGCAGGCGGTGGAGGCCCGCAGGGCGGTGCTGGGCTCCTGCTTCGGCCACCAGCTCATCGCCCGCGCCCTGCTGGGCCCGCGCCACGTCAGGCGCGCTGCAATGCCGGAGCTCGGCTGGCTCCCGGTGACCGTCTGCTCCGGAGAGCCCCCCTTCGACGGCGCCGAGCCCGAGCTCTGGATGTTCTCCTGCCACTTCGACGAGGTCTGCGAGCTGCCCCCGAGCTGGCGCGTCCTCGGCCGCACCGAGAGCTGCCAGGTGCACGCCTACGCCATCGAGGGCCTCCCGGTGTGGGGCGTGCAGGCCCACCCCGAGATCGCCCCCCAGGAGGGCGAGGCCTTGCTTCGGGGCTTTGCGGACCGGCGGCCCGAGCTCGCCCCCTTCGTGGATCGGATCCTATCGGGCCCGAGGCGCGACGACGGCTTCGGCGCGAGGCTCGTCGCCAGGTTCCTGGAGGTCCCGGCGTGAGCCATCGCCAGGACCCATCCAGGCGCCTGCCCAGGGCCCTTGGACCCTGGCCCTGGGCCCGGGCTCTCCTTGCCGCGACCTTCCTCGCGACCTCCCTCGGGGCGCCGGGGCCCCTCGCCCGGGCCCAGCAGGGAGTGGACTCCACGGCCCACTTTCGCACCCAGCTTGGCGCGGAGCGGATCTCTGCCCTCGGCCTGAGCCCGGTGGAGCCCCGCTACCAGTGGCTCGTGGGCCTGCTCTACGCCTACGCCCGCTCCCCGGTGCGGGGCGAGCACGCCGGGCTCGTTGGCACCAGGAGCCTCGTCTCGGACCAACACATGGCCGAGCTGAGGGCGCTCGTCGGGCTCCCATACCTGGAGCTGGGCTTCGCCCTGCCCTTCATCATCAACCAGCAGGGGCAGTCCTTTACCGACCAGGAGGGGGTGACCCACCCGCCGGTGCGGCCCTACGCCCTCGGAGATCTGAGGCTCCACGCCAAGGGCGTGCTGGTGGATCCCCGCCGCTACGGCGTGGGCCTCGCCCTGGCGGCGAGCCTCACCACCCCGACTGGCCAGGTCGATCGCTTCGCTGGCTCCGAAGGGGTTGTCCTCGACAGCCGCCTGATCCTGGACGTCTGGGTGAGCCGCACCGTAATCTTCGCCCTCAACCTGGGCTACGTATTCAGGTCCACCGAGCAGCGCTTCGAGGAGCTGGCCATTGACGACGCCCTCCTCCTCGGAGCCGGGTTTCTCTTCTCCTTCAACGACCTGGGCCTCCCGCTGCACCTGTGGGCCGAGGTGGTGGCCGCCAGCCAGACCTCTGAGCTCTTCCGGACCGTCAAGGCGACCCCGGTGGAGGGGCGCTTCGGGCTGCGCTTCTGGAACGTGCAGCGGTTCTTCGTGGACGTGGGCTGGGGAGTGGCTATCGTCCGGGGCGCGGACCTCCCGCGCTACCGGATGTACGTGGACCTGGGGTTCACCTTCACGACGCCCGGCGTGAGCAAGGCCAAGCCCAAGGCCCCAGACCGGGACGGCGACGGAATACCGGACGCCGAGGACCGCTGCCCCGACGAGCCCGAGGACGCCGACGGCTTCGAGGACTCGGACGGCTGCCCCGAGGACCAGGGCCCCACCGTGTCGGAGGCGGACCGGCAGAAGCACGGCCCGAGGACCGCCACGCCCTGGTGGCAGCGGTGGCGCTGGAAGCAGCAGCAGGAGCGGGCCCGGGCCGCGGGGGATCCGGGCCCCTGGCGCGTCCGGTCCACGAGGCCGAAAGGCGGGCAGCCGGAGCCCCCTCCCCGGGCGGCTCCCGAGCCGCCGCCGCGGGAAGGCGCGCCCATGCCGAACCTCGACAGGGAGAGGCGCTCCCTCAAGGCCTCCTCGGAGCGCCTGGGCAAGACCATCGATCGCATCAAGGAGCGGGTGAAGCGCACCGAGAAGACCTTCAAGGAAGCCACAAAGCAGATCAAGGAGGCGGTGCCGCGAAAGGTCCCGCGAAAGGTCCCGCGAAAGGTCCCGCGAAAGGTCCCGCGAAAGGTCCCGCCCAGGGAAGATCCCCGCCGGCCTCCACCGGAGCGCCCCTGAGCCCTCGCCAAGGAGAGATACCCCGCCGGCCTCCACCGGAGCGCCCCTGAGCCCTCGCCAAGGAGAGATACCCCGCCGGCCTCCACCGGAGCGCCCCTGAGCTCACCCCGACCATCTCGGCCTCGACGCCTGGCGACCGGGCCGGGCGCGGGGCTTGTCAGGAGAAGGAAGCCTCCCGCTCCTCGCCGAACACCACCATGTGCTCGTAGCGCTCGTAGCTCGAGCCGCAGACCCGGCAGCGCTCGGAGGACACTCCGGCTCCCAGATCCTCGGCCTCCATCACGGGCACGCCGCAGCGGGGACAGGCAACGCCCCCGATTGTCTTGCGGGTTATGAGACCCCGAAGGAGCGGCGCGAAGCCCCGCCAGGGACCCGAGGCGAGGGGGGCCCAGTCCGCCTGGAAGGCCGCCTCGGCGTGGGCCTCGGCGTGGGCCCTCGCGCGAGCGAGGGCCTCCTCGAGCTGCCCGGCGACGCCCGGCTCGATGGCGACGAACCCGAAGCGCGGGCAGACCTGGGCCTCCACCAGACGGCTCGGGAAGAAGGGCGAGGTCTCGCCGCTCGGGAAGCCGAAGCGCCAGCCCAGGGTGGCGCTCACCACGCTGTGGAGCATCCAGGAGAGCCCGGCCAGCCGCGCCCTCGTCCGCTCGAGCTCGCCGTGAAAAACCGCGAGGAGCTCGTCACCACCCGAGCGCCAGCAGCCGTCCGACGGGTGGCGAAGCCGCTCCGCCATGGCCGCCAGGTACCGGTCCCCCGCCTCCCTGCCCACCACCCCGTTCCAGATCTTCATGTTGGTGGCGTTGGCCACCACTAGGACGGCGCCGCCCTTCTGGTCGGCCTCTGCCAGCTGCGCCCTTATCTCGTCAAACATCTGCGAAGGGATCCTCGGGTGCTACCAGACACTCACCGTGTTCAGGGTGAAGTAGTTGCTGGGTGAGATGAGAGAGCCCGTCAGGACCAGGCTCCCTTGCGAAGCCAGCAGGATGACCCCAACCGCCCCGCCGCCTCCGCCGCCGTTGGCGTCGGCCTGCCCATTGGTTCCACCAAAGCCCGACCCGGCCCCGCCGCTGCCTCCGTTGCCGCCCCAGCTCGTGCCCACCCCTCCCGGAGCGCGCTGGCTCGACGGCAAGGCATAGGACCCGTCCGCGCCGTCGCCCGCGACGTTGGGCGCGCCAGCCCCGGCCCCGCCGCCGTTCGACACGAGAATCCCCTGCACCTCGAGATCCGCGGCCTCGAGCAGCAACCCCCCTCCCGAGCCGCCGCCCCCGCCCCCGGCGCCGTGCAGCCCACCCTGGCCCTGGCCTCCGCCCACGTCCATGATCGCCGTGCTGGTCACCCTCAGGAGGCCATTTACCGAGAACTGGACTCCACCCCCGCCCCCGCCTCCGGAGCCGCCGTTGTTGGGCGCCGCCCCCGCCGTGTCTGGCCCGCCCCCCGCCCCGCCGCCGCAGCCCCCGGTGAGGGGCTGAAGGGGGCTCGAGATCAAGGTGGACGCCCCGCCAGCGCCGCCGTTGGCTGTGGTGACGCCTGAGTACTGCCCGTTGCCGCCCGTGCCTCCGTTCCCGCCAAAGCCTCCGCCCCCGCCGCCGGCCTCCACCTGGTAGTCGCCGCTCCCCTCCTGGCCTCCGCCCCGGCCAAAGGCGCCCATGACGCACGCGAGCCCGTTCGCGCCATCCATTAGGCCACCTCCGCCCCCGCCGGGCCCTGGGACCTCGTACAAGCCCCAGGCCTCCAGCATACCTCCGAAGGTCATGTCTCCCTTCACGTAGAAGGCCGCCGCCTTGGAGCCCGTCACCGTGAGGCGCGAGCCGTCGGGGATGTCCAGGCTGCTCACCCCGAAGATCGCCAGGGGCACTCCCCCGGCCTGGGTGATCTCGTTGTAGTAGTAGCCGTTCAGGGCCTGGCCCGGGCTGCCCGCGGGCCGCAGCACGGACATCGAGTCGTTGATCATCCCGGTGTCGGTGTTCACCGTGATCTTCTGGCCGGTCGGGACGCTGAAGCCCGCAGTGATCGCGCCATAGAAGGCCTGGACGTCGAAGTTCAAGGGGTCCAGCCGGTTGCAGCGGTCGAGCAGGGTGTTGCAGCCGAGAGGGCAGCTAGAGGGAACACAGGTGACCACCACCGCGTCGGGGATCACCACCACGTCGGGGATCACCACCGCGTCGGGGATCACCACCGCGTCGGGGATCACCGCCCCGTCGGGGATCACCGCCCCGTCGGGGATCACCGCCCCGTCGGGGATCACCGCCCCGTCGGGGATCACCGCCCCGTCGGGCTGGACCTGCCCGTCGGGCACTACCTGGGCGTCGCGGGGGATGGGAAGCCCGGCCCGGTCGAAGCTGCACCCAGGAGCGAGCCAGGGGCACCCGAGGATTGCCAGGAGCGCAGGCCAGGCGGCGCCCCGAAGGAGCCGCGAGGTTCTTTTCGAGCTCATGGATCGAAGTTTATCCCCTTGGCGCAGGCAAAGGCAACCCTGCCCAGGGTGGAGCCCAGTTGGGATAGGGGAGGCGACCCGTCCCCGGAATGAGACAGGTCGCTCCCCCCCCCCGCAGATCCCGGCATGCGGGACTACCGCACCCGGCACCTCAGATCACCCCTTCGCGGCGCGGCGGAGGCACGAGTGGACCGTAATGGCCGGAGGCA
>JAVEWA010000277.1:0-8576 GCA_034004785.1 Polyangia bacterium
TGTCGGCCAGGTGCATCTCCAACCGCCTGCCTCCCGATGTCCACTGGAGCTACCTGCGACGAAGGGCCGAGACGGCCCGCATGGCACGTCTCGCCTCACGCCCCCCCACGGCTGCCCCACCCACCCGATGGGCCGCCGTGAAGCTCCCCTAGCGGCCCTGCTCCCCAATTCCCCAGGCCGGTTCTCGCCCGAGCGGTTAGCTCCATGCAAGTTACGGTCCCCTGCGCTCTCCTGTGCTAGAATGTCCGGCCATGCGTTGTCCACATTGCAACGGTGCCATCCCTGACGCCTCGGCCATATGTCCCCAGTGCGACGCCATCCTGAACGCCGCGTTTCTGGACTCCACCACGGCGCCGGGCGCAGCCGAACGGCAGGCCGCGCCCTACCTGTCCGCGCCCCCCCTGGCCCCTCCGGGGATGCCCTATGGAGGCGAGGCGCCGGATCTATCGGGCCACACCGACGGCACGAGCATCTTGCAGATGGACCCGGAGCGCCAGAAGGAGACCCGGATAGTCAAGGTTTCGGACCTGTCCGGGGGCCGCCGCGCCTCTGCGGCGGCGAGCCGCGGCGCTGCCCAGGGCGCCGCGGTGGCGGTGGAGGATACGGCGGCGGGAGACCTCTGGGCGCATATCCACCTCGCCTACAGGCGCCTTCGCCCCATGGAGAAAGTGACCCTCTTCGGGCTCTCGCTCCTCCTAGTCTGCGCTTTCTTGCCGTGGTTCCACGTGCGTGGGGAGGGCTTCGTCTCGGGCATCGAAGGCAAGGGGGCCCTGTCGGCCGCGCTGGCACTCCTCGCGCTCGTGATCTTCTGGGTTCGCGTAACCTACCGCTGGGTCCTGCTGGTGCTCGGCCAGGTTTTCCTCGTGGCGGGCGCCGGCCTCATGGCCGGCCTGGCATACAAGACCGCCACCGCGGCGACCCCGAGCTTCGGTCTGTACCTGACTCTGCTCACCGCCGCCGGCGCCGCGGTGTTCTCCCTGGTTGCCGCGGTGAAGTAGCGGTGCCCCGGATGCGCGCCCTGGTGTTCGATCTCGACGGCACCCTGGTTGACTCGAGAGCCGACATCGTCTCCAGCCTCGAGGCCGCGCTCGAGCGCCTCTCTGCCCCTAGTGTCCTTGGCCCGGAGGCGCTGGGCGCCCTGGTGGGGAGACCGCTCGGCGAGATGATCTCGGCCGCCGCTCCATCCATCGACGCCGACGGAATCGAGGCGGCAGCCGCTGCATATCGCGACCACTATGCTCTCCACTGCCGGGACCAGAGCCGCCTGTACCCAGGCGTCGATGAGCTCCTGCGGTCCTTGCCAGAGGGCATCCTTCTCGGATGCGCCACGACGAAGCGGCCCGAGCAGACGCGCATCGTGCTCGAGGCCTTCGGCCTGCTCGATCTCTTTCACGCCTGGCGGGGCACGGCTCCCGACATGCCCTACAAGCCCGCGCCCGACCTCCTGCACGCCATCGCCAGGGACCTCGCCGTACCCCCTGACGAGATGTGGTACGTGGGCGACACGCCGGGGGATCTCCTCGCGGCCCGAGCGGCCGGCGCGGTGGGGATCTGGGCCTCATGGGGATACGGCGCCCCCGAGGCCTGCCTGGCCGCCGAGCCAGCTCACGCCCTGGGATCCCCCGCGGACCTCCTCCAGATGTTGCAGCCGTGACAGATAGCCTCGAAACGCGCCCATGGTGGCGCCGCTCCTCAATCCTCGCCGGCCTGGCGGCAGTGCTCGTGATGGGGATCGGGCTCAGAACCGCCCACCTCAAGGAGCACCTGGACTCAGGCCCTGACCGGCAGAACCTCATGGGCGCCGCCGCAGAGCACGGAGCCCTCTCCAGGCAGATCGCGTACGGCTACCTTCATGGACCCGAGCACCTGGCCTCGGATCCCCTCTACCCCCTCGTGCTCGGCGCGTTCTCGTCCCTCCTCGGGGAGTCCCAGAGCCGGCTCGCCGCCGCCCAGTCTTTCCTGGGTCTCCTCGTCCTCGTCCTCACCTTCTGGTTGGGCCTCAGGGTCGCCTCCCCAGAGGCAGGTGTAATGGCTGCCGGCCTCCTCGGCCTCTACGGCCCCCTCTTGCACTTCGAATGCCTGGCTCTCCCAGTGACCCTGGCAATGGCGCTCCAGCTCGCCGCCCTGGTGGCCTCCATCTCCGGTGCGGACCGGACGCGCCCCCTCCTGGCGGGCTGGGCCGGAGCCCTGTGGGGCCTCGCGGTCTGGGCGCGCCCCTGGATGCTCCTCGCCCCGCTCCTTTCGGGCCTGAGCGCCCTGCCCGGCCTCCTGCGAAAGCCCCTCTGGAGAGTGGCTGGCCCGGCGGCACGGGCGGGGTTCGTCGCCGCGGGCCTCGCCATCGTCCTCACGCCCCTCTTCCTCAGGAACTCCCTCTCCGGCGCAGCCGGCACCCTCTTGCCAGCGCGTTATGGTCTGGAGCTCTACGTGGCAAACCACCCCGGCGCCTCGGGCGAGGACGTGGCGCCTCCCGGTTTCACCTCTCCTCGCAGGCTCCACTTCCAGGAGGCCCGGCAACGGGCCGCCGGCGCCTTAGATAGACAGCCTGCCTCCCCTGCCGAGACCTCCGGACACTACGCGCGGCTCGCCGCGAAGGGCGCCGCCGCGGCGCCCGCGGAAACCATGGCCAGGCTGGGCCGGAAGGCGCTGCTTTTCGCCCACGCCGAGGAGCTCCCCTCCTCGAGCAGCATCGGCCCGTTCGGGGAGCGGCCGCTCGCCATGCGCCTGGCGGCCTTGCCTTTCTCCCTGCTGCTCGCCCTGGGGTTCTTCGGCCTCGCCTTCGCCGGTCTCCGAGGCCGCCGCTGGCTCCTAGCCAGCCTCGCGGCTCACCTCCTGGTGGGGCTGCTCCTGCCCGCTTCCGCCGAGGCGAGGATTACCCTGGCCCCGATCCTGGCCGTGGCAGCGGCAGCAGGTGTCTTCGAGATCGCCAGCCGCACGAGGGGGCTCGCGCGGCTGCTGCCCACATGTGCCCTCGCCCTTGCGCTGGGGATCGCGCTCGCCCTCTTCCCGCTCCCTGGGTCCCTCGGACGCGCGGCGCGTACCCGGCTGGAAGAGGCCCAGACTCTCCTCGCCCAGGGTCGTCCCTGGGCGGCGCGCGAGAAGCTCGGCCCTCTTTACGCCTTGCCAACTGCGGCGGCGAGGGCATTCCACCTCGACGGGCTCGCTCTGCAGCAGCTCGGCATGCACAGACAAGCCGTGACGAGGCTCTCCCAGGCCCTCGCGCGCGATCCCCGCAACGCCGCCGCCCAGGTTGACACGGCCCGGTCCTACGCCACCATGGCCGACCGGGCCGCCGCTCGCGGTGACCGTGGGGCGGGCGCCGACTACCTCCACGAGGCCCTCGCCCACCTACAGAGAGCGCGGGCGAGCGCTCCCGACGCACCCGATGAGCTGCTCCTCTCCGCCCGCCTCCTCCTCGCGATGGGTCGCAGGGACAAGGCCCGGGAGCTCCTGCTCAGGGCCCTCGCCTTGGTCCCAGACATGGCGGAGGTCCACACCGAGCTCGGCATCCTAGCGGCGATGGGCGACAAGCCAGGTGAGGCCATTGCCCACTTCGCGCTGGCCAAGCTCCTTGGCGCCCGCCTGGACTCTACCTGGGAGGAGCTGCTGGAGACCGCGAATTCTCCCCCAAGGTCGAGCCCTGGGCCTTCGGTGCCGCCTCCCCGGCCAGGCAAGGCGAGGACGAGCTCGCCCACTTCGGCTCCATCGCGGCCAGTCCTCTGATCCAGATCCAGTCTTGCCGACGGGGTTCAGGGAGATGGACCGGGCCGCTCGGCAGGAACGCGCACCTGGCCTGGCGGCGCCATCTCCGAAGCCGGCTGGGCGGGGCGGCTCCGCTGATATCGATCCACCGCCCGGTTGTGCTCCTCGAAGGTCGCTGAGAAGTGGTGGCTGCCGTCGTTCTTGGAGACGAAGAATAGGAAGGCGCTGGCAGCGGGTCTGATCACAGCCGTGAGGGCGTCCCGCCCGGGGTTGGCGATGGGCCCTGGCGGTAGCCCAGCGTGCTGGTAGGTGTTGTAGGGGTTCTCGGCGTCGTTCAGGTGTATCCGCTGGATCCTGCCCTTCCACTGTCGGCAGGCATCCGAGACCTTCGAGGGGACGGTGCAGCCGTACACGATGGTGGGATCGGTCTCGAGCTTCCGCGTCTTCCACTGTGGAACGCTCAGGCGATTCAGGAAGACTCCGGCGATGAGGGGACGCTCCCTTGGAACTCCGGTCTCCTTCTCCACGAGGGACGCCATGATGACTATCTGGTGATCGTCGAAGCGGAAGCGGTTTCGCAGCCTGATCAGGAAGGAGGGGTGGCGCTCCTTGAGCTCCCGTAGCACCTGGCGATGCCTCCTCACCATGGTCTTCAACACCAGCATCGGCGGCGAGCCGGGGCGGAACTTGTAGGTGTCCGGGAAGAGATAACCCTCCACGGTGGGACCAGGGATGCCCAGCTCGCGGGTCACCCTTCTGCTGCGCATGTGCTCGACGAGCTCTTTCTCCTGGCAGACGCCTGCCTCTGCCACCAGCCTGGCCACCTCCAGCATGTTCTTGCCCTCTGGCACCGTGACGCGGCGGAGCACTATTGGGGGGCCCTTGACCAACATCTCCAGGAGCTGCCGCGGAGTCATGCCCGGACGGAGCGTGTAGGTGCCAGGCCGGAGCCTGCTGGCCATTCCGCTCGAGTTGGCGAACATGCGGAAGAGGAAGGGACGGCGCACCACGGCCGTCCGGCGCAGGTCGGCGAGGACGGTGCCGAAGGTGGCCCCCTCGGCCACTTTCAGCTCCATCGTGGCCGACGGGCCGTGCAGAGGCCGATCCGGGTAGGCAAATATCCAACGCAGGCCCAAGACCGCGGCCACGAGGGCGGCGAAGCCCGAGGCCAGAACGACGACCAAGGCGATGCGTCTGGGCACGGCTCAGTCCTCCCCGAGAGGAGCGCCCGGCTCCAGCTCACGGGCCGCCTGCAGGCGCCGGTGGTCCAGGAAGCCCTGGAGGATCAGGGCGGCGGCCACCATGTCGATACTCTGCTTACGTCGCCTCCGGCTCAAGTCTGCCTCCAGCATGACCCTCTCTGCCGCCACCGTGGTGAGACGCTCGTCCCAGAGGTGCACCGGCCCCGCGAACAACGAGACGAGAGCATCGAAGAGCACCCTGACCCTCCTGGCTCGCTGGGCCTCGGTTCCGTCCAGCTCCAGCGGTAGCCCGAGCACCAGCTCAGTCACGCCCCGCTCGGCGCAGAAAGCAAGCAAGCTGGCCACGTCGGCCCTGGTGCCTCGCCGTTCCATGACGTGATCGGGCTGGGCCGTGTACCCAAGGGGATCGGACAGGGCTATCCCGATCCTTCGGCTGCCGACGTCGAGGGCTGCAATCCTCACGAGGTGACGTTGCCAACCCGGGCCCCCGGTGTCAACTTCGGCCCGGAAGCGGAGGCCACCTATCCACCCCGAAGCACCTTCAGCCTGGCCCGCGCCATGGCCCAGGTCACCTCGAAGGGCTTGTGGAGCGAGATCTTGGAACCGGAGGGGATGGGGTTGGCCGGGTCCATGAGGGAAGCGGCGAGGCGCGCCGCGTCGCTCACCGGCCTTCTCAGAAATCCCCTCAGCGCCCTCTGGTAGGGGTTGTGAAAGTGATGTGCGTCCTCGGGAGTGCAGGAGATGCCTCTGGTGAGCCCATAGTCCAGGATGCCTGGGGACAGCACGAGGAAGCGAAGGGGATGAACCGCGAACTCCTTTGCGAGCACCCGCACCAGTTGCACGACTCCGGCCTTGCCCACGGAGTAGGGGCTCACGAAGGGCAGTGCCCGGATGGCGCCGTAGCCGGAGAGGCCCATCAGCGTGCCTCCTCCCGAATCCAGAATGGGCTGGATGCACCTGTAGAAAGTGTGGGCCGTGCCGAAGAGGTTGACCTCCACCGTGTGGCGCCACTCCTCGGCGCTCAAGTGATCGAAGCGCCCGAACCGTCCTGCCTCGCCGGCGTTGGCCACCGCATCGCTGATGCCTCCGAGCTCACCGACGGCCCGCTTCACGGCCTCGGTCACCGAGTCGAGACTGGTGACCTCGCAGGCCATCCCGATGATACGAACCTCTCCGGCGTCGGGGTGCTCCTCCCGAAGGGTGGCCAGGGTGCTCTTGGCTGCCTCCTCGGCCTCGTCCTGGTCACGCCCCGTGAGGCAGATCTCGGCACGCCGAGCGGCAAACTCGAGGGCCATGGACCGCCCGAGACCCCGGGTTCCTCCGGTGATGAAGATCTTGCGCCCGTATAGCGGCATGGCTTGCGCGGCGCTCCCTCGCCACTGGCCGAACAGATGCCTGTGACGCCAGTAATTTGGTGTCTATCACGAACCTCGAAGGCTGTGTATCCAAAATCAGTGGTGATTCTAGAGGCATCAGAACGCGCGGGGGGACCCGAGGCGCCCTATTGCTTGCCATGCTACAGGCAGCGAGCTATGAGGCTCATGAGGTCCACGACCTCGACGTTGCCGCTCTCCCTAGCCAGGTTTCGCTCGCAGGTGGCGCAGGCCGTGACGATCATTGGAACGTCCGTCCTCTGCACCTCCTCGAGACGACGTGCGGCGATCAAACGGGAGACCTCCGGCAGGTTGTCCGACACCAGCCCGCCTCCGCCGCAGCAGTAGCCCCGCTCCCGGTTCCAGGTGAACTCCCTGATCTCCCTGACCGCCCTCCCCATGAGCCGCCGCGGAGCGTCGAACACCCCGAGCCAGCGGCCGAGGTAGCAGGGGTCGTGGTAGAACGCCGCCGGAACGGTTGTTGAGACCTGGATGCGGCTGGCGTAGTTGTCCATGAACTCGGCGACGTGCAGCACCTCCGAGGTGAGCTCGGCGCCCACACGGGGATACAGGAACCGCATGACCCAGACGCAGGCTGGGCAGTCGCAGATGATCTTCTTGTAACGGTTCAGCTTCGCCGCGATCTCCTTGGCCAGAAAGGAGAGCTCGGACATGAGCCCGGCGGCCCAGAAGGGATACCCGGCGCATACGTACTCGCCATCGTGCAGCGCAACGTAGTCCACTCCAACGGACTCCAGCACCTTGAGGGTGTCACCGATCACCTCCTGCCGATGCTCGATGGCGTCACAGCTCGGGAAGTAGGCCACTTGGGCCTCCTCCACGAAGTAGCGCTCAGGCACCAGCTGGTGGAGCTCGCGCACGAGCGCCTCGCTCCGCCGGTAGAACCGGTCCGAGAAGTGCTTCATGCTGGGGAGCTCGACTCCCTGCTCCAGGGCGATGGCCCTGGCGGCGAAGAGCACCGGGGACACGTCCACGTCGTGCTCGCAGTACTCCCCGCAGAGACCGCAGCCAGTGCAGTGGAAGAACACGCTGGCCGTGTCTGCGGTCAGCTCCACCCGGCCGGTTCGCACGAAGTTGGCCATGGCCATCTTGGCCTGGGGGATCACCGCCTCCCTGCGCTCGGCGTTGCCCACCGGGCAGGTATGACGGCAGAGCTTGGGGCAGAAGGTGCAGAACTCTAGAGCGTGCTGGAATTCTTCAAGGCTCATGGTTCGGTCCCGAGGATCCCAGGGTTCATGATCCCCGCTGGGTCAAGCTGCCGTTTCACGGAGGCGAGGAGCGCCAGCCGCTCCCTCGCGCCCTCCTCCAGGTATCTCGCCCGGTGGCGTCCCCCGCCAAAAACGTGTGCCATGCCGCCCCCGGCCTCTCGCACCGCTCGTCCGAGGGCCTCCCATGCGCCGTCGTAAGCGGCAAACAGGTCGGTCCCTTGCGGGACCTTCCCGCCGAAGCTCACGCTCAGGCAGGCGCTCTCGAGGCGGGCGTGCTCCACAACCACATGAGCGGAGAGCCCCCTCTCCTCGAGCGTCTCGATCAGGCGCTCCTCGAGGGGCGCGACCGAGCTCCAGCGCACGCCGACCTCGGCCTGGTCGGCGATGGTCCTCGGCTCCGAGAGCCGCGGTCCGATCCGGAAGACGCCAGCGAAGCGCTGCCCCCACCAACGCCTTGCAGGAGCGGGGCCAAGAGCCACTCCGCCGTGCTCCAGGGCCACCTCTTGCGCCAGGCTGGCCTCGGCCTCCACCAGATCTGGAGGACCCTCGTAGGCGAGCATGAGGACGCGGCAGGCGGGGTCCGGCTGGGCAGCCAAATCCTGGGCCGGGGCCGGAACCGGGGCCGCTGCGGTGGCCTCCGCGACCGCCTCTGCGGCCGCCTCCCCACAGGCTCCATCGCCCTCCTTGCGCTGCCTCGGGTCCTCCTGGATCCGCGTCACCAAGGGCCTCACGCCTCTGGCCAAAAGTCGGCAGAGCGCCCCGCTCGCCCTGCCGAGGCTCTCGAAGCGGAAGGCATCGAACTGGCGATGGATGGGCAGCTGGTGGAGCCGCAGGTGCGCCGCTGTGATCACCCCGAGCGTCCCCTCGGCGCCCAGCAGGAGGTGCGCCAGGTCGGGCCCGGTGGCGCGCCTGGGCGCCACGCGGGTGTGCACCACCTGGCCGTCCGCCAGCACCGCGGTCAGACCTAGGCACATGTCGCTGATGCGGCCGTCGCGGCTGCTCATGAGCCCCGCGCTGCGGGTGGAGAGCCACCCGCCCAGCGTGGCATTCGTCATCGAGGTGGGGACGTGCCC
>JAVEWA010000278.1:0-8565 GCA_034004785.1 Polyangia bacterium
GCCTCGACCTGGGAGGCACCAAGATCGCGGGCGCCATCGTGACTCCAGATGGCGAGGTGCGGACCCGAAGGGAGCTGCCGACTCCCAAGGAGCCCGAGGCAGTGATCGCCGTCCTCGCAAAAACCGCGGAGGAGCTCTGCTCCGAGGCGCGCCTCGAGCTGTCCGAGCTCGCTGGGGTCGGGGTGGGAGTGCCAGGACCAGTGGACTTCGCCCAAGGCGTGATGGTGGACCCACCCAACCTGCCCGGCTTTGGACGCCTGCCCCTCGGAGCCCTCCTCGGAGCGCGGCTGGGCCTCGGGGTGGCTCTAGACAACGATGCCAACGCCGCAGGCCTCGGGGAGGCCCGCTACGGAGCCGGCCAGGGCGCTTCACCCCTCATCTACCTCACGGTGAGCACAGGCATCGGCGGCGCAATCCTCTTGGATGGAGAGCTGATGCGTGGGGCCTCGGGAGCGGCCGGAGAGCTTGGACACCTGGTTATCCAGCCTGGCGGTCCGCGCTGCGGCTGCGGGGGAAGAGGCTGCCTCGAGGCCGTGGCCTCGGGCACGGCCATCGCCCGCGAGGCCCGGGCTGCAATCGAGCGGGGCGAGCCCTCCCTGCTCCTCGGGCCAGGGGGCCAGGCGCCTGCGAGCATCTCCGCCAGGGAGGTCGCCGAGGCCGCCGCCACCGGAGATGCCCTCTGCCAGAGGGTGCTCGCCGAGGCCTTCACCCTGCTTGGGCTGGGAGTTGCGAGCCTGGTCAACGCCCTGAACCCGGAGAGGGTGGTGGTGGGAGGGGGGCTCTCGGCCCTGGGCGACGGGCTCCTCGGACCCATCAGGGATGGGATTGGGCGCCACTCCAACAGGGTGGCCGCGAGCGCGGTCACCGTCACGAGAGCAGCCCTCGGCAGGGACGCCGGGGTCGTGGGAGCCGCCGCGCTTGCCATGCCCAAGCTTCGACGAATCCACTCTGGGGGCGGGCCGAGGTGAGCGCTCTCGGGAGCGAAGCGAGCCGCCGCAAGCCAAGAGCCGTGAACCGCTGCGGCAGGGAATCTGGGAGCCACGCTCGCACGTTCTCAGGGTTGTATCGGGCTCCGAGACCCATCCATGGGCAGCGACTGGGCTCGTGGCAGGAAAAGTTGGCCAGACCCCCAAAGCGGTCTAAAGTGTCGCAGAAATAGTAGTGATCCCAATGACTGAGCGTTCTCTACCGATAGCCTGCCCATCTCCCCTCCGCCGGCACCCAGAAACGACATGCAGCCGGCGTCCCCAAGGTCTCCCCTTGGCGGGCCTACTCGGGATGCTGGTCCTGGGTCTCTCTGGCGCTCCAGGCTCGAGGGCCACCGAACAGGGTACGCCCCGCAGCCTGGGCATGGGCGGCGCCCTCAGGGCCGCGGCCACCGGCGCAAGCGGCATCTTCCTCAACCCGGCTGGCATCACCCTCGCGCGCACCTACGCGGTGGAGGCCTTCTACGACTTCCACGTGCAGAAGAACGGTCACTACGCCCACTCCAGCGTGGTTGACTCGGTCGCCTCCAAGTGGGTGGCGGCCGGGCTCTACTACAACCTCCTGGTCATGCGCCCGGACGTGGTGGAGCGCTCGAACTCCAAGACACAGTCGCTCGACGTAGCGGGCCACGAGACCGGCATCACCCTTGCGGTGCCCCTTGGGAGCAGGTTCTCCCTCGGCACCAGCGTGAAGTACCAGTTCTTCAAGGCCAAGGCCAAGGTGACCTCGGAGGATGACACCTCGGAGATCACGGTGGACCGCATCAACAACATTGGCTTGGACGTGGGCGCCGTGGTGCTGCTCTACGAGGGGCTCACCCTCGGCGTGACCGGCATGAACCTCGTGCCCCAGAAGTCCACCTTCGCCCCCATGTCCATGGGCATGGGGGTGGCCTACAGCTACAAGACCTACCTCACCGCTGCCTTTGACGTGATGCTCGACTTCACGAGCAAGGATGACGTGGTGGTGGACTACCACGGCGGTCTGGAGGGCTTCTTCGCTGGCCAGTACGCCGTCCGGGCAGGCGCCATGCACCGGGGACTCGCCGGCGGCACCTACGTGACGGCGGGCTTTGGATACGTGAGCCCGAGGGCGGGCGTCGACGTGTTCCTCGTACAGCAGGTGGACGGCGGCATCGAGACGCGGATCGGGTTCGCTGCCAAGCTGTTCGTGAAGTAGAATGGAGCCCGCGGTGGGCCAGGCGTCCCACGGGCGCCGGCCTGACCCGAACCTGTCCATGCTTAGGAACGGAGCGCTCCCCCGGGCGTCAAACTGAGCCGTGAGCGACCAAGGCTCCACCCCCACCGCCCCTGAGGCGGAGTCCCCCGATGGCGCGGACCCCGTGAGCGCCGAGCTGGCCGCTGGCGCCCTCTCCACCGAGGAGCGCGAGCGGCTCGACGAGCGCCGCCTCATCCGCAGGCTGAAGCGGGGAGACGAGCGGGCCTTCGCCACCGTCGTCCGGACCTACCAGGGACGAGTGTTCAACATGGTGTTCCGGATGGTGGGGAACCGCGAGGAGGCCGAGGACCTGTCCCAGGACGTCTTCGTCACTGTGTTCCAGTCCATAGACACCTTCAGGGGTGACTCGAAGCTGTCCACCTGGCTCTACCGGGTCACGGTGAACCACTGCAAAAACAGGCTGAAGTATCTCCGTAGGCGCAAGAAGCACCTGGGGCGACCCCTCGACGAGGTGGCCGAGGCAGAGCTGGCAAGGGGCTCCGGGTCGGCGCAGACCACCTATCATGCGCACATCCCCAGACCGGACGAGGAGGCCTCGGGGCGCCAGATGGAGGTTCTCCTCCAGCGCGAGATCGCTGCCCTGGAAGAGGAGCACCGCGTGCTCGTGGTGCTCAGGGACATCCAAGGCCTGAGTTACCAGGAGATCGCGGAGATCACGGGATTGAACATCGGAACCATAAAGTCCCGGCTGCATCGGGCTCGCCTCGCGCTCAAGGAAGCGCTTGAGCGGAAGATGTAGCAAGGAGGCGGCTTGGATCGCGAGCGAGCCAAAGAGCTGTTGTCCGAGTACCTCGACGGCGACCTCGAGCCTGCCGATAGGGAGGCCCTCGAGGCTCTGCTCGCCGAGGACCCGGTGCTGCGCGCGGATCTCGAGGCCCTGCGCCGCACCCTCGAGGCCCTCGGCGCCCTGCCCGATGAGCGCCCCTCGGATGACTTCCTCTCCCAGGTGAAGCAGAAGCTCAAGCGCCAGCGAAAGTCTCCCCTGGACGTGAGCTTCGGAATGGATCGCAAGATCCCCTTCGAGGCCGTGTCCATGATCCTCATCGGCATCCTGCTCGCCCTTTACCTGATCCTGGTTGCCCTGCCCAAGGACCAGACCTCCCTGAGCCCCGAGGTGCCGCGCCTCGCCCCCAAGGACGCCGGCGCAGGCGACGGCGGGCGCCAACTCCCCCGAAGCCCACCCATGGACCTGCAAGACTAGCGCCGCCGCCCCCAATGGAGCCACGACGCCTGGCCCGTCGGACGGCCGGGGCCGCGCCCGAGGGCTGAATTGCCGGCGGGCCGGAAGTACGTTACCCTTCCTTGAAACGGCAGGATCTTCATCAGATGCTCGACCTAAGCTGCCCTAGCCGCTCCCACCGTATGCTCTGGGCCCATCGGTCGTGTACGAGCTTTGGCCGCGGGTTGCGCGCGCTCGTCCTGCTCGCGATGCCCCTTTCGATGGCTTGCTCGAGCCACCCCTCGGACGAGGGCCGGGACGCGGGCCCAAGTGACGCCTCCGCCGTCGCCGAGGACGGCGAGACGCAGACATCCATCTGCGGCAACGCCGACTGCGAGCCAGATGAGACCTGCGAGACCTGCCCGGCCGACTGCCCCCTCTGCGCGGGATGTCCTAGCGGCCACTGCGACCCCCACGAGACCTGCGAGACCTGCTCGGCGGACTGCGGGGCCTGCCCGCCAGCGTGCGGCAATGGCGACTGCGAGCCGGGTGAGACCTGCGAATCTTGCCCCGGCGACTGTCACGACTGCGCTGCCTGCCCAAACGGGTCCTGCGACCCTGGCGAAGGCTGCGCCACCTGCTCGGCGGACTGCGGGGCCTGCCCACCGGTGTGCGGCAACGGAAACTGCGAGCCGGAAGAGGGCCCCGCCTCCTGCCCAGCCGACTGTAGCCCCAACCCGCCTGCCTGCCAGAACGGGATCTGCGAGCCGGGTGAGACCTGCTCTTCCTGCGCCCCCGACTGCGGCCTCTGCCCGGCGACCTGTGGCGACGCCGCCTGCGATCCATCCGAGTCCTGCGTCTCTTGCCCCTTGGACTGCGGCCCTTGCCCGACGATATGCGGCGACTCGAGCTGCGAAGCGGGCGAGACCTGCGAGCTCTGCCCGACCGACTGCGGAGTCTGCCCCACGGTCTGCCCGAGCGGCGTCTGCGACCCCACCGAGGATTGCCTCTCCTGCCCCGAGGACTGCGGCCCATGCCCGGCCGGGTGCGGCAACGCCATCTGCGACGGCTACGAGGACTGCGTCACCTGCCCCATGGACTGCGGCCCTTGCCCCGCGGTCTGCGGCAACGGTCCCTGCGAGCTCGGTGAGTACTGCCACAACTGCCCCCAAGACTGCGGCCCTTGCCCGCCGGTGTGCGGCAACGGCCAGTGCGAGAACCTCGAGGGTTGTCACGCCTGCCCCGAGGACTGCGGCCCATGCGTCGTCGAGCAGGACCCCTTGCTGAAGTGCCCCTTCAACCCGATGCAATGGTGGCGAGGCTTTGGCAAGCGGGACATCACCTTCGTCGCCTTCGGGGATCCGCACGCCACGAGCAGGGTCCAGGGCTGCCCCCGCGATGGCAAGTACGCCTTCGATCAAAACGAGAAGATGCTCCTCGCCCTGAACCACATCGACACCGCGATCGAAAGCGGCGACGACATCCAGACGCACAGATGGCCCAAGAGGGGCAAGTTCCACAAAGCGGGCCGGATCTTCGATCACATAAGGGGCGTGCTCATCCTGGGGGACCTTACCCAGGCCGGGAGCGAGACCATTCCCGCGGGCGGCCCTCTGACCTGCGCCGAGTATGCCGAGCACCGACGGGTCTATGGACGCTGCGGCAACGAGGGCGCCCTGAGGTTTCCGGTGTACGACGGCTACGGCAACCATGACTTCCCGAGGATGCCGATGCCTCAGGTCCCATGGAAGGAGTACTACCCGCCCCACTCGGTGGTGGACTACCTGACGCGCCTGACCAAGTACCAGAGGCCAGGAGCCCTCGATGACCTGTACGACGACCCCGATCCCAGCACCGGGCACTATGCCTGGCGCTGGGACGACATCTGGTTCGTCCAGCTCAACCTCAAGCCCGGGTCCAGCCGGGAGTACATCGAGCAGCTATCATCCGCCACGCTACGCATCGCAGATCCCAAGGGCTCGCTCAGGTTCCTACGAACTTTCCTGCGCTCACTCAAGAAGTCCTCCAAGCGCCAGATCGTCCTTTTGTCCCACTACGCCATCGACAACAAACGAGTGGAGAAGGCCGAGAGGAAGGCCCTGTGCGAGCTCCTGAGAAACGCCCAACTCGGCAAGGGCCCCTTCCCCAACCAGAAGCTCTCCAAGAAGACCCCGGTGCTCGCCCACATCTTCGGCCATGATCACAAGCGGCCGATGCACAAAAAGTTCACTTGCCCGAGCCCCTTCCAGAGCATCTCCATCGACAAGTTCCACGCCGGGACGCCCTGGTACAAGAAGACCTACTACCAGGTCAAATCCACAGGTGGGGGGCACGCCAAGCCAGTCCACGTGCCCTTCGTGGGGTTCACGGTCTTCAGGATCGGCTCGAAGTGGCTGGAGGTGGTCGGCATCGCGGCGCCCGCGGCCAAGCCAGCCGGCAAGTGGAAGACGCTCTACAAGCTGCGACTTGCCACTCCCCTCAAGCCCTAGGCCCTGGATCTGGACGAATCACTTTCCCGAGGGGCCTCTGCCAGGCATGGCTTGGCAGCCTGCCCCGCCCCCGACCGGACTGGGAGAGAGGGGACGTGGGAGCTAGATCTGCTCCTTGTAGAAAAGGGTGATCGCTATGCAGTGGAAAGCCTCATCCGAGGACTGGGTCACCACTGTGTTTACGACCTTCACCTCTGAATGGCCGCGGATCCAGTCCGTGACCTTCTCCCCGAGGTTCTCCCGCTCCTGGGCCATGGTTGCGCTGAACACCTTCACTCCATTGAAATCATTGATTGTTTCCATCTCCTACATCCTCCTCTCGGCCGGCCTGGCTCGCCCCATTGGCGAGCCCATCAGCTCAGTTCAGATACCGCGATGCCGCCAGGGTGTCAACCGCGAGATTCACTTGGGTTGTATTTTTCCTAGATACTGCTGAAACCAGGGTGGCCACGCCAATTGAGACCTGCAGAGCAGCTGCAAGGTTCCAGGGATCCCCGATATACCCGCTTGATTCTCAACCATTGATAAGAGAAAAAACAGCCGGCTCAAACCACCACGCTGGTCCCGAGGAGAGCCCTCAGCTCCAGGTGTGGCTCGGACAGGGCGTAACTCTGGATCTCCTCGACGATCTCGGCGCTCGATCCCGCAGGGTGGTGCCTCAGCAGAAGCTCAGGGTCCGCGACGATCACCAGGGCGAGCCTGTCGGCGCTTATCGCCATCCCCTTGATCCAGCGGGTGATGTTGAGGGAGCTGCGCTCGCGGGTTAGGGCCGTGATCACCCCGGTGAGCCCCTCGCGAAACTCTGCGGGTGCCTGCATGAGCCTCTCGTGGATGCGTCCGATGCTCCCTCCCGGGTCGTCGGTCTTCAGGCGAGGCGATATAACCTTCATGGCGGCCATCAGGACGTTCCGCAGCTCCTTTGGGCCGAGGGCCGCCCCGAAAGCGCGGCCAGCCCAGAAGTAAGGGAGCACCCGCGAGAGATGGATCGCGATGGCCAGAGCGTCTTCGCTCGCAAGAAGCGCATCCTCCACCATGAGCTGCGAGGCGATTGGGCCCAGCACCCGGCAGGGGCCTTCCTCCTCCCCCTGTCGCCTTGCCCTCTGCCGGAGCGGTGGGGTTGGGAGAGCGAGCAGACCGCACAGGTAGGATAGGACTCGCCCGAAGGTGGCAGGCGTCGAGTCAGGCTCGACGGGCTGGCCAATATCATCGACGGGCGCCGCCTCGAAATCGAAATCCGGCGGCAAGGTGGCCAGGGTTTCGAAGAGCGTGCAGGTCTCGGGATCGTCCTGGAGATGACGGATACGGGACCAGATCTCCCCGTCCACGTCCCGGCGAACTCGCAGGAGGAACCGCGGCTGGAAGCGGCGGAGCAGATCCTGGGCCCCCTGGTCCATGGCGCCGTGGCGGGCGAGGAGCGACGCCGCCAGGTAGGCCCTGTCGGGCTGCTCCACCGCGCTATACAACCTGAAGAGCTCCTCGAGTGGAGCGCGCTCGGCGGGCTGCTTCGAGAGCTGCCCGAGCAGCACCTCGGCCCTCTCCCTCCACCGGCCGGGATCAGGGCGCTGGAGCGCCTCGAGGGCGCCTTGGATCTCCTCGTCTGTGGGCGCCAGCTTGGCGGCCACCTCCAGGGAGGTGCGGGCTGACTCGATGTCCCCGAGTTGATCTCTATAGACCGCGGCCAGGCTCTTCCAGAGGGCGACAGTACGCGAGGCGTCCCTGGAGCCGAGGCGGTGCAGCACCAGGCGGTGCTGGCGCTCGAGGAGCTTCCAGTCTCCCCTCGCGGCGTGGATCCCTGCGAGGGCCTCGAAGACGTCCTTGCGCCCAGGATCTATGTCCAGGGCCCGCTCCAGGGCCGAGATCGCTCGGTCGTCCTGTCCGAGGGCGGCGCGCAGGAGCCCGAGGTATCTCAGGGCATGAGGATCATCCGGGCTGAGGGTCAACGCCCGCTCGATGTCGCGCTCGGCCTCGATCCCTACCTCCTGGTCCCCTGGCTTGGCGCCATGACGGGCCCAGCCCAGCGCGGCCCAGCAATCCGGGCTCTCGGGATCCAGCTCCACGGCCCTCGCCAGAGCGGAGACGGCCTGTGCAAAGTGGCCCTGGGCGATCAGGGTTTCGCCGGACCGAAGGAGCATCTCGGCCTCGATTGGATCCGGCTTGCCGGCCCGAGCGCTCTCCTTGAGCTCCTCGTCGTACCGAGCCCTGGCCTTGGCATCGAGCAGCACCGCCTCCGCCTGGGAGATCATGTAGTTGATCTCCTCCAGCTTGGGGTGGTCCAGCCCGAGATCGCAGTCCTTGAAGCGCTCCACTGCAAAGGTCTTCCGCAGGGTCTCGCAGGCCTCCCTGATACGGGCCGTAGAGGCGCTCGGCTCGACTCCGAGCAGCTCGTAGTGGGTGCGATCGTGGACGCCCAGGTAGGTGCTGTTCACCAGCTTGCGGGCCTCTGCCGTGGTGAGGGGCAGCGGCATGCTCTCGGCGCCCTCCTCGAACTGGATGGCGATGGCCACCTCGCCGGAGTCCGCCGGAGGCCGAACCCTCTCCTGGGTCTGGACCGGCATGGCCGTAACCACAGAGATCTCGTCCACCCCGAAGAGCTCCTCGTAGAGGACCTCTTCGGCACCCTCCTCGGAAGCGGCCTTCTTCTTCTCTGGCGCCTTTGTCGCCTCCTGCTTGAGCTGGTGCAGCCCGATGGGA
>JAVEWA010000279.1:0-8564 GCA_034004785.1 Polyangia bacterium
CGACCTCCGCCTGGCGAGGCATCGCCCGCTACGCCCCCAGCTCCTTCTTGGTCTATGGGACCGGCAGCGGCCACAACCTCGTGCAGTGCACCGACACCGAAAACGACGGCCTGGCCACCTGTGCTGCGCTCTCCGGGCTTCCAAACCAGGCGGACACCAGCTTCATAGACGGCACGGCGGGCTACTCCGGCGGCGCGGTCCTGCTCGCCGCCCGCTGCGCCATGGACCCCTGTTTCACCTCGGCCTTCTCGCTCTACGTGCTCCCGGCGGGCGCCAACCCAGCGGTGCCCGGGGTCTGGGTAGTGCTCCCGCTCGGCACCGCATCGTCCCTGGCCGGCCCCACCCAGGTGGTGTCGGCGCCCTACGCCTTCCACGCGGTGGGCAAGGACGGAAGCGACGCCCCCGCCCTCTGGTCCTGGGCGCCCTAGGCGCCCCGACCCTGCCGACCTGCCCTGATGGGTGAAACCCCACGGGCTTAGTGCCCCTCGGTGCGGGTTCTCTTTGCCTTCCCAAGACCGTATGGGCTAGACTATGAAGCTGGGCCTCCCTGATTCGGCGGTCCTGGCAGAGACCTGCCGGAGGCGCTCATTCGGGGTTCTTTGCGAAAGAGAGGTTAACGATGCCACTTGCTGAGTCATTTGCCCAATCCCGCCCTCGGGCCCTCACCATGGCCCTGGCCCTGCTTGTCATCGGCGCATCCGCCTGCGGCCCACACGCAGGCACCGGGGACAAGCTCGACGGCAGCACAGGCAGAGACGCCGGCGACGGAAGCACCCAGGACGCCAGCAGTTTCTGGCTCCCCGACTCCGGGCCGCCCGCGGACGCGGAGGTATGCGCCCAGAGCGAGGCGGTGGCCACAATCGAGTCCAAGCCCGTGGACATCATCTTCGTCATCGACAACTCGGGCAGCATGTCCGAGGAGATCCGGGAGGTCGAGTACCAGATCAACTACAACTTCGCCTCGATCATCGACTCGGCGGTGCCGCCCATCGACTACCGCGTGATCATGCTCGCCCGCTTCGGAGCCTGGTCCACGAACCGGATCTGCGTGGCCGAGCCCCTCGGAGGGATCCCGGACGCCGACAACGACGGCCACTGCGACAGCATCCCCTCCCAGCCCGTGAACACGGCCAAGTTCTTCCACCACAGCCAGTCCATCGCCAGCCACGACGCCCTGTGCCGGCTCCTGGCCTCCTTCACGGCCCCGGACGAGTACGGCCTGCAGCCGAACGGCTACGGCGAGGTGCTGCGGCCCGAGGCCTTCAAGTTCATCGTGGTGGTGACCGACGACGGGGTGTCCTGCACGCCCTACAACGACGCAAACTTGGTTGCCGGCGGCCTGACGGTGGCCCCCGCCTTCGACTCGGATCTGTTGACCCTCTCCCCGCTGCACTTCGGCGCGAGCCCCGAGGAGCGGAACTACTCCTTCTGGAGCATCGTCTCCCTCGCGCCCTATCTGGCCACCGCCCAGAAGCCCTACGGCGATCCGCACCCGCCGGACGACACGCTCGCGCCGATCATCACGGGCGAGTGCACCCCCTCCGCCGTGGATCCTGGCACCGGCTACCAGGCCCTCAGCATCATGACGGGCGGATACCGCTATCCCACCTGCGGTCTGGACTACACCGACATGTTCCAGCTCATGGCCCAGGGAGTCATCTTGGGCGCCCGCGTGGCATGCGAGTTCGGCATCCCAGAGCCTCCCGAAGGGGAGACCCTGGACCTCGAGACGGTTCAGGTCCGCTACCTCTCCGACGGGCAGGAGGTGGAGGTCTTCAACCCTGCGCCATCCCTGGCGGACTGCTCCGAGACCGAGAACCAGTTCTACATCGAGGACGACACCATCAAGCTCTGCCCGAGCGCCTGCGCCCTGGTTCAGGCCGACGACAAGGCCGAGATCAAGATCCTGTACGGCTGCGAGCTGAACATCATCGTCAACTGACCGCGAGGTAGAGGCCAACTCTTTCCTTTGAGACGACGGGGGGGCTCGTCCCCAAGGGAGGATGACGACACGCCATCCTCCCTCCTTGATGCCCAGGGCCCCCTTGGGTATGGTGCGGCTCATGCAAACCGACCCGAGCACACGTGGGCAGTGGGGCTCCCGCCTGGGCTTCATCCTGGCCGCGGCGGGGAGCGCCGTGGGGCTCGGGAACATCTGGCGCTTCCCCTATGTGACCGGAGAGAACGGCGGCGGGGCCTTCGTGCTCATCTACATCGCCTGCACGGTCGTATTCGGCCTGGCGGTGATGTGGGCCGAGCTGGCCGTGGGCCGGGCGACCCAGCAAAGCCCGGTCTCCGCCTTCGGTGCACTCGCGCCGGGGTCGCTCTGGAAGCTCGTCGGGTACCTGGGAGTCGTCACCGGGGCCGGCATCCTCAGCTTCTACGGCGTGGTGGCGGGCTGGACGGTCGGCTACCTGCTCTACGCGGTGGGGGGAGATCTCTCCACAGGGGATCCTGGCGCGCTTTTTGGCCGCTTCGTGGAGCGCTGGGAGCTCCAAGTGACCTACCTGGTCGTGTTCATGGGGCTCACCTTGCTGGTGATCCTGGGAGGAGTGCGCTCCGGCATCGAGCGCCTCACCAAGATCCTGATGCCAGCCCTCGTCGTCCTGCTCCTCGGCCTGATAGTGAACGGCCTCTTCCAGCCCAAGGCCGCCGATGGCCTTTCTTTCTACCTCATGCCGGACTTCTCCAAGGTCACGGGCATGACCTTCATGTACGCCCTCGGCCAGGCCTTCTTCTCCCTGTCCTTGGGCATGGGCGCCATGCTGACCTATGGATCCTACCTGAAGAAAGACGATGGCATCGCCGCGGCGGGAGCATACGTGGTGCTCTTCGACACCGCCATCGCGCTGCTGGCCGGGCTGATGATCTTCCCTATGCTCGGCGGAAAGCCAGCGGCCGGAGGGCCGGGGCTCGTGTTCGTGGTGCTCACCAAGCAGTTCCAGACGATGCCCGCGGGCCAGTGGATCGCTATCCTGTTCTTCGCGCTCCTGGCAGTGGCGGCCCTCACCTCCACGGTGTCGCTCCTCGAGGTGGTCACCTCCTCCATGGTGGACGAGTGGAAGTTCCGCAGGCGGCCGGCCGCGCTCCTGGCGACCCTCGGCATCACGTTGCTGGGAGTGCCATCGGCCCTGTCCTTGGGCGGAGTCCCCTGGCTGACCAGGATCTACACCGTTGGAGGGAAGCCCCAGGGCTTCCTGGACCTGATGAACTTCATCTTCGGCAACATCGCCCTGGCGGTTGGCGCCCTGCTCCTGTGCCTCTTCGTGACCCTGCGCTGGGGCATTGGCCCTGCAGTTTCAGAGCTCTGCCAGGGAGGGGCCTGGTTCGGCCGCGTCGCCCTTCCCTTCCGCATAGCCGTCACCTGGCTCTGCCCCGCCGCGGTCATAGGGCTCCTCCTGTACATGGTCATCACAGGGCAGTCCCTGGGCTGAGCCCGCCGCATCTTGGAGCGGCTCCCGCCCAAGCCTTCCCTGCATGGAGGAAAACACAGTGAAGGTCCTCGTCACCGGCGCCAACGGCTTCATCGGCTCTCATGTCTGCCATGCCCTCGTCTCCAGAGGGCACCTCGTCAGAGGCCTGGCCCAGCCGGGCACGCCCCTTGGCAACCTGGCGGGCCTGGACCTGGAGATCCTGGAGGGCGACGTGCGGGATCGCCAGGCCCTGGGCAGCGCGTGCGCCGGCCAGGAGGCCATTGTCCACCTGGCGGCAATCCCGAGCGACTGGGCCCCGGCGGAGCTCATAGAGGCGGTGAACGTGGGCGGCACCCGGAACCTGGTGGCCGCGGCCCTCGGGGCCGGGTGCAGACGGCTCGTGCTGATGAGCTCCCTGGCCGTGCACCGCTCCTTGGGGCACCTCGGCGCCCGTGAGGACCGCCCCCGCGACAGGGCCGAGATGCCCTACGCGCTGTCCAAGATCCGGGCAGAGGACCTGGTGCTGGATCCGCGCCTCGCGGACCGTCTGGAGGGGGTGGTGATCAGGCCGGGGCTCGTGCCCTTCGGCCCGAGGGATCGCCTCTTCTCGGAGAAGGCCTGCCTCCTGCTCTCGAGGGGCCTGCCAATGCCCCTGGTCAGGGGAGGACGGACGGCGATCTGCACCAGCTACGTGGAGAACCTCGCAGAGGGCGTCACCCTCGCGAGTGAGCGCCCCGAGGCGGCAGGAGAGGTCCTGGTCATCGCAGACGAGGGGCGCCCCACCTGGGCCGAGCTCTTCGGCGCCCTAGCCGGAGCCCTGGGGGTGCGGCCGCGCTTTCCACCCGTGCCCTGGGCGCCAGCGCACCTGCTGGCCCACGCCATGGAGATAATCTTCGGGGCCGCGCGGCTCCGGGCCGCCCCTCCCTTGACGCGCTACCGGGTGGACCTCATGCGCCACGACTTCCACTTCTCTATCGAGCGGGCCAGGCGCCTGCTGGGCTACGATCCAAAGGTCGGGCTCGATGAGGGCGCCAGGAGAACCGTGGCCTGGGCGATGGGAGAGAAAGGCTGAGACTGGGCTGGAGAGCCTTGCGGCGCGAAGCGCGGGAGCGCCCTAGCGCTTCTTGCCCTCCATGGCCTCCTCCTGATAAAGGAACGGATCGTCCACCCACTCCAGCTCCACCTTCTCGTCGTCTATGCCCATGCAGAAGCACCCGGTGTTGTAGGTCTTCTCCGAGAGGTTCGGCTTCTTGCAGACCTCGGGGGGCGTGGAGAAGTAGAAGTTCATCGAGAACTTGCTCCCCGCCTTGTGGAGGTAGATGTAGCGCCGGTCGTCCCGGGTGTAGATCTTCTTCTGGCACTTGGGCTTTACAGTGGGATCTTTCTGGCGCTTCTTGTAGGTCTCCTCGTCGCAGTCGTACTGCTCGTAAACCTTGGCGATCACCCAGCCCTGGAAGTCGCGGGTCAGGGTGAAGTCCACCCAGGCCTTGCAGATGTCGGGGTAGGCCTGGTGCTTGAGGTTGATCTCCGCGCTCTCCTCCTTGGGCACCACGCTGTCCTTGATCTGAGAGTCGTTGATCCGGAAGGGGTTCGACTTGTTGGTGATCTGCTTCACCCCCTCCACGGGCGGCGCTCCGCAGATCTCCTTCCAGACGTGGGGCTCCTTGTTCAGAAGAGCTGCTATCTTCTCGGGCATGAACTTGCAGTCCTGCTTGTAGGGCGCGCCCGAGAGGCCCTTGTGCCAGCGCAGGATCTCGTAGCCGTAGCTCGGGTTGGTCTTGTACTTCTCAGAGAGCTTTCTCAGGCACCCGAGCGACCACTGACAGGCGGGATCCTTGCCCGAGAAGTCCGTGCACAGGTTGTTCACGCACTTCAAGCCATCCTTGCACTGGCCCTGATTCTGACAGCGCTTGCCTTCGCCCACCTTCTTGTCGCCGCACCCCAGGCTCCCCATCAACAGCGTCAAGGAGAGCATCGCCAAGACCTTACCGACGGATTTCAGCGTTTCGCGTGCCATCATCGTGTCCTTCCGTAGGCTTGCGTTGGTTGGGAAGGGATTCTACACAAGGTACGACCGAAGGCAAAAGGGTTTCTGTCCATGCCCGAAGCAGGCCCTCGAGGTGGCATTTGACAGACCCAGGGCACTCGAATAACGTAGCCGAACTATTGGAGGGAGCTGCATGGCCAAACACAACCTGTTCCTGATGAGCATTGCCTTTTTGCTGGGGTTGACCTTCGTTGCTGGAGGCTGCGCCAGCCCGAAACGCACCTACACCGTGCCTGGCGTGACCAAGGAGATCGAGGGCAGCATCGTCGATGCTCGCAGAATGAAGGACAGGGGCAAGCTCAAGGACGCCTCCCTGCTCCTTCAGAAGGTGAGCAAGGCCGTGCTAGAGGAGTATCCCCAGGCCACCCTCACCCAGGAGCCGGTGAAGAAGCTGGTCGAGGCTCTCGAGTGGATCGCCAACCTGACTCTGGATCGCTCCCTGGAGCTCAAAAACGAGTCGGTGTCCTCCGAGGAGGACAGCATGAGCAAGAAGTTCGCCAAGTGGGCCGATCTCCACCGCGAGCACGGAACCAAGATAAGGGACATGGTCTCCCGGCTGCCCAAGGCCCCGGAGCCAGCCCGACCCGCGGCGGCGGCAGCGCCGCAGCCCAGGCCCGCGGGAGACGCCCGCCCGGCCGATCCAGCCCGCCCGGCCGATCCAGCCCGCCCGGCCGATCCCGGGCAGCCCAGACCGGACGAGCCCGGCATCCCTTCTGGCGACGGCATGGAGCCCGGCTAGCGGCCTGCGCCAGGCTCCTGGCGCCAGCCAACCCGCCAGGGAACGTCCCCGGACAGCCCTCGACTCATGATCCGCCTGCCCACTCGCCCCTGCAGCCCCAGCCGTAGCCCAAGAGGATCGATCCTGCTCCTTGCGCTCATCTGTGGGCTTGCCGCTCTGACTCCCGGGCGCATCGCCAGGTCAGAGCCCGTGGATGGCAGCAGCTTCTGGCTCCGGATCTTCTCCTCGGCGCGGCTGGAGGAGGCTCAACGGGTCCGGCGGATCCTGGCTCCGCCCGGGCCGGATGGTGGCCGCCTCAGGCAGGTGTTCATCCGCCGGGGGAGCGGCGCGGGCGGCACCTCGCTCTTCGAGGTGGTCTCAGGTCCCTTCGAGGCCTCCATGGATGCGGTCCTGGAGGGGCTGCGCCTCCGCGGAGATCGGCGCTTCGCGCTGGAGGGCGTCCGGCTGGACAGACTCGCGGTGCTGCTGCCGACATCCTTCGTGGCCCTCCCTCTCCGCTTCGGACCGGCGGAGCTCGAGCGGCTGAACCCGGGCGGCAAGAAGCCGTACCCGGTCGCAGGCGAGCTCCTTGTGGCGCGAGGCATGGCCTTTGGTCAACCCTCCTCCACCCTGCCCTCCATCGAGCACGCCTCGGCATGGATCGACCACTTCATGCCTCTGCTCCTCCTTGGAGAACGAGAGGTCTGCGCCCGACCTGGCCATCCCTGCCTGCGTTGGTTCGAGGCGCTGCACCCGACCCTCATCCAGACCATCTGGATCCCGTCCAACATAGCCGTGAGAAAGAACGATATGAAGAGCCTGGAGCTGGCGGAGGGCCAAGGGCGCACCAAGGCACGAGGTGCCCTCTGGCCCATTGGGAGGAGCAGCTCGGGAGCCCTGTACGGGCTCGTGTTCCGCAGAGGCGCCCTCCCTCCCCAGCGCTTCACCGTGATCCTGCCCGACAGGCAGGGCCCTCCGTTCCGTCTCGTGGCTGATCGGCATGGGCCAGGCATCTACAACAGCGAAGGCAAGGTGGTCCACCGCATCTCCCTCGGACCGTGGATCTACAAGCGACCTCCCCTTTGGCAGCTCCCGGAGCACCTCAAGGGCCAGCTCCGGAGGCAGGCGGCCCGTCGGAGCCGGACCAGCCGCCCCGCCGCTTTGCAGGCTCCTCCAGCAATGGTCGGAAGAAGACCTGGATCCCCCTAGGCCGCCTACCTGCAGAGCTGGCGCTTGAGCCAAGGCAGCGGGCGGCCTCCGCACTGGTAGAGCTTCTTCTGCGTGGCGCCAGGAGACACGGCGCCGGCCGAGTGGGTGGCGAGCCCCGCGTCCGGCCCCCCAATGGGCTTGACGAGCACCTGCTCCCGGCAGGTCATCCACGCGAACTCGGCGGGCTCGCCGCAGCCAGGCACACCCTTTCCAGTCCAGCCTGACGCGAGGGCGCAGCCCCCCGCCTCCTTCTCCCGGCAATATGCGCGATCCGTGAACCGGCGCGTGGCCCGACCGTCGCAGTCGTAGTCGAAGGAACCGTCCCCCCTGTGCACCGCGAAGAAATCCTTCTGGTCAGGGCGCGCGCGCCGGTTGGCGTCGTAGCAGTCGTCGGGGTTGTCCACGAACCCAGGCGGCATTACGCATTTCTCGACCGGTTTAGACTTGTCGCCGTAGCCATCGCCGTCGGCGTCCCGGTAATAGGTCCTCCGATCCCCCGGCCCGCACCTCGCCTGACCCGTCCGGCTCGACTCGTTGCTCGACTTGGCCCTCGAGAGCACTCCGAGATCCCGGCGCGGCACCACGGGCGCCCCCTCGCAAGAAATAGCCGCGAGCGAGAAGACTCCCAGCCCCAGACAGCCCATCGAGAAAAGCGAGCCGCGACATCTCGCCCGAGGATGCGCCATGGACCCTCCCCTAGCGCAGGGTCAACGCAAAAAGCTGGCCCTGGTTGCCGAGCAGGTACAGCGAGTCGCGAGTCAAGAGCGGGGCGCTGGAGATCCCTCCGCCTGGGTTGAAGCGCTGAATCAAGCGCCCGCTGAGGCGGTCCACGACAAAGAGCCCGCCCACCGACAGGGTCACGAACAGAGCGCGGCCCTTCACCATCGGAGCCTGCGGCGTACCCGAGCTCAGGTGCTGCCGCCACAGGAGCCTCCCCTCCAGATCCAGGCTGTGGATGCCCTTCTTGGACGAGACGAAGTAGAGCCGGTCCGCGGTAACCGCGGCGGAGGACGCGCCCTGAACGGGATAGCGCCAGCGCAGGGCGCCCCCATCCAGCGTCACGGCGTACATCCCACCAGAGAAGGACGATGCGTAGACCACGTTGCCAGACACCACGGGGGTCGCATCCACGTCCACGTACTCTTTCTCGCCCCCCGTGAGGGAGCGAGTCCACTGG
>JAVEWA010000280.1:0-8549 GCA_034004785.1 Polyangia bacterium
CTTGGCTCTCTTCCTCATGAGCGGCTCCTTGTCCCTGGTCGGGACTGTGTGTTTTGCTGACCCATTTCTAGGCCAGCCAGGGAGCCGCCGCTACACCTCCAAATTCAACAGGAGCCGGGGCATCGCCCACCAGGCGCCCCCGCCATCTTACCCTACTCGGCAGGAACCCTGAGAGTGAACTTGGCCCCACCTCCTGGCGCCGCCTCGACGTCCACCGAGCCCTGGTGCTCCAAGATGATCTTCTTGACGATAGCCAGACCGAGACCAGTACCCGCGCTCTTGGTGGTGAAGTAGGGGTCGAAAATCCTCTCACGAAGCGAATCTGGAATGCCTGGACCATTGTCCGTGACAGTGATCAGTCCCACCCCAGCGCGTGCAAGGTGCCTTACTCGGATCTCCACCCTCGGAGCTTTCCCCTGCTCAGCGGCCGCCTGGAATGCATTCTCCACCAAATTGACAAGTACCCTTCTGAATAAAAGGCGATCTACACGAACCTTGAACCCTGGTGATGGGGCCTCGCAAACTACCTCTCCCTGTTCTTCCAATGCTCCTCTCGTTCTAGTGAAATCATCAAGAAGGTCCGCAATGTCCACGTCTTCTGGCTGTACACTCGGCAGCTTGGCGAAGGCGGAGAAGGCCTCCACCAGCCGACGTAACCCATCGACCTCTTCGTTGACGATCTCAGCCGCGTCATCGAGGAGCTTCTGGTAGCGAGGATCATCACCAGAGTACTTCTTATGGACCTCTTGCATGGCGAGCAGGATCGGGGTCAGAGGATTCTTGATCTCGTGAGCCAAGCGGCGCGCTACCTCCTGCCAGGCGCTAATCTTCTGAAGGTAAGCAATCTGCGCCCTGTTCCTACGCAGCTCGGCCACCATGTTGTTGAAGGCGACGCTTAGCTGTCCAATCTCGTCACGAGAGCGGGTTGGCACTACCACATCAAGCTCCCCTAGTGCGACTCGGCGAGTTGCCTGTGAAAGCCTCCCAACCCTGCGGGCCAGTCGCCTTGCGAAGATCAGGCCAACCACCGTCACAATCAGCATCGCGAGCCCGAAATATCGTACGAAGGCAGGAAAGTAGTGGGGCTGCAACGCACGGTTGATTCGCTTGAGGTGTGGAGCTTCCACCTCCAGCTTTCGCCCGAGGAACTCAAAACGCTCTTGCAGTGGGATATTTATCGGGAATCCCGCCACGAGACGCCAGCCAGTCGAGCCTATTGGCAGCACCACACGATACTGTTCGCCTTCCTCTCCAACCATTCCTGCCTCAGCTACCAGCTGTTCCGCCTCGTCATAGACTGCAAGAAAAAGCGCCTCCATCTGCACCGTCATGATCCCTGAAATGGCTCTTCTGACTGCAACAGCATCGCGGCCCCATACCGCCGCAGTAACGGACGGCTCCTCCGCCATGACCTTGGCCCGGAGATCATAGAGCTTCTTCTTCGTCTCGACATGCTCACGATATACAGCCATTACCTCCCGAAGATCCGCCTCGAGCTCCTGGGTATGACCTTTCATGGTGGCAGTGGAGACTTGCAGCATGTCGTCCACCAGGACGAGCGAGATCACAAAGGCACAGATGGAGATCAGGAGCATCATGCCGACGATCTTTATGCCAAAGCGTCCCATGTCCTCGAAACCGTCCTCCCTCGCCTAAGCCCTAGGGCCTGTAAAACCGCTGAGTCCGGAAGCGCCACTCCTTGAGAGCGCTGCTGATCCGCGGGTTAACAAAAAGGCTGAAACGACTGCCAAGGGGCGACCCACCCCTTGACCCAGAACCCTGAGGGTTCCTCAACCAGCGTCGGATCTTCGTCAGAAACCCCCTTGGAAGAGGCGCGAATTGCATCAATATGTCCGTGTAGAAGAGTGGACCTCTATCGAGGCTCCCCCTGGGAAACCTAGAGAGGGGGCCTAGGGGAAGCTCCATCTCGGCAATGCGCTTGACCGCCTGCTCAAGGGTATTCACTCTCAGCTGTTTGGTCCCACTCGGATCATCGACCGTTATGCCGAAGGCGCTCGCCCACAGGTCGTATATGACCTTGTAGGTGCGTACCACCACAGAAACTGGTTCATCCTGTCCGCTTCTGTAGACCCTCGCCTCGACCATAATGACCTTCTGAAAACCCTTGGTAAGCTCGTTCTGCAGCCGAGCATCGAAAAACTCACGCAACGAGGCGAGAAGTACGAGCTGCCCGTTCCTCTCCAGGTATCTGGCTATCCGGTACTGTCGGGCCGAGGCTTGGGCCGAGCCACCGAAAAGGAGGCAGAGCACCACCAGAAGCAGTCCGAACCGCGCTGCGCTAGTGGTTTGAAACGCCACGATCCACCTAGCGCGGGATCCATCCCAGCGCATTTCCGAAAGAGAGCTTGAATACCCCGACGTAGGTGTCGAGACGAAAACCGAGGTCAAAAGTCATGTCGATGGGCAGGGCCTTTCGCAGCCCCTGGTCACGTACTAGGAAGTCACGCGTCGAAAACAGCGAGAATAGGCCGACCGTCACATAGAAGTCGCTGCCGTAGATCAAGCCTGCGCCTCTGGACAGGGGAATGCTGTAGGACACCGCAACCCGGCCAGCCACAGTCTCGTAGCGCTTGCTCTCGATGACGTTGGAAAAGAAGTTGCGCGCTGGCCTGGTCGAAAAATTGAGCTCGAGGGCGCGAGATGCGAGCAACTCGCTCAGATCTCCAACGAAGAATTTGTTGAAAAGCGGAGCGTTGCCGATAATCACACCGCTGAAGACCTGAAGCGAAATGACGTGGCGTTTGAATGGTAGAAGCCAGTGTTTCTGAAACGAGACAGACAGCTTGGCGAAGTCGTAATCGGACCCGACATAGGATGTGGCCAGCTCGCCGCCAAGCTCGAGCCGCATGCCCGCAGATGGCATCGCTGGATCGTTCCGCGTGTCCCGCACGAAGGTCACCTGTATACTCGACAGGAAGCTCCAACCCCGCTCTAAATCGAATTTGATATGTTCCCGACGCCCGTCCGGATACTCCCTCACTGCCACTAGTGGGACGCGGGCATCAATGCCCTCGAGGCGATAGTCAAAATACACCTTGTTGAGCCTCCCTAGCTCGCTGAAGAGACCCAGAGCGCCCCCAACCCTGCGATAGACGACTGCAGCGAAGTTCTCCAGATCCGCCCCCTCTGGGTTTGTCCCCCTGATCCGGAAGTAGTCCGAAGCCTCATTGTGCAGGATGACCGCCGAAAGCCCCACAATATCTCCTATTAGACGAGGGTACGCCAAGCGCAGTCGCTCTGCATGCTGCAGGCGCGAGCCGCCAATATCTCGCGCTGCTCCACCGACCACGAAAGCCCCGGACAAATGGAGCCCCCTGCCAAGGAAGTTATTCTCTGCCAGGTCCAGCCCTCCCCAGAAGGGAGTTGCATCCGAGTAACCCAAGGGAAGGGCCTGGATCACAATGCTTCCTCGTTCCTGCACTCGGACGACCAACACCACACGACCAGGTTGCGATCCCCTGACCAGCTCGAACGAGACATCTCTGAAAAGGCCGGTGGCAAGCAAGGAGAGGCGCGCGTCCTCTACCCTCGAATCCGTGGGGGTGATGGGATCCCCAACGCGGATATTGAGCTTCCTCAAGATCACCTTGGACCTTGTTCCGCGATTGCCCATGACCCGGATACGTTCGACCAAGTATCGGACCTCGCTTGTATCAGGAGCTGGTTCCGAAGGTCTCGTCACCCCCCCGCCCTCGTGCCCTCCGGTGGGTCTTTCACCCCGGCCCGGTGGCGCCCTACGCCTAGGCTCATTACCTCCAGTTCGCTCAGTCGGTGAGGTCGAGGCCTGCGAAGGACTCTTTGGGTCAGCAACCTTGGACTGCTTCGACCCTGGATGCTCGGAATCCTCGGTACCGCTCCCCGAGCCCCCCGCGGGCGTGGCGCCCTCACCCTCGGCTTGCCGAGCGGCTCCGCGAACGGCAGGGGCCCCAAGGCCAGAGCTCAGCGGGCCAAATGTCATGAAGAGCAGCGCCAATGCTGCAGCGATACTTGGGCGAAGGGGTGCCGGATGTGGCATGGCCTCTCCGAAACAGTGTGATAATATACTCACCCATAGTACCTGTTCCATGATCGAATTAGGAGAACGTCTGAGGATCCTTTACGCCTGAGGGCCACTTTGTCGGTTTTGAGCATGGCTGCCAAGGAGCAAGTCAAATGGCAAGCAGCGCCAGATGGGTCCTAGCATTGGCCCTTATTCTCGCCCTGTGCGGCTGTACCGACCTCCGCGACTACGACGGCGCGTGGACCGGAGGCATTGTCATCAATCCCTACTTGCGTCTCGGCTTCGAGTCCGACACTCGCCTCACCTTGGCAGTGGACCGGATAGATCGCGGAAGCCTATCCGGGCGAATGACCCTGGGCCCACCCCAGGCAGCGACCGCGGGGTTCACTGACGTACCCCTCGTTCCCATTGAGCAGTCAACCAACGACGTCCTCGGAGACCTCACGTTCGAGGGGGAGCCCTTGGCCACATACCTATTCTGGGCCATGCCGGACGACCCATCCGAGGGCCACGCCTTGGTGATTGTCTCCGCCCACCCCAAACGCACGCTTCAGGTGCGCATACTACGAAGGGATCTCTACGGAGTTTTCCGCTTGAACCGCTGAGTCAACCGCCATGACCATGTTCAAGAGTGAATCGTCAGCCTGCCTCGCTCGTCCTACATCGGTCCTTTCGGCCGTCATTCTATTCGCCTGCTCTGTTCTTCCCGGGTGCAGCTTCGACCCGTCAGGCCTGTCCCCGTTTGACGACAGGGACGCAGGCTCTCCGGACGCTTCTGGGCCTTGCGCCCAAGGCGAGCATAGATGCCAGGGCTATCTGCTGCAGGTCTGCAGCGACAACTCCTGGCAGGACGACTCCCTGTGCGACTGGGGCTGCCTCCCCGCGCCGCTTCCACACTGTGGCCAGCCCAGGTTCTCGAACGGCGTGAGCCTGGACAACGATACTGGCTCGGAAGCAGTTGTCTTCTCCCCAGGCACAACCACAATCGACACAGACACTGGAGAGATCACGTCTCCAAGCGGGGAGCCGCCGTTTGCGACGCCGTACCTCTCCCGTCACAGCACTCAGGTTTCGGGTCCTGGCCTGCGGATCATTGGCTTCCAGAGGATCACCATCCCGAACGGCGCCATCCTTCGCGTGATTGGAGCCTCTGCCCTGGCTCTGGTAGCCAAGGAGGAGATCCTGGTCTCCGGGCGCATCGAGGCATTGGGGGACCCGTCCGGCCAGCCCAGCGCCGGCGGATACCCTGGAGGAGGTGCAGGCAGCCAAGGCCAGGGGCCTGGTGGCGGAGGCGCTGGCAGGTTCTCCTGCACCTACACCGCCCGATCAGGAGGAGGTGGAGGAGGAGGCTCTGCTCTTGGTGGAATGGGCGGAACCGCCGAGTCCTTTGGCTGCACAGCAGGAGGTGGAGCGGCGGGAAGTCCCATGGAACCGCCCTACCTGTCCGCGCCCGAACCCATGGTAGGAGGCTCCGGCGGCGGCGGGGGCGGAGATGGCGGCAGAGGAGGCAGCGGTGGCGGGGCTGTCATGCTGGCGGCTGGCGGCGCGGTCGAGATCCAGGCAGGGGGAGTAGTGAACGTCGGCGGTGGCGGCGGAGCGGCAAACAACTCTGGCGGCGGCGGCGGCAGCGGCGGAATGGTGCTCATCCAAAGCCGCGCCATCACAATCGCTGGCATGCTGGCAGCCAACGGAGGGGGGGGAGGCGGAGCCGGGGCAGAAAGCCCAGGCACATCAGGTACCGCTAGTGACAGCCTTACACCGGGCGGTGGCACTCACGGCGGCTGGGGCGGCGCTGGAGCATCTCCCCAGGGGACAGCAGGCACGACGGATGGTGGCAATGCCGGCGGCGGCGGCGGCGCGGCTGGCAGGATCCTCCTCTATAGCGCCACAGACGCAGTCATCACCTCGACAGACCGGGTTTCCCCTCACGAGGGTACAGCTGGGTTCTTCCTCTCTCTCATGCTCACGGAGTAGCTTCCTCACAGCCCTCGGGGCAACTGCGCTCAGTCTTCTCCGGACAGTTCATCCCGCTGAGCAACGCCGGACCGGAGAAGGGACTCCACCTCGGCATCCGAATAACCTGCCTCCTCGAGCAGGACTACGGTGTGCTCACCAAGCTTGGGCGAGCGCCGGTCCTCTGTCGAACTGGTGCATGGAGTGTGAACCGGTCCATCCATGGACAGAGCGCCATCTCGATCATGCCGGAAAACCCCACGGCTCACGTGCTGTGGGTGACTAACAAGCTCCTCAAGTGAAAGGACCGGCTCGACACAGGCATCCACATCTGCGAAAGCTGTCTTCCATGCATCGAGAGGACGTGAGGCGATCCGTTCACTGAGCAGAGACCTCAGCTCGGCCTGGCGTTCAGGACCCGCGAGCATCTCATCTGCTCGCGCCTCGAAGCCAAGCACGGCGGCGAGGGTCCCGGCAAACTTTGGCTCCAGGGAGCCAACAGACAGGAATCGATCGTCTGCCGTGCGGTACACACCATAGGTTGCGTGCCCCCCCGAGAGGAGACCATCCCCAGCGGCAGGCCTCGACGTCGCTCCGAAGGCAAGCAGCTCAGCCATCTCGGAAGCCATGAGGGCTAACACACCCTCTGTCATTGAGATGTCCAGGTGCCGCGGGGCGCCGTCTCGGCGACGCTGCTCGATGGCCGCCAGAATAGCCACGACCGCGTACAGGCCTCCACCGACCAAATCGGCAACCTGCACGGGCAGAGGTGCAGGATGCTGCCCCGAGCTGTCTGCAGGTATCTCCGCCAGCAGACCAGAGAGGGCAAGGTAGTTGATGTCATGGCCGGCCCGCTCCCTGAAGGGACCGTCCTGTCCATAGCCGGAAATGGAGCAGAGCAGTATGTCCTTGCGAGCAGCCTGGAGAGAATCAAATCCAAGGCCAAGCCGCTCCATGACTCCCGGCCGGAAACCCTCGACCACTACGTCTGCTCTTGCCGCTAGCCGCAGGGCTACAGCCCGGCCTTCCGGGTGGGACAGATCCAGGGCCAGGCTTCGTTTCCCCCTGTTTACAGCCCTGAACCTGGCCCCGGTTCCATCCACCAGCGGCGGCACCATTCGCAGGTAGTCCCCCACTCCAGGCTGCTCGATCTTCATGACGTCGGCGCCCAGATCGGCCAGTACCAGAGTGGCGAACGGGCCAGGCAGGAGACGGGTCAGATCCAGGACGCGTATTCCGTCCAATGCCGAGGTCAATGGCATGCACCACCCCCAAAGTCGTGTCCAAGGGAGATAAGTAAGCAATCCTCTGGTGTGGGGACTCTATTCCCCATCTGAGCCGTCCCCGGGATGCATACTGCGACATGGGCATCCTGGTGACCGCAGATCGCTGCCAGCCTCAGCCGAGCCCAAGTATGGCTCGGTGCCACAAGAGAGCATCGGCCCCTACTTCAGCAGCGGCAGTATCTTCTGCAGCTTCATCGCTGCCATGGGGTTGTCTATGGTCATCTTCTTCTGGCTCATGAACTGCATGGCCAGCATCAGGTTGCCCATCAGCGCCTGAAAATTCTCCATGCTAATCGAAATGGAACAGGTGGCATTGCCAGTGTCACCCTCGGTGACGGTGGCTGGATCGGCCTTGCAGTCGAGGCACCATGTGCCTCCGTCGTCCCCAGTTATGGTGAACTTGAATACCTCATTGATGCCCTTGAACTTCTCCGGCTTCTCAGCGAGCACCGCTGGGACCTTGGTGTTGAACAGCTCAGCTGCCGTTGTCGCCATGTCACTTCTTCCTTTCTCGTGATGGAGAGCCAGCGGCCATCTGGTGCTGCTGGCGCGTGCGGCGCCCAGTCTCATGACGCCTGGATTGATTGATCTCGGAATGGTAACCCCGTTCCTCCCCAACAAGATACGTGTAGGGAGCGATGTCGGCTCCATGCGGGACTTTGACCCCATCCAGCACACAGTAGGGCCTTATCCACGCCCCCTGCCCCAACTTACAGCCATCCAGGATGGACCCCTGCTCGATTCGACAGTTGCGGCCGATGACCGTTCCAGCCCTCAGCGTCACTCCGGGCCCGAGCCGGCATCCAGTTGACACCCGCACACTGGACTCTACGATCAGTGTCTCGGGTTCATCAACCTGCACGCCGTTTCGCATGAGACGCGCGATCTCGCGACGCCTGACGATACGTTCGAGCTCGGCTTGCTCGGTCCAGGTGTTAACACCTCTGACCTCGTCTGGCGTTACTTGGATGGCGATGGCACCACGCCGATCCGAGGCTGCTGCGACGAGATCGGTGAGGTACAACTCTCCCTTGACGTTCACCGTCCCGACGCTGCGAAGCGTCTCGCGCAAGAACTCTATGTCGATGCAATAGACGCCCGCGTTCACCTCAGATATCCGACGAGTCTGCTCGTCCGCGTCCAGGTACTCCACTACCCTGACTACTCGACCCCCCTCCCTCACTATCCTCCCGTAGTGCCCAGGTTCGGCGAGCTCCATGGAGAGGAGGGCGAGATCTACGTCCCTGCTCTCCCGTGTACGCAGAAGCCGCAGAAGCGTTGAGCGGCGG
>JAVEWA010000281.1:0-3126 GCA_034004785.1 Polyangia bacterium
AAGCCCACACTGCCCAGCCTGGCAGACCTCGCCAGGATCGCATACGTGATCGCCGGGGCTCGGGTCGTCGCCGCAGCCGCCACAGTTCTCAGGGTCCACCTCGGTGTCCACGCAGGAGCCCCCGCAATCGGTGGTGCCCCCAACGCAGGCAAGCCCGCACTGCCCAGCCTGGCAGACCTCGCCAGGGTCGCAGACGTGATCCCCGGGGCTCGGGTCGTCGCCGCAGCCGCCGCAGTTCTCAGGGTCCACCTCGGTGTCCACGCAGGAGCCCCCGCACTCGGTGGTGCCCCCGCCGCAGGCAAGCCCGCACTCCCCCTCGACGCAGCTCTGACCGGTGTCACAGGTGTTGCCGCACTCACCGCAGTTGGTCGGATCCACGTCGGTGTCCACGCAGAAACCGGAGCAGAGGGTCGCGCCCTGCGGGCAGTCGCCCACGTTGTCGTCGTCGCTGCAGCCCGCGCTGAAAGCTGACATGGCGATGATCGCCGCCAGCGCGCCCGAGCTCATCGACGGGCCTGGAATCCTTGTCACTCGCATGTGATTTCCTCTCGCAGACCTTCGTAGATAACGTCGCAGACGGGCTAGGCCCGCCCTGGATGGGAACCTCGTCTCAGCCGCGCGCTCGACGTGGGCCTCACCTTCGTACCCGCCGGGGCAGAGGTAGTCAATCGCCGAGTGTCTCCTTTCCAAACAGGCAAGAAAGACCGGCCCAAACGAAGGGAGCCGGGGCCAGGGCCTGGCGAGGAGGGGCGGGCCCTCGCGCTGCTACTGGTAGAGGATCAGCCCAGACGCGAGGACGATGTAGTGGTTCCCCAAAAGGACGCTCGCGATGGCGTGAGCCATGTAGGCTTTACGGCAGAACACGCCGAGGTTGTCCCAGGTGGAAGTGCTCGAGCTCCAGACCAGCCGCTCCACTGGTGATGGGCACCTGGCGCCAGACCGGGATTAATCCTATCTTCGTTCCGCCGGGGTGCCTCCCCGGTCACTTCCTCTGGAGCGAGGCCGGGAGGAAACGAGAAGCGCTCATGAACATTCGAGAGATCCTTGACGACGTATACCAGGACAACGTCAAGCAGGCCGCATGGGGCAGGAAGCGGACCCTGGACACCTCCCTGTCCATCGACAGGAAGACCGCCGAGTACCTCTACCGCCTGGTGCTCGAGCTCCGGCCCAGGCGATGCATCGAGATCGGCATGGCCTGGGGCTTCTCCTCGGTGCCCATCTGCGCCGCCCTGAGAGACGGCTCCAATGGTCGGAGCCTCATCCTGGATCCGTTCCAGCGAAGCACCTACGGCGACGTCGGACGGATCCTGCTCGGGCGTTTCGGCCTGAATCGGTGGGCGCGGTTCGTCCCAGAGCGGTCGGACGTGCATCTGCCGAAGCTCTTCGCGAGAGGACACGAGACCGACTTCGGGTTCATCGACGGCGACCATCGGGCCGACGCGACGTTCGTGGACTTCTACTACATCAACAAGATGCTCCGCGTGGGCGGACACCTGGTGTTCGACGACTTTCAGTTCGCCTCGGTTCGCAGCGTCGTACAGTACGCGCTCAAGACCTTCCACTACGTTTCCGTCGCGCAGGATAACAAGAGGCTCGCCGTGCTCCGGCGAACGGGCGCGGACGACCGGGGCTGGGGCGCCTACGGCGAGCTCTGAGGGAGACGCTGGGGAGACAAGGGCCACAGGCAAAACCCGAGGCCATAACCTGGGGTTGACTCATCGGGGGTCGCGGATAAGATAGGCCAGCTAACAAACTCACAAGAGCCCAAGCGAGGTCGTCGAATGTCTGGCCGAACTATCTACCGTACCATCGGCGTGCTCGGCGGTGTGGCTGCCCTGGCGCTCACCCTTTCTGCCCGAAGCGCCCAGGGGACGCCGCTTCAGCGGCTGGCCCGCCTGGAGGTGAAGACCGGCTACATCGACGCCCACTTCGCCGTGAGCGGGAACGGCGCCATGCTGGCCTTCTTCCACGTGGGAGAGGGAAGCGCCCCGAGCCGCATGGAGATCCACGACCTGAAGGGCGCAAAGCCGCGCCAGATAGCCAAGGTGGACGTCTCCAAGCTGACCGTCGCCCCTGTCGGCCTGCGCTTCACGCCAGACAGCCAGCGCCTGCTGGTCTTCTCGGAGAGGGCGGCCCAGGGCAGCATCCGTCCGAAGGAGGCCTTTGTCTTCGACACGACCGGCCGCCAGGTGGGCCGGATCTTCCCCTTCAACGAGCTGGCCTTCCGCAAGGGCCCCGGCGGCTGGGAGATCGTGACCTACCACAAGGCGCAGACGGGGGCACGGGTGGCGCACGAGGTGTCGCTCTACAGCATCGCCAACCTGAAGCGCACCGCCACGGCGCGCCTCGTGTCAGAGCCGAACGGCGAGGTGACCACGCCTCCCATGCAGATCGCCTTCTTCTCCCCGGACTTCAGCCAGATCGTGGTGAAGGTGGCCGGAGCCTATGACAAGCAGCGCGACATGCGGCTGCCCGACCGCCAGAAGGTCTATGACCCCTTCACCCGCAAGTTCCTCACGGACAAGGAGATCTCCAACCTGGCCGACTGGGCGACCCTGCAGAAGCTCAGGTCCGAGAACCAGCGCATCCCGACCCTGCTCCAGCTCACCGGCACCCAGAAGAGCCCCGCCTTCGAGATGATCACGCCCGCCCACGAGCGGGTGAGGCTCCCGAACACGACGCCTCCCCTCAAGCAGTTCGAGTTCAAGAGCCTGGTGCAGCAGAACACCGACGCCCCCACAGTGCCCTTCTCACTGAACGTGGACCCGCAGTGGCCAACCCTCTTCGGCGAGAACCGCTCGGTGCCCGAGGTCTTCCACCTCTTCCTGCTGGATCCGGGCTCCAAGCAGATCCGCCTGCTCGGCACGGTGGACGCCCCTGGCCAAGTGATCGGCTGGCGCCTTGGCGGCGCTCGCCTGGCGGTAATGCGCCTCCACGCGAACTGGAAGCTCGGCGACAGGGCCATCGAGATCTACGACGTGCCCGGCGCCAAGTGACGACCTGCACGGCGCCAAGTGACGACCTGCACGGCGCCAAGTGACGACCTGCACGGCGCCAAGTGACGACCTGCACGGCGCCAAGTGACGACCTGCACGGCGCCAAGTGACGACCTGCACGGCGCCA
>JAVEWA010000281.1:3136-8475 GCA_034004785.1 Polyangia bacterium
CGACCTGCACGGCGCCAAGTGACGACCTGCACGGCGCCAAGTGACGACCTGCACGGCGCCAAGTGACGACCTGCACGGCGCCAAGTGACGACCTGCACGGCGCCAAGTGACGACCTGCACGGCGCCAAGTGACGACCTGCACGGCGCCAGTTAGCCCATACCCCCTGCTTCCTCGCTGATTCGAGACTCTGCTGGTTTCCGGGCTGACTCCGAGCAGATATTTAGCCTGGCGGATGGATAGGGGCTTCGTCAGGGCGGATTCCTTCGCCAGACGGATTCCTTCGCCAGGCGGACTGGATCGAAAAGGAGGTGAGACGAGGGGCACTACTGACGATTGGGCGGGTGGGCGGAGACGCTCCCCCGCACCCAACCATGTAATCGCTCCCGGGGAAGCCGGCTCGAAGGCCAGGATCGAGCCAGGCGGAAATCGACGCTCACTGTAGATGTACTGGTCATTGACCTAAGCAACTAACTATGGCAAGCTGCCAGCATGGACGCATCAAAGGCCAATGATTTTGGCAAGCTGCATCACAGGGGCGACGAACCACACCTCCTCCGGGAGGTCTTCAGGACCTACCAGGTGCTGATGTCGGGGTTCGCGCGCATGACCGGAATCCCGGCGTCGCGGTTCGCGCTGATGCGGCTTCTGGCGTTCTCGGAGGGGGTTGTCGGCGTCACCGACCTGGCGCGCCAGTTGGGCATCAATTCGGCGGCCGTCACGCGCCAGGTGCAGGAGCTCGAGCGCGAACGGCTCATCACCCGTCGCGCCGACAGCAGAGATGGCAGACGCAGCTACGTCAGGCTGTCGGCGAAGGGAAGGAAGCTGTTCGAGGAGATCCACGAGCGCACCCACGAGCTCGAGCGGTCGCTCTCGGTGGTGATCGGTGACGGAGAGATGAGAGGCGCGGCGATGGTCCTGTCCAAGCTGCGAACCTTCGTCGAGGAACACCGCTGAGCGAGGAAGAAGAGGCCGATGAAACCGGACCGAGAACTCAAAAGCGACATCCACCGGAGGCTCGGGCACGCCTGGTGGGATGATGACGTAGATCGTGTGATCGGCGAGATCGCCCGGGTGCTCAAGCCGGGCGGTCTGTTCTTCTACGACAACATCAAAGGGAAGGCTGGGTAGGCCATGAAGAGGCTGCGCTCTTGGGTGACGCCGATCACCATCGGCTCCTTCCTGCTGCTCGCGGTTACGGGCCTCCTCTTGTTCTTCAAGATGCGCGGCGGCCTCATCGTTGTCGCGCACGAATGGCTCAGCCCCATCTTCGTCGTCGGCGCCGGCCTGCACATCTGGCTGAACTGGGGTGCAGTGCGCGCAAACCTATCAAGGGCACGCGGGATCATCATCGTAGGGCTCTTTGCCGCGCTGCTATTATTCTCTATCACCCCTGGCAAAGAGATAGCAGAGCGCGCACGGGAGCATGACTGGAAGCATGGCCATGTGCAGGAGGTGATCGGCAGGAAGGCAGCGGGTGTCCTGCTTCAGGCCCGCATCTCGACGGTGGCCGAGTTGACGGGGCGTTCACCGCAGCATCTGCGCGACAGCCTCGCGCTCCACGGTGTTCGCGTAACGTCAGATGATATGACCCTGGCCGACGCCGCCCGGCAGAGCAAAGTCAGCCCGGTGCGAGTCCTCGACGCGGTGCTGCAGGAGAAGAAGTAAGAATCGGAAAGGACGAAGCATGGGAGCCGAGCACCAGACAAGAGAACACCACGCACCGGGCAGGAAGCTGCGGAGGCTGCACCGAATTGCCGGATTGGTCTGCGCGCCGATGCTGATCATCACCTCGGTATGCGGCGCCCTGCTGCTGCTGCGCAAGACCGGGTTGTACGAGCGCAAGGGCGCTTTCCGGGAGGCCATCCAGTCCCTGCACAGCTACGAGCTCCTCCTGCCCTACGTGGGGCTCATCGCCTGCGCTCTGATGTTGACCGTGACCATCACCGGGCTGCTGCTCGTGCTGCGAGGGCGTCGATAGCGGAGCATGTCGGAGCGCCCTGCCGACCAGCATCGAGCGGCCTAGGCGGCGCCGAACGCCCCCTTGTCGGCCCGGAATGCACCGAAGACCCCCCGGAAGCATCCACCCACGCGTGATCGTCAGCCCCCTCGACCGCTGCTCCTGTTCGAGCCCGGCAAGCGAGAAGGCGACCTGCGGGTGTCCCCCCGGCTGCCCCACCGATAATTGACTCTCTCCGCTTCGGAACTCGCCCTGTTTCGTCGTGGGTGGTCTAGTGCCCGTGCCCGCCGCCGCCACCACCGCCGCCGCCACCGCCACCGCCGCCACCGCCGCAAACTTGAGCCGGGCCGAACTCGCGAGCGCGGCCAGCCAGGTACAGCTTGACGGCCTCTGCCACGGTGGGCGCTCCCTCGTTGAAGAAGACCGAGATCCCCACCTGCTGAAACCCCGCGAGGGGCCTGGGACCCATGCCGCCCGCCACGAGCACGTCCACTCCCTGTCCCTTCAGGAGCATCACCGGCGCCATGCAGCCGCCCTGCTCGTGCCCGAGGTTCGGCAGGATCTTCACCTCGTTCACGGCCTGGCCGTCCACCTCCACCAGGGTGAAGGCGTCGCAGTGCCCGAAGTGGCCCGAGAGGCAGGCTTCCATCCCGCCTGGAGCCTCGCTTGGAAAGGCTATCAACATGGTTCTCTTTCTCCTCTGAAAATCGAACGATTGCAGAGAGGAAAACTGGCGTATAGCCAGGGCTTCGTCAAGGCGAATTCCGCCGAAATGGATGCCCGAGCGATGAGAGACGCTGGTTAGGAAGAAGCTGGCAGAGGCCCTGCCGCGCTCCTATGGAGCGCGACTGGCTCTCTTGGGGCGGCCCCGGCGACGCACCACAAAGGCCAGGAGGAGTAACGAGAACAACGAGACGAGGAGGCCGTCGGGCCCGGGCCCGGATCCAGGCCCTGCTCCAGGCCCCGCTAAAGACCCCGATCCGGGCCCGGCCTGGCAAGAGCAGCCGCTTCTCACCGCAAAGACGGGCTCTACCCCTGGGCCCGCGTCGGGCCGGCTGGGAATGATGACCCCGTCCGGGGCGATCTCCAGAGTCACGGCTGGGGCCGGGCAGCGGATGGGCTCTCCCTCTGCGGTGGCCAGCCAGAATACCTCGCGAAGGGGCTCTGTCAGGCCCACCGGGAGAGTCACCCTGAAGGCGAGCTGGGCCTCCCCGCCCGCTGCCACGGCCTGATCCAGGGGGCCCACCAGATCAACCGAGAGCCACTCGGACTCGGTGTAGAGCCTGCTCGGTGAGCCCTGGCCGTCGCCATGAGCCTGAAGCACCAGGGCCGAGGGCGACCAAGCGGCGCTGCCCCGGTTGGCGATCCAGAGAGTCACGCTGCCAGACTCCCCCGGCTGGATCCTGGCGGGCGCCGAGGCCACTCGTACCTCGGCTGCCAGGATGGGCGGCGGCGTGCCGAGCACTGGCGGCAGCCCCTCGTCGATCTCGCCGTTGCAGTCGTTGTCGAGGTCGTCGCACCTCTCTGGAGCCGCGGTGTTCACCGCCACGCAGGAGAGAGCCGCGGACTGGCAGGTCAAGCGACCCTCGGCGCAGACGCCCTCCAGCCCGGTGTCGCAGGGCTCGTCGGGCTGCACGCTCGAGCAGGTGCTCCAGGCGCCCCAGGTGCAGTCAGTCTGGCACTCCCGCGTCTGCTGCCCACAATCCCCGCAGGCCTGGGTCTCCACCGCGCCGGGATCGCAGGCTCCCAGACCGGTACAGGTGCTCCAGACGCCCCAGGTGCAGTCAGTCTGGCACTCCCGCGTCTGCTGCCCACAATCCCCGCAGGCCTGAGTCTCCACCGCGCCGGGATCGCAGGCCCCCTGGCCGGTGCAAGCGCCCCAGGAGCCCCAGGTCCCGCTCGTCTGGCAGGTGCGGGTCTCGGTGCCGCACTGGGCGCAGTCCCTCGTCTCGGTCTGGCCCGAGGTGCACTCGGTGGGGTTCACGCAGGAGCCAGTGGCCTGGTGGAGCTCGATGTCGGCGCCGTAGTAGAACTTCACGATGTTGTCGTAGGTCCAGCCGTGGTTCGCCAGGCAGGTAGAGCCGTTTTGGGACTTGCAACCCCGGTTGTAGAGGTTGCCCGTGTTGACCCAGCCGAGGGTGGTCTGCTCGATGTTGTTGCCCGAGAGCCCCCAGTTGTAGGTCACGTAGTGCTCGGTGTTGGTGGGGTCGTTGTCGGACGAGGTCGCCACGCAGCTCGAGGCCGAGGGGATGGCGCCGGCGACGTAGAAGGCGCAGATGGTGACCCCGGAGTAGCGCAGCACCTGGCCCGCGGTCTCCTGGGCCGCCTGGATGTGCAGGGCCGTGGGGGTGCGGCCGCAGGAATAGACCTGGTCCGAGGTGCCGTCGTTGATGGAGCCCGAGGAGTTGAGCTTGTAGTAGAGGTAGGTCCTGGCGGCCACGGCCTGGGCCTTCAGCGCCTCGAGGGGCGCCGCCCCGTTCTCGCACTGCACCACGTGGGGGATGTAGTCGGTCTCCACGTCCACCGTGCCCACGCCGTTGACCAGCGCCGAGCAGTAGGCGGTGATGGGCTGGCCCCGCTGCTCGAACAGGGGCTCCTCAGGGCTGCGGCAAGCCGCCGACGCCATCCCGAGCAGGATCACGAGGCCTAGCGCCTGTCTTCTCATCTCGGAATCCTCCATCTTCCAGGAACTCACCCGACCGGAGGCCCTCGCTCCGCCATTGGCCCTCGCTCTGCCAAAGGCTCGCGCTCGGCCAAAGGTGCCAGTCGGGCTCGAGGCTCGGCCTGGGCTGCGAGCCTGAAGGCAGTTCCTGGCGATGGGATCATATCAAATCAACCCCTCTCCTTCCAAGCGGTAAGGCCGGGTCCCAGGATGGCCGGGCCATGGCCGGGCCATGGCCGGATGAGAGCTTAGAGGTACCAGCGCTCCGCCCTGCCAGGCCGCGCGCCGACGAGGTCTAGATTTTTTCACCTTGCTTTTTTTACTTCTCGGTAAAAAATACGACCCTCGGATGGCTCCCGAAGGCAGGAATGGCGGGAAGACCACCCGGTCGAATCGAGGCTGAGAATGGTGCAGAAACCCAGGGCCTTGAGCAAGAACGGGCCGAGCCGCAGAAACCTCGAGGATCGCATCCTGCGGGCGGCGGCGAGGGTATTTGGCCGCTGCGGCTACTCGGGCGCCACCATCCAGGAGGTCGCGAGGGAAGCCAAGGTCACAAAACCTACTGTTTACAACTACTTCAAGAACAAGCCAGGGCTCTATTCAGCGACTCTCGACTGGGCCCACGAGCTCACCATGAGCCGCCAGGAGGCTGCCGCGGCCCTGCCTGGCTCCTCCCACGACAAGATCCTGGCGGTGCTGAAGGAGAAGGTCCAGTTCGC
>JAVEWA010000282.1:0-8429 GCA_034004785.1 Polyangia bacterium
GCTCTGGCAGACCATCTCCCTGTCGAGCGGCTTGGGGCACACCTATGACAACCCGTACTCGCCCACTGGCCACTCCGAGGGGCAGCTCGACCATCTCATCGGCCTGAGGGGCGCGAAGGTGACCGAGGCCCGGGTCGCCCTCACCGAGCCCTTCGAGGCCTCCCTACCCCCGACCCCTTTGCAGCGCTGGCTCCGCGGCGCCCTGGCCGCCCTGCCGGCCCTCGGCGGCCTGCCCGGGCTCGGAGCCCTCGCTCGCCCTCGGACCGTCCGAGCCCATGTGAGCGACCACTTCGGCGTCCTGGCCGAGGTGCTGCTCCCCTTCTCGCCCGTGGCATAGAGCCGGCCGGCGAAGGCGCACTAGAGCTCGAAAGGCGCCCGGTCACTTCGCCGGATAGCTCACCCTCTGCGTAGCGTTGTGACCGAAGATCTCGGGGTTGTACATCTCCTCGGCCCTGGCTGGAGGAACGAGGAAGCTGCCCGGGGTGGTGACCCGCGCGAGGTAGCGGAACACTAGTGTGCCCGCCTGGGAGAAGTCCTTGAAGAAAAGTGCCCGGTCGTCCCTGAGCTCCCGGTGATCGTAGCTGGACGTCACGAAGCTGCCGAGCGCCACCGCGTCCTGGCCGCTCGAGGTGGCGAGGGTGGTGTCGATGCTCTCCAGGCCCGCTGGCAGCGGATCGTCCACCACAAGGTAGCGGCGTGCCTCCCGGCTGGTAACCCGGAGGGTCACGAGGAGGGTGTCGCCGAGGCGCGGAGGCCGCTGCGCCGTGAGGGGTGCGCCGGCGTTGTCGAGAACGGTGACCTCCCTCTGGATCTCGATGCCGTGATCTCTCGGCTTGGCGGGGAGCTCGGTGCGGGCGTAGCGGAGCCTGGCCACGTAGTAGAGGGTCCCCTTGCCGCGCTTGGCCACGGTGAGATCCTTGGCGGCGAGCCCGGCCACCCGCATGAGGTCCGCCATGGGGATGTTGCGGAGCACGGGCTTCGAGGTCCTGCCGACGAAGCGCGTCTTCATTACCTCGCTAGTCCCCAGCCAGATGCCGGCCTCGAAGTCGGGCACGTCTTTCTCCCGGATCTCGGCGAAGTCCCACATTGCGAGCAGGGCCCAGGCCGCCTCCTGGGTGTTGCGGAACCTGGCCTGCTTTCTGCCCACGAGGAACCACCTCACGAGCCGCGTGAGCATGGGGTGTTCCGGGTTCGAAAGGAGCAGCGCGTGGAGCACCATGGCCGAGGTGCGATCATTGGAGTGCATGAAGAGCTGGTAGTCCCAGGAGAGCCCCTCCTCGGCGTGGGCGGTGGTTCCGTCGATTCGCAGGGAGTCGCCGAGCTCGGTCTCGAGCCGGGCCCGCGCCTCCTTGATCGCTGGCGTCGGCCTCTGGAGGGCCAGGGTGGCAAGGAGCAGGGCGCGGGCGAAGAGAGGCTGGTGCTTCCTCACCTCGTAGAGCGCGAGGGCAGGCTTCTCTACCTGCCTGCCGTGGAGCGCCAGGGCGTAGCGCAGAAACACCTCGTAGGAGTACCAGTAGGTCCCGAGGCTGGCCTTGTTGCCTGCCGCGTGCTCGAGATAACGCAGGGCCCGTTCGACTATTCTATTGGGCACGGGCTGTCCAGTCGCGGCGGCGGCCCGCTGGGCCCTGTGGAGCACCACCAGCACGTAGGCCGTGACCCAGGACCAGGAGCGCCCGGTCCCAGGCCAGTAGGAGAACCCTCCGTCGTAGTTCTGCATGGCGAAGATCTTGCGGAGGCCATCGCGAATGTATGGGCCGGGCTTCTGCGGCAGCTTGATGCCGAAGCGATCGCCCAGCACGGCCCTCGCGAAGAGCGGCAGGAGCTGGGAGGAGACCTGCTCGGCGCACCCGTAGGGGTACTCGAGGAGCTGGTCCATGCCGTCCTCCACGCCGGTCAGGGCGGTGGAGGCGAGGGACACCTCGAGCCCTCCGATGTCGGGCCGCAGCCCGGAAAGAGGCTCCACGCCGTGGCGCACGGCTGTGTCGGTCTGGCCCGACACCGAGGCGGCCTCTGGCAGCGCAGGCCGGGTCACGAGGAGCGGGACCTCCAGCACGTCGGCCTTGTCGTCCTTCTCCACGGTGTAGGTCAGGGTGGCGGTGCCCTTCTTCTTGGCTCTCATGGCGAAGCGCACCTCCTCGGAGCCGCCCTGCACGAGCCGCACCGTCTTGGTGGTGGGGCCTTCGAGGGCCACGGCGTCGCCTTGAACCTTGACCGCCACCTTCGCGGGGCCGGTCGGCGAGGTGGCGCTGTAGAGCACGACCCCCGCCTCTGCCCTGTCACCCTCCCGCAGGTGGCGCGGCAGGGCCGGCAGGGCGAGCAGGGGCTGATCCACCTTGAAGCTCACCTGGCCCCTGCCCGAGGAGCGCTCCTTGTCCACGGCGAGGGCCATGATCCGGTAGGAGGTCAGGTTGTCGGGGAGCGTGAAGGTGACGCGGGCGTGCCCCTTCTTGTCCGTGACCACCGAGCCGTGGTAGGCGGTGGTGCGGAAGGTCTTCCTGGGCTTGGGCGGGTCCGGAGCCTTGCCTCGCATGCCCATGCCGCCATGACCAAAGCCCGAGCCTCCTGCCCCTCCCCCGCCGAACCCGGCGCCCCAGCCGCCGACCCAGGGGTCGGAGCTGTGATCCTGGTGAACCACCTCCACGCCCAGGGCCACGAGGAAGCGCCTGACGTCCTCCTCCCTGACCTCCAGGCCAGGGGTGTGCATCAAGCCTCGCAGGGGATCGGGGAGGTGATAGCGGGTCAGGTTCAGGACTGCCTCGTCCACGGCCATGAGCACCACCTCGGCGGGGCGGGCCCTGTTCAGGCCGTCGGACACGTCGAGGGAGACGGTCACCTTGCCCCCGGGGCGATAGATCCTCTGATCGGTCCGCATGGAGACCTGGAGCCTGAAGGGGTCATCCGACACGTTCAGGGTCTCCTTGACCGACAGGAGCGGCCCCTTCTCTCCCCTCAGCTCCTTGCCTGAGCGCACGCCCACCACCCGCAGGGTCACCTCGGAGGCGTAGGCCTCCTCCACCGGCAGGCGCACCAAGGCCTGCCCACCCGGCCCGAAGCGCAGCAACTCGTGCTTGAAGATCGCCTCGCGCTCCACGAAGAGCGCGGCGCTCTTCACCCCCGAGCCCTTCGTGATCGTGACGAGGGCGGTCTGACCAGGCAGGTACTCGTCTCGGTCGAGCTTCAGGCTCAGCTCCTCCTCTTTCTCCTTCTCGACCCGCTGGGCCCGCTCGTACCTGAGCACCCGCTTGCTGGGTCGATATACCACCAGACCAGTGCGGGCCTCTCGCCCCTTGGCGTCCTTGACCGCCAGCAAGAGGAAGGCCTGGCTGTCACTGTGGTCCTTGGGCCAGGGCACGGCCAGCTCCGCTCCCTTTGGGCCCACGGGAAGGCTCGTCCTGTGCAGCGTCTTCTCCCACAGGACGACTCGGCGGTACCTGCGGGTCTCGGTACCGAGCATCTTGACCTCCACCTCTCGGGCGGCCTGCGGGCGCCCGCCCGGGTCCAGCACCCTCAGATGGAACCGGAGCTCGTTCTTCTTGGCAGCCGGCATGGGCCGCACCGCCACGAGCCGCTCGCCGGGCATCTGTATGACGCTGTGCCAGCTCGCCACCGTGCGCCTGGTGGCGGATCTGAGCTCCACCTCGGCGGACTGGTAGCCAGGCCAGGGGACGTGAGCCTTGGGCTGATCCCCGAGGGACAGGCGGAGCGTACGCCTGCCGAGGCCGTCCAGCACGCCCTCGCTCCGGTGCCAGACCTGGCTCTCCAAACCGGCGCTCCAGGTGTCGGCCCCTGCGTGGTAGCCCTTCCACTGATCCCAGGTCTTCCTGGAGATAGCGCCGGTCAGCCGCAGCCGGTACCCGGCTCCGCCCATGGCCCCTCCGAAGAGGTATCGGCCCTCCATGGCCACCTGGAGCTCCGAATCCGCCATCACCGGATCCGGGGCGAGCCGCACGTGGGTGGTGAACTCCGGCGCCTGGTACTCCTCCACCCGGAAGCCGTGAGTAGCGAGGGTCTGGCTGCCGCGGCGGAGCGTCACCCGGTGCCTGCCGAGCCTGCCCACCTCGGGCAGGGGCAGCCGCGCGAGGAACACCCCGTGGTCGCTCGTCCTCACCCGGGCCTGCCCGAGGGCGAGCCCGCTGCCGTCCTCGAGGAGCACCTCCACCTCCTGACCCACGGCCGGGCTGCCGCGCCAGGCCTGGAACTCCCTCACCGCGCCGTGGAAGTGGACCTCGTGGCCCGGGCGGTAGATCCCCCTCTCGGTGGAGACATGCCCCACGAAGACGGGCCGATCCCCAACCCACTCCGATGAGGACCCCTCGCTCCCGTAGTAGATGTCTTCGACGGTCTCGGAGCGCCGCCCTTGCCCATCTCTTCCCTGGAGCTCGGCGCCTGGAGTGGTGTAGGCCCAGTCGCGGCCCCTGTTGGCAGTCACTATGATCGCCGGGGGCTCGCTCTCCTCCATTGAGATGTTCAGGTCCCGGCGGCCCAGGCGCAGCATCCCCGAGGCGTCGGTCTTGCCGGAACCCAGACTCTTGCCCTCGGGATCATAGACAGTCACGAGCACCTCGGGCACGGCCAGCCCGGTGCCGAGCGAGGTCACCCAGGCGTGTAGGCCGAAGGGGGTCAGGCGGACGTGAAGGCCGAGATCGGTCTGGATGGCGAGCTGCCTGAACCTCACCACCCTGCCCGCGTGGTCTAGCACCTGCGGGCTCGAGAGCCGGATGGCGGCGAGCCCCGGGGGGAGGGCCAGCCTGGCGGTCTGGGTGGTGTTCCGGAGCCCCGCCAGCCTGATGGAGCTCACCTTGGGTGGGGCCCCCTTGAGACAGGTCTCGAAGTTGCCGTCGTCAATCTTTCGCAGGCAGGTGACGAAGCGCGCTAGCTCGGGTCCGGTGAAGGCATGGAGCCTGGCGTCCACCTCCACGACGTTGGTGGCCTTGAACTCCCAGGGGTGCCAGGTCTCCCGGAAGGCCTCGCCTCCCCTCGGCAGATGCAGACCCGGCGGGTAGTCGCGGGTCCGAAAGACAGCGGTGTCGGCCTCTCCCAGGCGCTGTCCCCAAACGTCCTTCATGGCGCCGTCCAGACGGACCACGTGCCTGGCTGCGGGCTGCAGGTCCCGCCCCACCCTCCAGGACCTCGAGCACGGCACCCTGGGCTTGCCCTTTGGGACCTCGATGTTGCAGGAGCGACCTTCCTTCTGGAGGACCTTTCGAAGATCCCGAATCGGAGGGGTCACCTTCAGGTGCCTGGCGAGCTCCTCCAGGGAGACCGGCTCCGTGAACACCAGCCTGAGCCCGTCGTGCCGGCCGCTCGCCATGGGCCAGCAGGGGAAGTCCAGGGACGCCGTCCTCCTGTCGCATTGGACCTCCATCCCGAGCCTGCCATAGACCCTCGTCTTCTTCATGGCGGTGTCCACGCCGCGGAGCTTCCCCTCCTCCCCCTCGAGGCCCTTGGCCACACTCAGAAGCACGCCAGTCCAAAGGGGCAAGGGCTGCTTGGGGGTGATGATGTGCTCGTAGGGCTTCTTTGGATCCTGGCTCACCTCCACCGGCCAGATCTTCCCCTCCACGGACAGGGAGAACACCCGGGCCAGGGCCTCCGGCCTCACGAGCTGGTTCACGCCAGCCCGGAACCTGTCCGCCGGGTGGATGTGCTCGGCGCTAATGGGCTGGGTCCGCTCGATCCAGAGCGAGGTCACCCTGGGCCTCGGGGTCTCGAAGCGCCACTCCACTGGCTCCTCGAGGGCCGTGCCCGCCAGGGAGCGCAGGGAGGGGAGGAGTCGGACCCGGTACTCGGTGGCGTTCCGAAGCGGCTTGGTGCAGTCCACCTTGAGGATGTCGCCCCCCACCCAGCGGTACACTGCCTCCACCGGGGGATCGATCTCGATGGGATAAAGGGAAGGAGCCTCTTCGCGGCTCTTCACCTTGCCGAGGGGCACCATGGGCTGGTTGAAGGCCACCTGGATGGTGGCCTTGCCCTGGGCGCTCCCTGCCGGGGACTTGAAGAGCACGCGCACTGGCTCGGGCCTGACAGGCGGCGCCACAAAGGACCCCGGCGGCGGCGCGACGCCCACCCTGCCCGGGGCCGCCTCCGGCGCGGGAAAGCCGGCCGGCCCCACGGACGCGGGCCCCTGGGACTCGGCCACGGGCCTACAGGTGGAAAAGAAGGCCAGGCACAAGGCCAAGGCTGGGGCCAATCGGATCGAGGCTCGGAAATACGACCGCATGGCGATTCCTCCCGGGGGCATGGGACACTCGCAGGGCCTGAAAGTTCCATCGGCCAGGTGGCCAGGTGGCCAGGCAGCCAGGCGAACGGCTGGTCTGGGCCCGAGGCCCAAAGCCCGAGGCCCGAGCCTACCACGATTGCCGAGAGGTGGCGCTCACCGGGTGCGGCTGTGGCGCTCACTGGAATCGGCTGTGGCGCTCACTGTAGCGCTCACCTGGGTCGCGTGTTATAAGCCGCCAAAGGAGGGTCCCTCTGATGACCAGGAAGCGCCATGAGACGGATCGGGTTCGCATCCACCGGGTGGAGCACCAGGTGGAGTCGATCCAGATCGAGGAGCACACCAACGAGCCCGTGACCGTGGTGATAACCCAGGTCTTCTGCGCAAACGGGCACAACCTGGTGGGCCGCTCGAGGGAGCTCTTCGACGGCTACCCCGGGATCAGCCTGTGGGTCGAGGCGAGCGGAAAGGCTGGCGAGGTGGTTGTGAGCCCGGTTCACGGCGATCACCGCAAGAAAGGCCTGTCTTTCGAAAAGGGCACCAAGCTCAGCATCAAGTGCCCCGAGTGCAAGACCGAGCTCGAGGAGCTTACCCGCTGCCGCTGCACTGCCCAGGGCCAGCTCCGCAAGCTCTACCTCACGCCCATCCCGACTGACGCCCACATCATCGCGGTGTGCGACGTCTGGGGCTGCCCCCTGTCCCGGGTCATCGACAGCTACGAGATGTTCTCGGAGTTCCTGGACGGCAACATCGGCGACGATGTAGAGGGATAGCCCACCTCCCTCTTCCCCAGGCCCCGAGCCCCCGCGCCTCAGCTCGCCTCTAGCACCCGGGCGAGCCACCCGAGGAAGCTGCCCTCAGCAGGCTCTCCCCCGGACCAGCCTCCACCAATCGGAGGTCCCGATCGAGACGCGAGCCTCCGCTCCGCCTCGGCCCGCTCCGCCTCGTCCTGCCTGGCCCTGGCGAGCCCCCCCGAGGCGATGAACTGGGCGATGCGCTCGAGCTCCCGGTCATCGAGCCAGACCCCGTGCACGGCGCAGCGGTCTATGATGATCCCCGAGCGCCTGCCAAAGTTCTGGCGGCTCATCATCTGGTCGCACACAGGGCACTTGAGGTAGGTCACCGGCTCGAGGGCAGCAGAGCCGCCGGTGCGGCCCTCCGGTAAGGGGTTTCTTTCGAACTCCGAGGTCTTGCGCTGGCAGATGACCTTGAAGGCGTCGCCGTCCAGCCAGATCCCCAGGCACCTGGGGCACTCCTCCAGGGGAACCCCCTCGGCGCCGCGGGCCTGGAGCGGCTCGCCGTCCCTCGGGCAGCGCCGCTTGGACTCCTCGCGGCTCACGTACTCCCTTGGACGGATCGGGGTCGCGCACTCGATGCAGAACCTGGCCTTCGCCGGCAGCCTGGCAAAGCAGGCAGGACACATCTGGGTGTAGTGCCGCTCGTTTGGGTCGAGGATCCCGCCGCAGTAGTCGCAGCTCACGGCGTCGGCCGCGAGCGGGCCCCCGCAATCGGCGCAGTGCAGGATGCGCGCGGCGTGGGGCCGCGGCTCGGGCACGGTCATGCCCTTTCCGCAGAGGCACCTCAGGTGCGAGCCAGCGGGGAACCTGGAGACCTCGAACTGCCTCGAGCACTCTGGGCAGGCGATAATCATACCTAGATGTTTACCCCAACCGCCGGCGGACACAACACGCACAGCAAGGCCAAGAAGGAAGCGACTGCCAACTTGGGGGGGAGTAGGAAATTCCCCCCCCCGATGTGGCAGTCGGGCAGGTGGCATCGAGACCACTTTGGTATTCAGACATACGTTTGGGGGCTGTTTAGGGGCGAAAAGAGGGCCGATGAGCACACTGATACGGCAATGCAACCCGCCGTGACTGCCAACTTGGGGGGGAGTAGGAAATTCCCCCCCCCGAGGTGGCAGTGCCGGGGGTTGGAGAGCCAGGCTCGCCTCGCAAAACCGCCAAGGAGCCAATGATCGACAAATGGTCAGAGAAGCGATTCTGCCCAAAGAGGGGGACGCCTGGGTGAATAAGGATATGTCCATCCGAAACGGGCGCGGATGTACGATCGGCCTGCGCTGCCGCGACCATCGCTGCCTCGGTCAGCTTTGTTTCACCTGCGCTGCCGCGACCATCGCTGCCTCGGTCAGCTTTGTTTCACCTGCGCTGCCGCGACCATCGCTGCCTCGGTCAGCTTTGTTTCACCTGCGCTG
>JAVEWA010000283.1:0-8425 GCA_034004785.1 Polyangia bacterium
CTGCCTCGGGATGGCTCAGCGCCCCCTAGGCCGCCGTCTCTGCCACCGTCGCCGCCCTAGGATCCAGGCGAGGGGCAGCGCCAGCCAAAGGGCCGCGAAGGGCAGCCCTCCAGCCATCCCGCCAGCCCCGTGGCCCTCGTGGGCGCAGCCGCAGCCGGTCTTGGGATCCTCCACGGGCCCCACGCCTCCGTCGGGCGCGGGCAGATCCACCGCGGTGGTCGCCCGCAGGCGGAGCTCGGTCTCGGGGCAGTTCTGGTGGAGGAGCGCGATGTGGTAGCTCGTCCCCGGCACGAGGGGCGAGGCGTCCTCGGTCGTGAGGGTGATTGTCTGCTCGGCGCTGTCGAACTCGCCAAAGTCGTGGTCGAAGTGGCGGGCGAAGACCACGCTGAAGCCCTGCACCACCGGCGAGACGCTGAAGCCCACTGGCTGATCTCGCCTGAGGAGCACCCGGTAGAGGAGCCGCTCTCCGGGATCGTGCTGGACCCGCACCCTCAGGGTCTTGGAGTCAGCGGGCACATCGAGGCGGTACTGGAAGGCCCCTGGCACGAAGATGCCGAGCACCCTGACGGTCTCGCAGTCGGAGCCGAACTGCCTGGCCACCCAGTCGAAGCCGAAGGGGCGGGTCACCACGTCCACCCCCCGCTCGAGCTCTAGGACGCGGCCGCAGCGGTCCATGCCCCTCGACTCGAGGATCCCCGAGATGGCGTCGCGCTCGCCCGTGGTCATGGCCCCCTCCCCCACCAGCAGGTCGGAGGTGTCCCCGATGGCCACGGCGAAGTCCTGGAAGCTCGCCAGGGAGCTGAGCAGGGTGAGGGCCCCGAAGACGAGGGAGTCGGCAAGGTCAGAGGCCCCCAGGGTCTCGCGGATCTCCCAGGTGACGCCGCCGATGATGCGGCCGTCGTCGTGGGGCTCGCCCACCACGTCGTCCGGGCAGCGCATCTCGTTCTCGAGGGGCCTGGCGTGGCTGCCCATGCTGTATTCGCCGGTCACGCTCTCGTCGGTGAGGGAGGCGCTGAAGTAGTCGGCCAGCCCCTCGTGGATGCCCCCCGGCCCGAAGTGCATGCCGAGCTCGTCGAAAAGGGCGTCCAGGTAGCCCATCTGGCTCACCTCGTCCACCACGAAGTGGGTGTACTCGTGATAGACCACGTCGCCGTCGTAGCCGAAGTCCACGCCGCCGCCCTGGCCGAAGAAGAGCCCGTGCTCCTCGGCCGAAAGGGCCGTGGAGAAGGCGTTGTTGTAGGGCACCCCGGGCTGCTCGGTGTAGTTCGCCACCACGGTCAGGGACCGCTGCGGCTCGTGGCCGTGCTTTTCGCGAAAGTAGGTGTCGATCCGGTCCACGTGGTAGTAGAGGTTCACCTCTGCGAAGGGATCGTCATAGACCACCGTGTCCGGGAAGGGCTCGTAGAGGAAGCCGCTGCCGTCGTCCGTGGCGAGCTGCTCGAGCTCGAGGCTCTCGGGATCCCCGAGCCCGCCCGAGACGAAGCGCCACACCGTGGCGGCCCGCCCGGTCAAGGTAGTTGCGTCGGGCGTCAGGTTCGCTATCTCCACGACGATCGGCTCTGGCGTGGCCACGGGGTTGGCTGCATAGACCCTCCCGAGGGCGTTCCTCGCCAGGGGCGCGGCACGCAGGATCTCCCCGGTGATGGCGTCCACCAGGGTCTGGACCCGCCCGCCCGAGAGGTTCCCCTCCACCTGCCAGGCGAGCTCCCCCTCCCCGCCGTCGTCCAGCACGACGAGCCGCGCCTGCGGCCGGCCGAAGTCTAGGGCGCCCCAGTGGGCGAGGGCCTCCTCCAGGGCCTCCCCAGGCCCCACCAGCGCAAGAGGGATCACCCCCAGGCGCTCGGCCACGGTGACCGCCACGGTGCCCGCCCGCCCCTCGGGATCCAGCCGCACCACCACCCCGCGCCCGAGCACCGGGAGCCCCTCGTGGACCTGGGAGAGGCGCACCACCCTGTGTCCCCGATACCGGATCACCCGCCCCCCGGGAGCGAGCTCCACCCCATCGAGCCCCAGATCCAATGCCCTGCTCTCGAGGTAGGCGCGGGCCGCCTCCAGGGCCGGAGCCCGGCTCGCGGGCCCGCCGAGCTTGGTGTGCCACCGAGTACGTGGGCCTTCCTCGGAGACCCGCACGGAACCCGAAGCCATTACCGAAAGGGCGATGATCAGGATGCTGGACATGGGAGAGCTCCTCGGCGAGCGGCCCGAGAGGGCCTGCCTCGTGCGACCAGTCGTTCGATGAAGATAGCACAGTACCTTGCCACCCCTGTACCCCCCTCACAGGCGACAGAGGCGAGCCCTCCCGAGAGCCTGCCCGAGAGGGACAGCCCGAGAGGGATAGCCCGCGACCGGGCACGGCAACGAGCAGCCCTCTTGACCCTTGCGGCGCCGCCCACCTGGCAAAGCGACGATCCCCCATGGCCAGATCCGTCACCCTGGAGATGTGCCAGGGCGCTTCGTGGGCTTGCATCCCTCTGGCCCCGTGCTATCCGTGGCCCTGTCGAGGCGGCGCTGGCCGCCCCCGGAGGTTTCCCATGGAGTTCATCGCCGGCCTCCCAGTCTGGCTCCTCGCCCTGCTCATCTTCTGCTTCCGGGTGGTGGACGTCTCCCTTGGCACCGTCCGCACCCTCTCGGTGGTCCAGGGCCGCATCACTCTTTCGGTGGTGCTCGGCTTCTTCGAGGTCCTCATCTGGATCACCGCGGTCTCCCAGGTCATCGCGGGCATCCGCGAGAGCGCCCTCCTGCTCATCGCCTACGCAGGAGGCTTCGCCGCGGGGAACGCGGTTGGCATCCTGATCGAGAGCCGCATCGGGCTCGGCTCCGTGGTGGTGCGCCTAATCTCCACCAAGGCGGGCCACGACATCGCCGACGCCCTTAGGGGCAACGGCTGGCGCCTCACCACCTTCCTCGGAGAGGGCCGGAACGGCCCGGTCACCCTCATCTACCTGACGTGTCCGCGCCGCGTCCTCCCGAGCGTCATCGAGCGGGCCAGGGCCATCGACCCACAGGTCTTCTGGGCAGTGGAGTCCCTCAGGGAGCAGAGCCAAGGCGCCCCTGCCATGGCCACGCCCCACTCGACGGGGTGGCGCGCCGTGCTGAAGAGGAAGTGAACGAGGACCGTTCCGGATTGAGCTGCACTGACAGGCTTTCGTGCCAGCTCTCAATTCTGGGTCCGATGCAAACTACCAAGAGATCTCCGTCACCAGGGGCCGGTGGTCCGAGGCGGTGCTCATGACCGCGCGGCAGCCCTGGTTCCTCATGGGCGAGCGCAAAAGGATGTGGTCGAGCAGGAGGAAGGGCAGACCCGAGGGCCAGGTCTTCTGGCCCGGGCAGGCGTGGGAGAGGGGCGGCGCGAGGAGGCCGAGGGTGCTGGAGCCGGGCGTGTCGTTCAGGTCCCCCATCACCACCAGGGGGCCCCTCACCCGGGCCGCCCCCTGCGAGGCCAGCACTGCCTCGGCTCGGCGCTGGGACTGGTACAAGGCCCGCCGGCCTCCGCGCGACAATCCCACGGCCCTCAGGTGGAGCACCATCACGGTGAGCCTGCCCCGAGGGGTGTGGACAACGGCCCTGAGATACACGCGCAGGCCTGGGGGCGTGGGCACCACGGCCAGGTCGCCAAGGGGGTAGCGGCTGAGGATGGCCAGGCCCTCCTCGGGTGCCTTCACCATGCGGTGGGCCCCGTATGCATGACGCATGCCTAGCGACCGCCCGAGCCAGGCGGCCTGGTCCCCCCGGGGCCCCCCTGAGGCGTCCCTCCAAACCTCCTGCAGGCCGATGAGGTCCGCCCCGAGCCCACGCAGGGTCTGCTTCACCCGGCCGAGGCCCAGCCGCCCACCCGCGATGTTGTAGGTGGCCACGCGGAGCCCCCTCGCTGGAGCGCCGCCGACACCCGAGCTCGAGCCGGCTGCCGGGCCCGCCCCAGCGCCAGTCCCAGGTCCCGACCCGTCTCCATGGGCGGCCACTGGCTCGGCTCCCCGCCCTGCCCCTGGGTCCTCGGCTGCTTCCCGGTCGGTCTCGTCCTCCGCTCCATCCCCAGAGGGTCTGGGCAGGGTGCGCGCCCTTGGCGGGGCGCCAAGCTCATCCTCTGCGGACCAGCAGCCCCCGATGGCGCCAGGGACGAGGAGCGTCGCCAGGATCTCCAAAACCACCCCCAGGAACCACAACCGGTGTGAGCCCGCGCACATGAGCTGATGATGGTCCAAGTTTCCCCTGCCCGCAACGGTTGCGCCCGAGCGCCTGAAACCCATACTATGGCCTCCCGAGGACTAAACCCGGCATTGCCCATGCGCCCTGCGGTCACCACCCGGCTCCAGCTCTCCCTTGCCATGTGCCTCCTCTTCGCCGGCGCCGGGCAGGGCCGCGCCGATCCCGGCGAGAGGGGAGCGGGCGAGCAGGTGGCGGGCAAGGGGGCCGGCCACACCCTGCGCCTGGAGGGCATCCCGCCGCCCCTCGTGCCCGAGCTCTGCCCCCCAGACCTCCACTGTCCGGCGGTCCTCGGCGGCTGGGAAGGCCCCCTCCCTCCATCCTACCTGAAGCTCTCCCTGCCGGAGCAAGCGGCGGGCGAGCAGCCCTTCGACTCGGGCTCGGGCGGGGCGCCCAGCTCCTTGCGCCGCCGGCTGGGAGGCGCAATCGGCACTGCGGGGTTCTACGGGGCCCTCTACGCCTGGGCCTACTTCGCCTGGTACAGGGGCCAGAAGAAGAACGAGAGCATCATGATCCGCTGGGAGGGGGCCTTTGGCGGCGACACCTACGGCGGCGGCGCCGACAAGCTCGGCCACTACTTCTCGAGCTACGCCATTGCCCGCGGCACCACCGAGTTCCTGGTGTACATGGGGTGGAAGCCCTGGTTCGCCACGCTGCTCGGCGGGCTCCTCTCCCTCACCTGGTTCACCGCCATCGAGCTCAAGGACGGTATGCACCTGGGCTACGGCTTCTCGCCGGAGGACATGATCGCGAACACCCTCGGAGTGCTCACCTCGGCCCTGATGTACCTCTGGCCCGGCTTCGACGATCTCATCGACGTACGGCTCTACTACCGCCCCTCCAAGCCCTTCACCCACGAGCTGCTCGTGAAGAAGAACGTGGACGTGGCCGAAGACTACACCGGCTCCACCTACATGATGGCCTTCCGCCTGATGGGTGTGCCGGCGATCCGCCACACCAGGTGGCTAAGGCCCCTCCGCTACATAGATCTCCTCGTGGGCTACAACGCCAGGGGCTTTCTGCCCAGGCCCAAGGACGGCCGCTGGCGAGACCGGGAGCTCTTCTTCGGCTTCGGCCTGAACCTGATGGCCATCCTCGAGGATGTGGCGCCAGGCACCAGGCTCTACAAGACCATCAACGTCATGCAGGAGTTCTTCCACCTCACCCCGGTGGCCCGCTTCGTGAGGTTCCGGGCCTACAACGCCCAACCAGCCAAGAAGGGTCACTAGGCCCATCTTTGTGCGCCCCAAGGCGCCCTTCTTGCCGTATTCTCCTCCCCGGCCCTGGTGTCCAGGCTCTGGAGGGTTTCATGAGATCCCCAATGACCCGTCTTGCCCGCTTCGCGGCTCTCGCCGCCTGCATGGCTGGGGGCGCCTCGAGCTGCGCCCCGAAAGGCGGCCTGGTGCGTCACGACATTCCCTCCACCGGGGGCGAGGTCCGCTTCTCCTCCAGTAGGGAGGCCTTCTACAAGGAGCGCTGGATCCGGGCGGCGAAGGTGGACCAGCCCATGATCTGCGCGGGTTTCGTGCACAAGGAGCCCTTCGAAAGGTACCTCAAGTACGGCCGCTTCGAGCTGGAGATGACCATGGAGGTGTACCTTGGAGGCGGGCCATCGGCAGGCGATGCCCAGACCTGGCAAGGGGGCAAGCTCCTTCGAACCATCACCCGGAAGAGGCCTGTCTCCGGTTCGAACAACAGCTACGTCTGGTGCGGCCGCCTGCAGAAGGGCGGCGCCTGGAAGATCGGCGCCATTCGCTACGCCTTCGTGCTGAGGGGCCCGGAGCGGGCGATGGACGAGCCGGTGGCGCGAGGGACTCTGCCGGTCAGGCCCTAGGGCCGCCCCGTCCCATTCCAATGGGCCGGGCTCTCGAGCGGCTACCGGCGGAGGGTCCGCAGAGCCGCAGAGGGCGCGCTCGACCTGGCCAGTCGGGAAGCGCGCGCCCCGCTCTTTCGTAGGTACCCGTGATGAAGGCTCTCTTTTTCGAAGACCCTTTCTGGCTCTACGGCTTCCTGCTGGTGGCCGAGGCCGCCCTCGCGGCGCGCTGGTGGCGCACCAGGGAGCGCCGGCACGCCCTCTGGCTCCTTTTTCCCCTTGGCCTCGCGGCCGTCCTTGTCGCCCTGTCCACCCTGGTGGTCACGGACAGGGAGAAGATAAAAGAGGCCACGAGTGAGATAATCGCCCATGTCCAGGCGCGCCGCATCGAGGCGATCGAGGCTCACCTGGACGAGGACTTCCGCGTCTCGTTCCAGGGAAGGGGCATGGACAGGGCCGAGGCCCTGCGCGAGCTCGGCCAGGCCCTCTCCAGGGGCGGCGTGGGCGAGGTCGTCATCAAGGAAAACGAGGTGGAGGTGAAGGGGCCCGAGGCGCGGCAGCGCCTCCTCACTCTCATCGAGCTCCGGGGGGGCTTCGGCAACGGGCGCCTCCCGGTGCACTGGCAGCTCCACTGGGTCCGGGTAGGAGGCCGCTGGCGGATCCACGAGGTGGCGGAGCCGCGAATCGGCGTCACTCCCTAGGGCTCCAGGGCGCAAATTGGAGGAAGCGAGAAATGAGCGACGTGAAGTTTCAGAACCTGGTGGACATGCAGAGGAGGGCAGTCTCCAAGTTCGGGCCGCGGAGGCTCTTCGGCACCAAGGAGGGCGGGCGCTGGACCTGGATCACCTATGCCGAGTTCGGCCGCAGGGTGGATGACTTCCGCGGCGGCCTCCATGACGCCGGGATCAGGGCGGGTGACGCCCTGGCCATCATCGCCGGGAACCGCGTGGAGTGGGCAGTGGCCGCCTACGCCGCCTATGGCCTGGGGGCCATGTTCGTGCCCATGTACGAGCATCAGCTCGAGCGGGATTGGCGGTACATCCTCGAGGACTCGGGCGCGAAGGCGCTCATCGTCTCGACGAGGTCGATCTACGACACGGTCAAGGGCCTGCCCGCCGAGCTCGAGAGGCTGGAGAGAGTGTTCTGCATGTCCCTGCCGAAGGAGGACGATGCGAGCTTCGCGGCCCTCGAGGCCGCGGGCCGGGAGCACCCGCAGCCAGCCCGAGAGGAGATCGATCCCGACTCCATATGCGGGTTCATCTACACCTCCGGCACCACGGGCAACCCCAAGGGCGTGCTCCTGTCTCACGGCAACATCACCTCCAACGTCAACGCCTCCCACGAGGTCTTCCCCCTCTCCCCGGATGACTGCTCGGTCTCGTTCTTGCCCTGGGCTCACTCCTTCGGCCAGACGCTGGAGCTCCACGTGATGCTCTCCATGGGCTGCTCGGTGGCCTTCGCCGAGGCCATCGACAAGCTCGTGGACAACTTCGTGGAGGTGAGGCCCACGATCCTCGTGGCCGTACCGAGGATCTTCAACCGCATCTACGACATCTTGCAGAGAAGGATGGAGGATGAGGGAGGCCTGAAGAGGACCCTCTTCTACGCCGCCCTCGAGAACGCGGCGCACAGGAAGAAGCTCGCCCTCGCGGGCAAGACCTCCCTTGTGGCGGACGCCAAGCACCGGGTGCTGGATCGGCTGGTCTTCTCCAAGGTGCGAGCGCGCTTCGGCGGGCGCCTCAGGTACGCCTTCTCCGGCGGCGCGGCCCTCTCCCCGGAGGTGGCCGAGTTCATAGACAACGTCGGCATCATGGTCTACGAGGGCTACGGCCTGACGGAGACGAGCCCCATCGCCACCGCCAACTACCGGGGGAACCGGAAGATCGGCTCGGTGGGCAAGCCGCTCCCCGGAGTGCGCGTCGAGATCGACAAGAGCGTCCTCACCGACGCCGGAGACCAAGGCGAGGTCATAGTCTACGGCCCCAACGTGATGAAGGGCTACCACAACCTGCCCGATGAGACTGCCGCGGTGATGACTCAGGACGGAGGGTTCAGGACAGGCGACCGGGGCCGCCTGGACAGCGACGGCTACCTCTACATCACCGGCCGCATCAAGGAGCAGTACAAGCTGGAGAACGGCAAGTACGTGGTGCCCGCGCCCCTCGAGGAGCAGCTCCAGCTCAGCCCCTTCATCCTGCAGGTCTTCGTAGACGGCGCCAACAAGCCCTTCAACGTCGCCCTCATCGTGCCCGACCGCGAGGCGCTGGAGAGATGGGCCGCGGAAAATGGCATGGCGGGCTCCTTCCCCGAGCTCCTCGAGCGGGATGAAACCAGGCGACTCATCGCCGCGGAGCTGGATCGATACAGCAAGGACTTCAAGGGCTACGAGCGGGTCAAGAAGTTCAGATCGGA
>JAVEWA010000284.1:0-8387 GCA_034004785.1 Polyangia bacterium
GCGCTGGTTTGCTGATCGTTTTCGTCGGCTCATGTTGTAGTCTCCTTGTAGATGATGGTTGGTGATGGTGAGGGTTTTGCCCTGGCCAAAAAACGGCCCAGGAAAATCCCAGGCCCTCTTGCTTCCTCAGGGGCACCTCGCAGGGTCATGGGGAGCGCGGAGCGCCTCCCAGGACGGGTGTGTTGGTCTGGGATTTCGGTCAGCTTTTAGGGTGACGAAATGGGTACGGACTGAATACGGGACGTTTGCCCCTGAGGGGCCCCCAGGCAGGGTAATCGAGCGGTTGTGGCCTGTTCCTCTATGCGTCCAGGGCGCCGCAGCTGAGGGTCACGGGATGTCCGGACTCACAGCCCGAGCTGTGCTGCTGCGTTGTCCCGCCAGATGGACCCGTCTCGAATGTAGCGCCTGAGAACTGACATGCTCTGGTGCCCCGTCTGACGTGCGATCTGTCGCTCGGAGACACCAGCCATCGCTGCCGATGTCGCGAAACCAGACCGGAGAGAGTGAGCCCCGAACCTGTCTGGGTCGAGTCCCGCCTCACTGGCGCGGCGCTGAACTGCACGAGCAACAGTGCGAGACGCCATGCGTCCAGGCTGCACGTGACCGTGGCGTGTGACGCCTCTCAGCAGCGGCCCATCTCTGACCCCAGAGCTGTCCAGCCATGCGCGGAGCGCTAGGCAAGGGCATGTGTCAGGGTGAGTGCCGTGGGGGATACCGATCCTGCGACCGTGTCCTTCCTGGTCAGTCTTGGATCGCCGGAGGTGAATGGTGACGCCCTCCGTCCCAAAGGACACGTCCCCCACATCGAGGGAAACGATCTCGGATCGGCGCATTGCCGAGGCAAAGCCCAGCAGGATCAGGGCTCGGTCCCGAAGGCCCAGAGTCTGATCCTGCGGACAAGCATCCAGGATGCGCCGGAGGTCGGGGACAAGTAGTGCGTCCTTGCCGACCTCGGTGCAACCGAGAGTCCGGCGGATACCCTGGAGGAGGGTGCCGACCTTTGGGTTGCAGGTTGGGGAGTCGTATCCTGCTGTCTTGTGGGCCACAGAGATGGCGGAGAGGTACTTCCCCAGGGACTGCGGACGGAGGGTCCGGGCGCGGTCGGTGAGGTACAGGGCTACGACCTCCGGGAGCGCCGGGAGCGGTCGGAATCCGTGGAGGGAGCACCACTCGGAGAAGTGGTGCCAACAAGTCTGATAGCCTCGCAGGGTAGATGGGGCTCTGGATGCGCTGGCGAAGTCTCGAGCTTGGGCGACGAGGTCAACTGGAACGATTGCGGAGCTGGTCTCGGACATAGAAATCCCTCCAGTCCTGGTGTCCGAGTCTCGCGTGGACTCGGACACCAAGGGTAGTGTTGTGGTAGAGGGCGGCACTGGCCTGTCAGCGCCAGTGATGTTGCGTTGACGGCACGAGTGAGGGTGCCGAGGATCAGAGCGAGTGGCCTCACTGTCGTCCTCCGGGGTCAGGCTGTAGCCACCGGCCTCGGGTCCGTGCCAGTGGCCGTCCTCGTCACACCAGACCCACTCGACCTCATTGAGTTGATCCCACCAGGGTCCCGGCGGCACCTCGAAAAAGGACACGAGATCAGCCAGAGGTGCCTCGATCCCGCCCTGGGCGCAGAGCAAGTCGAAGGCATCTTCGTCGAAGATGAGATCGTCGAGCTGTTCGAGAACATCGTACTCGACCTGCTCCTCACCCTTGGTTGCGACCCAGGGTGAGCTTGCGACCGTCCACTCGATAACATCGGGGATGTGGCCGGGGGTCTTGGCGTGGCCTTCTCTGATGTCGTGGCGAACCAGATGAGACAACCGGATGATGTGGTCCTCGTAGGTTTCGTTGTCGTGGCTCTCAGTGATGATGTTCATCATGCTCTCCTTGCTCTCTTTGTCGGGGTGTGTTCTCGGTGACAAGAAACTCGAAGCCCCGCGCGGTGGCGGGGCTTTCAGAAAGGGGGAGTGGACTTGTCCGCCTCTTCGTCTGCAGGCGGGGTGTGTGAGTCGAAGAGGATGCTCCAGAGCACCCTCGTCAGCGCCAGTGCTGACCCTCGCGGTCCGAGGCTGGCGGCAGTGACGCTGCGGTGGATTGATTCGGTGAGCGCGAGGACGTCGGGATCTCCTTGCACGGCAAGCGCCTCCTGGCGTCCGACTTGGAGGCCGTCAGCAAAGCCCAGGTCGTAGGCTAGGATCCGCTGGACCTGGTGCATCTGCTGGTAGGTGTCGGATAGCTCAATCACGAGCTTTCCGTGGCCACGGGGGAGGAGCTGGACGATTGCCTCTTGGAGACGGGGAATCTCAGCACGGACGTGGGGCTGCGGGAAGAGGCGTCTGATCAGGAGATCCACGGGGTGGGTCTCGGAGCCGTCATCCAGCTCGCGCCAGCGTTGTGGCGGGGGTACCGGAGGTCTGTCGTTGGGTTTGTCTGTCATGGTGGTGTGTGTCCTCTGTGGGGGTGGGCTGGCGTGTGCGCTTCATTCAGAGGCTGGACGTGGTGCAGCTCTCTGTAGCCGGTTAACCCCGGTTTCGAGCTGGGATCAGAATTTTTTCGCAGCCGAGAATTCGGGACGATGTGGCGGACCGCTGGCAGCCTACAGCTCGGCAAGGGCCGCCGCCGTGCTCTTCGTCAACCGCCAGAAAGCCGCAGCGCGCAGAACAGCCACTGTACCCACAGTATGTGTGGGATCACCTTCCTGGCTCGAAAGTTGACTCGGTCTTTCGCCTTGACCACATTCAACCAGTTTCGCATGAAGGCGGTTCGTACCAAATTCTGGATTATCGACTTTCGGAACAGGCTATCGACGTTCTTGAAGACTGGATCTCTTGGCTTCGAACCGGCAAGCTGCACTCGGATGGGCAGCTGTACGCGGCGAAACAGCTTGTTCAGGAGCTTGTTCAGTCAGAGACGACCTGAGTTAGCTTCACCAACTGTCGCAAGTTCGAGTTGGTTCAGCTTTGGGCCTGGCGACTCCAGCCGGGGCAGGTGGGCAACGGATTGCCCACCTGGGCCTCGACGTTCTACTCGTCGCCTTCAGAGGTCGAGTCTGACTTCGGCCGGCTCTGCTTCAAAAACTTCATCACCTGGTCCCGAAGGCTCAGCTTTCCCTGGTCTCGATACTTCTTCATTGTCGCCTCGACGGACTTGTCATCGATGCACTCCCAGTCGGGCTCTCGCCCAACAGACCTCGAAACCCGATCCAATGCCCAAGCATCCGCCTTATCGACCTGCCAGTTGGGGTTTCGCAGGTTTCGCGCCAGTCCCTTTTCCAGCCCTGACAGCGCCACCTGGATGCGAACATCCCGATCCTGTATCCCTCGCAGGGGGTGATTCTTGGCAGCTAGTGCCCGGTCGAGCTTATTGCTCCAGAATTCCCAAGTGTCGACCCGCGCGAAGTCAGCTAGCTCTCTCAGGTGCTCATGCCATTGGACTCGCTCTTTCCAACCGATCAGATAGATGTTGGGCAGATCTTCCAACCTCTCCATCCCCATCAGGTAGCTGACGTCACTCAGGTTGCAGTACACCGTAGACTTTGGAGTCTTCGCATTGATGACATCCAGAGCCTTCTCAGGTAGTCCATCAAACTCGACTCGATAGGAGTAGACCTCGAACCCCCTGATGGTGTCCTCGACCCGTGCCAGCGCCCCGGAAGCCACCAGGTCTCTGACAGTTCGCCGGTAGGCATCTGTTCTCGGATTCCCATCAGGGTCGAGCCACCCAATCACTGCGCACACCTCGTCGGGTCTCCAGATCGTGTAGCTGTTCTCGTTGACGCCGAACATCGAAAAGAAAAGGAGTACCCTTTCTCTGTAGCTCCCGCGTCGGAGTGCTCCCAGGTTGACAAGTCTCGAATGATGATATTTGCGCTGCATCTTCATCTCCCATCAAGTAGGTGAGAGGCTCTCCCGCCACATGGCTTCAAGGCTCTCGGGGTCCCCGGCTCCGTTGTCGTCGCAGACGACGCTATTGCCGAGCACCTCAATAGCTCCAGAGTTCGGAGCCATTTGAGAGCCATTACTAATATGGAGGAGGGCCTCGTCGGTGACGCGGTGGATTTCTCCGCCCCAAGGACCTCCCCATCCGCATCTTGGATAGGTCGCCTGGAGGACGGTCAAAATCGTCCGCCCCTTACGCTACCGAGCGGGCGCAACAAGTGATCACCTGGTGGTCGAGGTCGAAGAGCGAAGACCAGCACCGAACCCACTACCAGTCACGAGTGACGCCGACACCCGGCATCGTCACCCCTTGCCCGAGCTTCTCTGATGGTGCATGTTCCGGTCTGGTCCTCGCACGGGGAGCACGCGATGACAACCCCCACCAACCTTGCCGCCCACATCCATGCCATGTTACAGGCCGCCATCGCAACGCAGGGGGCCGGCAAGGGTCGCACCGCGCGTCTCGAGGCCATCACCCTCGATGGCATTGACTACTTCTTGGATTTCAAGCCCAAGCCCCCGACTGCCCAGTGTATCCGCAAGGGCACGGCTGAAGAGGATGGCGTGCGCCGAATGGTCGGCGGCAAAGTGCGGCTCGCTAGAGACCACCAGGTCTTCTCAGGCCACAACAAGGATATCGGAGTCCTGGCAGACGAACTGGTGGCCGCAATCCTGGCAGACCGTGAAGACCTGCGAGACCACGAAGAGAACCGAGGCATCAAGATGACCACGGAGCCAGAGCCGCAAATGACCAACACCGTCCTACCGCCAACTCTCCCCCTGGCTTCCATCCTCGACCGTCCTGGTGGCGACACCCGGTCCCTCAACCCCGGCCACATCGTCAGCATGGCGGAGACCATCGCTGCCGTGGGACTGGTACAGCCTTTAGTCGTGGACCGTGTCGGCCATCTCCTGGCAGGTGGCCATCGAAGGGCAGCAATCCGTTTGCTGCTCATCGAGGACCCCGATGAACGTGTGCTCACGCTCGAAGCCCAGTACAGGCCGCTGCCTGGTCGCATCAAGCAGGAACTGGAAGAACGCACCCGAGCACTCACAATCTCTCCAGACGTTGGCGCTCTCGACCCCGTCAAGGTCCACATCATGGATTTCGACGCCGAGGACGAGCCGGAGCGCGCCCTGGGGGTTGAGGCTGCCGAGAATGCCCAGCGCAAGCAATACACCGCCCAGGAGGTGCTCGGGATCTACAACCGGCTCCTGGATGCAGGGTTCGTCGACAGGGAAGGCAAGCCCAGAGAAGGCGAGAAGGCAGCTAAGCCAGCAGTGGCGGCGATCATCGGTCGAAGCGTTCGCTCGGTCTACCGTGCCTTGGAGAGGGCCAAGCAGAAAGAATCCGTAACCATGACAAGCGCCGGGTTACAGATTGTTCTCTCGCTGGAGAGGCGCATGGCTGGCCCATTGAAGGAGCTTCGTGAGTGGGTCGACGAAAGCGGGAGGCAGACTCCTGACGAGGTGCGGAAGGTCCTGGCCGAGTTGGGCGCCTCAGGCGTTGCAAAGATGCTCAGCGCTGCGAAGGAGGCTCTGGGGTGGGTGAAGAATGCGGACCAGCCAGACGAATACGGGCAAGAGGCGGAAGAAAGCGGCGGCAGAGGATAGGACATTCTCTTCTTGATCCTGCTTTTGGGTCTCCTGATCAAATTTCCCCACCTGTAAGTACCCCTTACGATGCGCGCCGACTCGGCCCCAGGCAATCACACCAACCATTTTTCGGTCGGTTTTTGAATGCCCCATTGGGAGGGAGGTTTTCAGGGCCGACATCGCACATGGTGGTCGCCGGTGACGCAAATGCAGACGGTGAGCGGATGGGGAGAGATTGGCTAGACCTACCGGAGAGACGTCAAGCCCAGTGCCGTCACCTGCTCTTGCTCGTCTGCGCCAGGGTTAGGATCCCGAGCAGGGGGTGCGAAGACTCACTTCCTCCGCTTGAAGCAGACCCCGTCCATACTGGCGGTGATCATCTCCCAGCCATCGTCTCCGAGCTTGTTGAACTTCTTGTGATATTCTTTGCCCAATTCGGTTTCATCGCTCATAGGACGTTCATCAATGCACTTGTACTCCCACTTGGGATTGCTCTCGCACGAGGCAGCCAGAGGCACCGTGGCAACTATGAGGCACACTAACGCTAGTCGAATCATGGAGGAACCTCCTGTTTGATGTTGGTCGGTGGGACAAGGAAATCACCGCTTGTACGCGGCGATGACCAGCAGCAGCCCAAGAAGCGCCAATCCGCCCATAATGGCCATCGCGCCGCCGCCGATCTTCTCGTCGGAGGCGAGTGCCCACACCAACGGCCCACCTGCAAGGATTACGAGCAGAAGCCCCACAATCGACGCAACTGAGGCGAGCGCACGCCCAATCCCACCACCAAACTTTTCGCCGCAGTGCTTGCAGACCACTGCGTCCGCCATGATGATCTCTTTGCACTTCGGGCAATAGGCCTTCTGTTGTTCTTGCTCTGACATCCGAAACTCCACGAGCAAACTATCTTGAGTGGTTGGTGGCGACACCCATCTGCGACGATGTGTCCATGGGGTCACGCGTGGGCCATTGTGGGCGAGATGGGCTCAGCGACCATTCTCGTTCTCGGTTGTGCTTGCCTGCATGCCAGGACAGTCTTGGTCAGCAAGGAGTTGCTCGCTCTCGATTTCACTGCAGGGCGCTGCGGTCCAGCACGCGACCTTTTCGAGGCTCATGCTACGACAATTGTACACGCAATTACTGTGAGCCTCCTTGTACTGCTGCGTGTGGCGCAACTGACTCTCAGATCCGTTGTTGTTCTCGATCACGCAATGTAAGGCATGAGTACACATGCCCTTGCACGTCGCGACGGGCTTGCTCGCGGCCTTGCTCTTTTCCGACTTCGTCGAAGTTGGTTTGACCAGGTTGACGGTGATCTCCTCTGTCTTCGCCCCGTCAATGACAAATGTGCTGGTCACTGGCAGGTAGCCTTCCGCCTCGACTCGGTAGCTGTGCGTCTTCATGGTCGCGAGTTGGTCAACCGTCAGCGGCGGGATTGTTTCGGTGGCAACGACCTCGCCGTTGATCTCCAGCGTGATCGGCTCTGCGGGCTTCACCTTGAACCTGACTGAGCCATCGCGGTCGTTGCAGCCCAGTAGGAGCACAGGAACCAGAGCCACGAGCCAAACAGTACGCATGTCTTTCTCCTTCACGCGACGGGCATCGCATAGGCCGGATCACCCTACCCAATGAGTCCTGGCGTCGTCAAGCCTCTGCGTCTGGTATGCGCCCCTCCCTACTGCATTGGGAGGAGGGGAGGTCAGATGCCGACACGTGAGCAGGATCAGGACGTTGCGAAAAAGCTCAAACAGACCATCGGCGCCAACCTCCGCCAAGCGCGCGAGGCTCTGGGATGGACTCAGGAGTTGGCAGCCGAGCGTGTTGATATTGCGGTGGAGAGCTACGCCAGGATCGAGAGGGGCCTGTCGTTTCCTAGCTTTCCGACCCTGATCCGAACCCACATCGAGATGGGGGTCTCTCCTAACGAGCTGCTGGGCCTCGTCGACGCCCGGAAAGCCGGCGCCACCCAGGATGATGTGCTCACCGAGCAGGAGCAGGCGATCTCCAGGATCAGCGCAGGGCTGCGCAGCCTCGACACTGGCACCGTTGCGGCGGTCGAGGCGCTGGTGCGGGGGCTGCGGCGGGCCTAGGGCGGCAGCAGCAACGCAGCAAGCAACACGACGCCGCCGTCAGAACGCGCGCAGAAGGCCCTGTTACGCGTTCCTTGCCCCAGACCGCCCCACGGCCCGCGAGGCTATCTGCGGGCATCTCGGCTGAGAAAGCAGGCATGTCGGCGTCGGTCAAGGGCTCCTAGTCGTCAGCGAAACGCACAAGCCGAGAAAGATACTGCGTACCGCCACCAGCGATGGTGTGAGTGATGGCGATTGCGAGATAGACTGCGAGGGTGTGGTGAGATAGCCTGCAGTGGGGAGACGGGCGGGGCTGTGTAACAGGTGCAGGTGATTCTTAGATGCCGAGGTCTACGATGGAAAGAGTGACCGAGGAAGCACTACGGCAGATTGAACGTGCCGTGCAGATGTATCGGAGCGCCCGGACTACCGCCAAGTATGACGACTTATCAGACCTTCCCGACGGACGCTATCTTGAGATTCGCACCGTTATGGCGGCAACTCTCCAACGATGGGCGCCTGAGGGATCGCCGTATCTGCTGTATCTCAATCACCAGCCGGATTCCATGCTGGGTCCGCTCCAAGCGTTGCGCCGTGACTATGCCGATGGAGTCCTCATCGGACTTGGGGGTGTGGTCCGCGCTGAACTGTTTTCGGATTTCATGGAGATGGCCAAACACCTTCTTAGCGAGGGGTACAAGGACGCCGCTGCGGTGATCGTCGGAAGCGTACTTGAGGGACATCTTCGTTCGCTCTGTGCAACGGTCAACATTCCAGTTCTGGAAAACGGGAAGGC
>JAVEWA010000285.1:0-8348 GCA_034004785.1 Polyangia bacterium
ATCCCATCAATCGGGATCATGGGTGAGATCTGATGAGGCCTGGAGCAGGAAGCGGGCGCGCAGTCTCCTTGACCCTGATCTCGGCCTTCGTGCTCGGCACCGCGGCTGGCTGCGGGGATCCCTTCCGCAGCGTCTCCGAGCTGGACGAGACCCCCCAGGTGCTGGCCGTCCGCGCCGAGCCTCCCGAGCTGGGGCCCGGCGAGGAGGTGACCCTGGACGCCCTCGTGCACTGGCCAGGCGGGCAACCGCTCCTCTTCTGGCTGGTTTGCATCCCGAACATAGGGGAGTCCTTCACTACCTGCCTTCAGAACCAGTTCGGTCAGCTCGCCGAGCCGCCGTCGTGCCAGGCAGAGCCCGGGGCCCGGTTCTGCGTGGCCGGGGTGGGGCCGAGCGCCACCTATCGGGTGCCCCAGGGCGTCTTTCCGGACGACGGCGAGACTCACACCTTCTTCGTGAACATGCTGGCCACGAGCGGTGTGGAGGGGCTCGAAGGCTGCGCCGAGACCCTCTCGGGCGGCGCGCCCTCCGAGGACTGCCTGCTCTCCCTCAAGCGGGTGGTCGTCACCTACTCGGACGGCCGAAACGTCAATCCTCTGGTTTCCCACATGACCCTGGACGGCTCTGCCCTGGCGCCTGGCCAGGCGGCCTTGGTGGAGCAGGCGGGCGCAGGGACAGATGATCTCGCGTTCGAGATCGGCGTCGCCTTGGACCCTGCCAGCGTGGACGAGCTGTTTCCCCAGGGCGAGCCGCCGCTGGAGTTCACCCTCGTGGTCTCCTGGTTCACCGACTGTGGCCGCCTGGGAGTGGAGAGCAGCTTTCTTGCCTGCTGGCCCGAGGTGGATGGAGGCGGGCCCGGGTGCGAGACGCCCGAGGTGAGGTGGAAGCCCGGGAGCTCTGGGCTCTGTAGCGTGCACGCCGTGGTCCGGGACGGGCGGGGAGGGACTGGTTTCCTCACCCAAGAATTCGAAATCCGTTGAGTTGCGAGGGGTTGGTCTCAGCTCGCCGCTCCTTGGGGCTGCCCCTGGGGATATGCCCTGCTCGCCCCTCTTTACAAGGAGAGGCCGGGTCTGGTATCGGAAGAGGCAGCCTGAAGTAACTAGCACGATCGACGATTGCCCATCTTCCGATGGGCCATGTTCAAGGAGACTCTCATGCATCGAACAGTAACTATCATTATCTCCCTCCTGCTGGGCCTTGGCCTTGCGGCCTGCCCGGGCAAGGAAATCAAGCAAACCGACCCCGAGATCTGCGCCAACGGGATGGACGACGACGGCGACGGGCTCATTGACTGCGCCGATCCCGACTGCGCCCAGAACCCTGCCTGCCTGCCCGAGACCCTGTGCAACGACGGGCTGGACAACGACGGCGACGGCGACATGGACTGCGCCGACTCCGACTGCGCCAGCCAGAGCTACTGCGAGACCATAGAGGTGACCTGCGACGACGAGTTCGACAACGACGGCGACGGGCTCGTTGACTGCGCCGACTCCGATTGCGTCGGGACCTCCGACTGCACCGCCATCCCGGAGACGAACTGCAACGACGGCCTCGACAACGACAGCGACGGGCTCGCTGACTGCGCCGACTCGGACTGCGCGACCGAGACCTACTGCGAGGCCACTGAGGCGACCTGTGACGACGATTTCGACAACGACGGCGATGGGCAGGTGGACTGCGCCGACTCCGACTGCATCGCGACCGCCGTGTGCACCTCCAACCCGGAGACCATTTGCAACGACGGCCTCGACAACGACAGCGACGGGGACGCCGACTGCGCCGACTCGGACTGCGCGAACGAGAGCTACTGCGAGACCGTGGAGACGAGCTGTAACGACGGCTTCGACAACGACGGCGATGGGGACGTCGACTGCGCCGATTCTAGCTGCGCCAGCCAGACCTACTGCGAGGCAGTGGAGGTCACCTGCGACGACCAGTTCGACAACGACGGCGATGGGCTGGTGGACTGCATCGACAGCGACTGCGCCAGCGCCGTTGCCTGCATTCCCCCAGCCGGGGTGGGCTCCCCCTGCGAGGACAACACGGACTGCGATGACACCGGCGCGGTGTGCCTCGACGAATACGACGTGGGCTTTCCAGGGGGCTACTGCACGGTCCTCTCCTGCAACAACGACTGCCCGCAGGGCTCGAGCTGCATCTCCCTCGGCAGCGACTACACCATGTGCGTGGCCGACTGCACCCTCGGCGGAACCGACTGCCGGGACGCTTACGCCTGCGAGGACGCTGGCGGCGCCGGGATCTGCTGGCCCGCCTGCACCCTCGACACCCAGTGCCTGGTGACCGAGCAGTGCGACACGAGCAGCGGCTTCTGCGTCTATGGCTGGGTGGAGGCCCAGGGCGCAACCGTGACAGGGGACGGAAACTCGAACGGCATCGCCGATCCGGGCGAGTCCTTCAACCTGGGCTTCGACGCGGTGAACACGGGCTACGGGGTGGCTCAGGGGCCCATCTCCGCGACCCTCGCGGTGAACACCACGACCTCAACGGTTACCGGGACGGTCAACCTGACTCCCCCGGGCAGCACCCAGTGCTCCGCCACGGATCTCGCCTCTGGCGCGAGCGCGGCCTGCACCCCTTGGGGAGTCGTGATCCCGGGCACGGCCCAGCCAGAGGAGCGCCTCGACTTCGACGTGACCTTCACGAACGGCACCGAGACCTGGCAGGACACGCTCTCGTTGACCATCGGCTCGCTCTGGACGTCCCTGCTCAGCGCACTCGACCCCCAGGGAGACAACGGCACGGTGACCTGCGACATCAAGGACGTGCAGGGCTACGTGGAGGGAGGTGTCCTCTACCTGCGCATGGTGTTCTACGCGGCCTGCTCCATCAGCGAGTACTACGACTTCTGGCTCACCGACGGATCGGGGTACATCACCCTCAGCCTCGAGAACAACGCGGGCACCATGACGCCCGCGATGTGGAACTACAACGGTGGCAACTGGCAGTCGCTCACTCCGCCGCCCTCCTATTTCGTCTCGCCCATGGGCGGGACGAGCGACACCTTGACCTACCAGATCGCCGTGGCCGCCATCCCGGTCATCAACGTGTCGGGCGGCACGGTGTACCTCTGGGCTTCCGCGTACAACGCGAACCACAATGACGACGCTCCGGACACGACCGCGACGAGCATCTCCTGGTAGGCGGGTCTTTCACCATCCAGAGCCCCTCTTGGCCGTGCGCCTGCATTCCTAGCGGCGGCGTCGCCTGACGAGGACCATCCCCAGCAGCACAAGGAGCCACGGAGCGGCGCCGGCCGCGCCGGAGTGGCGCTCCCCTGTGACTGGAGCCTGGCAGGAGCAGCCGCTCCCGGCGCCCCGGGGGGAGGCGCCGGAGTCGGGGCCAGGGGCCGCGTCTGAAGAGGCGGCGCTGTCGGTGGGAGCCGCGCCATCCGAGGGCGCGGCGCCATCCGAGGGCGCGGCGGCGTCCGGCTGCGGTTGAACTCCGGCGTCTGGATCCCGGTGGATGAGCTGCAGGGCGCCTTCGTCCACCCAGCCGGTCTGCCCTGCGAAGTCCACGCGCCACCAGTGGGCGCCCTTGGCCCGCACGCCGAGGGCGCTGTGGGGCAGCACCGTGCCCTGGGTCCCCGAGGAAACCGTGGTCAGGGAGGCGTAGTGGGTGCCTGGCCCGAGCCGAAGCTCGGCGCCGCTCGTGGTGGCCACGGTGTCGTTCAGCATGTAGGTGGGCGAGAGCTCAGTTGGGAGCACCCTTGCCATCATGATGCCATTTGCCACGGTGCGCTCCGAGCCGTCGGAGGGGCTGTTGCGGATCTGGCCGTCCACCCATATGGCCGAGGAGCCTCCCCCGTCGTGGTTGACGCCGTCGGTGGCGCCCAGCTCCGATAGGCAGAAGCTCGCGAGCTCCGACATGGTCATGCCCACGGATATGGACGTGCGGCCGTCCACCACCAGGAAGTACACGTAGGTTGCGTCCAGGGCGATGGCGGTGCGTGGGTGTCTGGCGGTGAGGCCCGGGTCGGAGGTGCTCTGGACCGCGCCGCCTCGCAGGAACTGGAAGTTGCCCCCCACGTTGGCGTAGGCGTTGGTCCAGTCGATGGGGTCTGGCGTGTTGCAGTCGAGCTGGTAGGTGGCGAACTCCTGGGTGACTCCGATCCGATCGCCGATGGATACATGCGCCTGGAGCGTGGTGGCGGCGGTGCCCCCGGCTGAGAGCACCAGGTGGTCGAAGTAGAGCGGGGTCGATCCCTGGTTCGGGCGGATGGCGACCACCGTGCCGAGGGCCATGGCCGGTTGAGGCAGGATCCCCGCGGGGCGATCCATCTCCACCATGACCTCGACGCCCGAGCTCTGGGCAGGGGTGTGGGAGTCGTGGTGGGTGGTGTAGAGGATCAGATCGTTCGCGCCCCGGGCCTTGTTGATCTCGTCGAAGGTTTGGGTGGTCTGGTCGGCAAAGGTGATGTAGTTGGTGCCCGGGATCGGGTGGATACAGGCGCCGATGAAGGCTGTCCGGTTCAGGGTCCAGGCGAAGCCGCTCCTGCCGCCCCAGTCGCCCAGGCGCCAGGCGTACCAAGCGCTCAGGATCTGCCCAGGCTCGGGGACGCCGGTGTTCAGATCGAAGAAGTTGCCATTGATCGCCACCTTGGCCTCGTAGCGCTGGCCCCACTCCCGCCCCCAGTACCCGGTGCTCTGGTCGTAGCGCGACACCATGCCCGAGACCGTCTCCCTGCCTCCGGACAGCCTGCCCTGGGCGATCATGCTGTCGATGGTAACGCTGGGCTCGGACTTGTTCATTCGGGCCACGAAGACCCGGTTCGGCCCGCTGACAGTGAACTCGCGGTAGTCGATCCCGGTGGTGACCGGGGTCCACTGGGCATGGGCGGGCTGGGATCCAGCCAGGGCCAGAGACACCACGATCCCGGCTGCAAAGCGGCGCAGCTTCGCCTTGTCCAGGCGACAAAGGTCGAGGCGTTTGTCTTGTCGAGCTGCCTGGTGTTGGGAAAAGGTCATTGCATCTCCTTTGCGCGTCGTCCCATGGGTCAGAAAGTGAAGGGTGAAATCTGCACGGGGGTGGGCGGCGGGCCGACCCACTCCGTCCGCTCCCTGGCGAGGTGAGTGATTCGGAAGCTTATGCCGAAGATGGGAGCGTACACGATCGGATCGAAGTAGAGCGGCTGGTACATGGTCACTCCGACGTAGGCCCACTTGGCGAGCCGGAGCTCCCAGATCAGGTAGGCGAAGGGGTAGGGGACACTCTCGATCCTCGCGGAGATCAGGGTGGGGTGCACCTCGAACTCCATGGACTCGTCCACGTTGTGAGGCTGATTGCGGAGTCCGGCGCCCAGGGAGAGGTGGCTCCAGCCGAAGTCCAGGCCCACGCCGAGCTGGGTCCGCCCCACGAAGAGCCAGGTGGACTTGTGCACCTGGGGCCAGGTGTTCGGATCTGGCAGGCCGCTGCAGGAGCTCTCCTCGCTCGGCACCTGATAATAGGCCACCCGTGAGGTGATGGAGTAGCTCCAGGCGTCGCAGCTCCAGCCGATGGTGACTCTGCGGCTGACCTGGAAGTGCAGCCCAAAGTGGAGCCCCGTGCCGCCAATGGGCAACACCGGGGGCCTCACCAGGCCCGGGGAGATGGGGACGGCCGAGCCCGGCAGCCCTGTCTCGTAGGACAGGCCGAAGGTGACTGTGCGGTGGGGCGAGAAGAGGAGCTGGCCAGCGAGCTGCTCTCGCGGCACGTAGAGCCCCACGTTGGCGCCCTCCAGGCGTTTGGGCGGCCTGGCCCAGAGGGCGGTCTCGGAGCTGACGTCGGCCTCGACGTAGCCGAGGGCCTGCCTGACAGGCCTCATGGCTGGCGCAGGGGCTGGCACGAGCGCCGCCCTTCGAACACAGTAGTGGTTCGCCACGCAGCCCGCCGAAGGCCCTAGGGCGAGCAGAAGGGCGAGCCAGAGCGGGGGGCGGCCATTCGGGGTGCGCGTGCCCATGGTCATCCTCCCTCCCCGCCGGTGGGCGGCGAAGGAGGTGGGGGCAGCGATGGGCTTGGCGGGACCGGCGGCGCAGGCGGAGGCTCCTCAGGAGGGGCAGCCGGAGGAAAGGCTGGCTGGCTCGCCGGGGTCGCGGCACCCCGGAGGTTAGGGCAGCGGCCGTCCGGTCCCGGGCCCGCGACGTAACCCGCGCCTGCGGGGGCGCAGCGGTAAACCCGCAGAAAAAGCCGGTCGTTGCCCTCGTAGAGCAGCATGCGGCCGAAGTGAGTCAGATCCTTTGGCACGAGCGACCACATGGCGCCGGTCAGCGCATCCACGAGCATGCCGATCCCGCCCGAGGCGAGGCCGAGGGCGAGGTTCGCGAAGAACCAGCCGCTGATCCGCCGCTCGAATAGGATCTCGAACTTCTGCCCATCGGCGTACTGGAGCTCCACCTGGTGGGAGTGCTTTCGTGACAGCACCATCGCCAGGGGCGTCATGCCCGCGACGTGGCCGTTCACAATGACCCGGGCCTGCTCCGGGTGGCTCTCCACCTGGATCCTGGGCTTGGTCCCGTTGGCAACGGTGGCGCAGCCCCAGCCCCCCGCAGCGAGCCCCGCCGCCAGGACCGAGGTGACCGCCAGGAATCGCCATCCACTCGAAACGGCGAGGTTGTGCTCGTACATCCCGCCTCCTTCCCGGGGGCTCGCCGCCCCTCGGTTGCTCGATCGGCTCGGATCATATCCTCAGATGGGGGACCTTGTCACTCGGGCGAAATTCTCTTGGCGTTGCACGGGGCCTAGAGGTTGGGCTAACATGTCCTCGCCTTGGCCCCCAAGGGCGCTCTCCTTGAGGAGAATACTGTGAGAAAGTTAGATGGTCTCTCGTCATGGATTGTCAGCTGGGCCTCCATCATGGGGGCTCTCGCCGCGATGGTGAGTTGTCAGTTCGACACGGGGGGGCTCCTCTGGCCGGGTTTCTGCGGCAACGGCGTGGTGGAGGGGCAGGAGGCTTGCGACGGCGCGGATTTTCGGGGCGAGACCTGCGAGAGCCTCGGCATGAGCCCGGGGGCGCTCAGTTGCACCTCGACCTGCACCCTCGACACCTCTGGCTGCGCGGTCACGCCCGGCTGCGGGGACGGCGTGCGCCAGGCCGAGGAGCAGTGCGACGGCGCGGACCTGGGCGGCGCCACATGCGGCAGCCTCGGGCTGGGAAGCGGGAGCCTCGGGTGCACGGGTGGCTGCACCTACGACACCTCGGGCTGCGCGGTCCAGCCCGTCTGCGGCAATGGCCAGGTGGAGGGCTCGGAGCAGTGCGACGACGGCAACACCCAGGCCTGCGACGGCTGCTCCGCCACCTGTCAGAGAGAGACCTGCGGCAACGGCCGCCCGGAGTGCGACGAGCAGTGCGACGACGGCAACGTCCTCGCCGGGGACGGGTGCGACCCTGACTGCGTCATCGAGATCCCGGCGTCCTGCGGGGACGGGAACCAGGACGCCGGCGAGGAGTGCGACGACGGGAACAACGACCCCTGCGACGGCTGCTCGGCCAGCTGCCTGCTGGAGGGCTGCGGCAACGGCCGCCAGGAGTGCGGAGAGGAGTGCGACGACGGGGACAACGATGCCTGCGACGGCTGCTCGGCGACCTGTCAGGTGGAAAGCTGCGGCAACGGCCGTCTGGAGTGCGACGAGGAGTGCGACGACGGCAACAGCGACCCAACCGACGCATGCACGAATAGCTGCGAGGCGGCCCACTGCGGAGACGGGGTCATATGGGCGGGCGTGGAGCTCTGCGACTCTGCGAGCGTGCCCTCGACCTGTCAGGACCAGGGCTTCCCGAGCGGCCAAATGGGCTGCGCCTCCGACTGCCTGTCCTTGGACAGCTCCCAGTGCAAGCGCTGGGATGGAGATCCCTGCACGAGCGACGGCCAGTGCGACGGGGGGATCTGCTTCGACGAGTTCGTCTCCGGGTGGCCAGGGGGCTTCTGCACGAGGGACTGCGGCTCTGGCGGGACTCCGTGTGCTGGCCCCACTTCCTGTATCGTGGCCGGGATCGGGCCGAGATGCTACGAGCGGTGCGCCACCTCCAGCGAGTGCCGTCCTGGATACCTGTGTAGGCTGGATCCATTCGAAGGCGTCCAGCTCGTCTGCCGGCCCCTTTGCGAGAACAACTCGAACTGCCCCGACACCGGGATCTGCAACCCCTGGACTGGGCGCTGCAACAGCGTGGCGAATACCTCCGATGGCAACAACGGCGCCGCCTGCGGCGGGACCGACCCCCCGTATTGCAAGAGCGAGATGTGCGGGACCAACCTCCCGAACGGCTACTGCTTCAGCTACTGCAACACCATGACGGGCTTCTGTCCTGGCGACGGAGTCTGCGTGGCGACCCAGGCAGCGGACGGGGATTTGGGCCA
>JAVEWA010000286.1:0-8330 GCA_034004785.1 Polyangia bacterium
GAGTTCAGACCGTGTGGAGAGTCGTTCGCGAGGGCCACGGCCTCGTCCTCGGAGTCGAAGGGCATCACAGGCAGGATGGGGCCGAAGACCTCCGTCTGCATGATCCGCATGGAGTGATCGACCCCTGCGAGCACTACCGGGTGGAGGCGGTTTCCCTCCCAGCGGATGGGCGTGGTGGGCCGGGCGCCTCGCCCGAGCGCGTCCTCGAGGAGGCCAGTCAGCTTCTCGCGCTGCCCATCGCTGATGATGGGCCCGAGGTCCGCCTCCCTCCCGGAGCCCACCCGCAGGCGCTCTGCGGCCTCGGTGACCCTCGCGAGGAAGCGGTCGTGGATGCTGCGCTGGACGTAGAGTCGCTCCACCGCCACGCAGTTCTGTCCGGCGTTTGCAAAGGCCCCGTAGGTCGCGCCCGCGACGGCGCGACCCAGGTCCGCGTCCTCGAAGACGATCATGGGGTCGTTGCCGCCCAGCTCGAGCGAGACCGGGATGAGACCCTCGGCCGCGGCGGCGAGGATCGCCCTGCCGGTCGCCAGGCTGCCCGTGAAGAAGATCTTGTCGGGGCCGGCGGCCACCAGCGCCTTCCCTACCTCCGGGCCGCCCTGCAGCACGGTGAGGGCTCCTCTTGGCAGGCCCGCGTCGGCGCCGAGCTCCGCGATGAGCTGTCCCACCGTGGGGGTGAGCTCCGAGGGCTTGAGCAGCACCGTGTTGCCCGCGATGAGCGCGGCGACGGCGGGCACCAGGGCGAGCTGCAGGGGGTGGTTCCAGGGAGCGATGACCGCCACCGCTCCCATTGGCTGATAGGTCACCAGGAACTTGCTGAGCCTGTAGAGCAGGGTCCCTCGCCTCGGCTCGTCGGCCAGGATCTGCCGAGCCTCGCGCTCGTAGTAGCGGAGGACATCCACCGAGACCAGGACATCGCTCGCCAGGGCCTCCACGTCGGGCTTGCCAGTGGCGGCGGCCACAAGGGCCACCACCTCGTCGAGGCGCTCGACCAGGAGCTTCCGGAGCCTGGTCACGCAGTCGAGCCGCTGCCCGATGGGGAGATCGCGCCAGGCAGGGAAGGCCGCTCTGGCTGCGGCCAGGAGCGCCATGACCTCCCCGGGAGCCGTGGCCCTGATCTCGACGAGCAACGCTCCTGTCGCCGGAGAGTGCGCTCGGATCGTCTCTTTGGGGCTGTCCAACCTTTTTCGACTCCTGAATGTGGCAATCCGAGAACCGCTGAGACTACCAGGAAACAGCCCAATATTGTGTCAGGATCTACCTTTTCCCTGTCTTACCTGGGGAACGAAACGCAGGTTCGATTACACTATTTAAGTCCTCTCTTTCGTAGCAGGAGATCCATGGATGGGCAAGGGGATTAGGTGAGAGCCAGCGGTGGCTTGGACGGGGCTACCGCTACTCGAGGCGGGCGGGGGCGCCAGCCTCCAGGAGGCGGCGGACCGCCTCCGCCGGATCGGGTGCCAGGAGCCATGCCCTGATGGCGGCGACGCCGGCGGCGCCAGCGGCCCGGCAGGCGCCGGCAGAGTCTAGATCCAGGCCTCCAAGGGCGATGAGAGGGAAGGGGGCGAGGGCCGCGCAGGCCTTCTCGAGGGCCTCGAGGCCCAAGGGGGAGCCCAAGGGGGCCTTGGAGGGCGTCGGGAAGACCGGGCCGAAGGTAGCGAAGTCACAGCCGGCGGCCCGGGCCCGCCGAGCCTCCTCGAGGGAGTGGGCCGAGGCGCCGAGGAGCAGGTCCGGGCCCAGGATGCGGCGAGCGTCCTTTGGGGGCAGGCTGTGGCCCGCGAGGTGTACGCCGTCGGCGCCCGCGGCCAGCGCCACGTCGATCCTGTCGTTCACCAGGAGAGAGGCGCCCCGGGCCCGGGTGATCTCACCGAGCGCTCTCGCGAGGACGAGGAGCTCCCTCGAGGTGAGGTCCTTTTCCCGGAGCTGCACTGCCACGCTGCCCTTCGGGGCAAGGGCGAGGGCTCTATCGACCAGGGCTGGCAGGTCGCCCCTGGGGACTAGGCGGCGGTCCGTGACGAGGTATGCGCTCAGGCGCGCACCAGGGCCTTGGGGTGACGGCGCGGTCATGGGCAGCTTCGGCAGGGAAGGGCGGTGAGTGGGCGAGGGGTGGTCAGATCATCCCCTCCATCGGGCTCGAGGCAGAGGCGTAGAGCTTTCGCGGCATCCGGCCGGCCTCGAACGCCAAGCGGCCGGCCTCCACCGCGAGGCGCATGGCTCGGGCCATCTTGATTGGGTCCTGTGCTCCTGCGACTGCGGTGTTCATCAGCACGGCGTCGCAGCCGAGCTCCATGGCGTAGGCAGCGTCCGAGGCGGTGCCGACTCCGGCGTCCACTATGACGGGGACCCTGGCCTGCTCCAGGATGATCTTGATGTTGTACGGGTTCCGGATGCCCAGGCCCGAGCCGATGGGCGCGGCCAGGGGCATCACCGCGGCGCAGCCGATGTCCTGGAGCTGCAAGGCCGCCACCGGGTCGTCCGTGATGTAGGGCAGCACCGTGAAGCCCTCGGCCACCAGCACGCGGGCAGCCTGAAGGGTCGCCTCCACGTTCGGAAAGAGGGTCTTGGGGTCGCCTATGACCTCCAGCTTCACGAGGGTCCCGATGCCCATCTCCCGCGCCAAACGACAGGTCCGGATGGCGTCCTCGGCGGTGAAGCAGCCGGCGGTGTTCGGGAGCAGGGTGTAGCGCTCGAGGTCGATGAAGTCGAGGAGCGACTCCTTGGTGCGGTCCAGCTCCACCCGGCGGAGGGCCACGGTGACCATCTCGGCCCCTGTCTCGGCGATTGCGTCCCTCGTCTGGGCGAAGCTCGCGTACTTGCCGGTGCCGATGATCAGGCGGGAGCGGAAGGTGCGCCCGCCGAGGGTCAGGCCTTCGTTTTGATGGGTCATTTTGGGGGTCTCCTCGGGCGCCGGGCGGCCCTAGCCGCCGCCCACCAGGGTTACGATGTTTACCTCGTCGCCGTCCTCGAGGAGCTCGGACTCCAGGCGGTCCCTGGGGATCACCTGGCGGTTTCGCTCCACGGCGAACTTGCGCTCGGCCACGCCCAGCTCCTTCACCAGCGCGGCGATGGAGGTGCTCCGCGGCAGCTCGCGCTTCTTACCGTTGCACTGGATCGTGATCATGGGCGCTCCCTTGTCTCGACGGGGGTCACCCTAGTGGAGGGGGCGGGCGCTGTAAAGAGGTATGCCCGGATGCCCTGGGGGCATCGACTTCTCCCCCCGCCGGCAGTGGCATGCTCTGGGCGCCTCCCCGGTCCCGACCATCTCGTCTCGCAGGGTGGTCGCAGGAATATCATCCGAGCGCGGAAGCTAGGACCCGCATCCGGTACTCCAGGCTGTAGTCGCATCGCCGTCGCCGCCGCGGTAGGCTCAGGCGGTCCTCTGTGAAACAACGAAGCCAACTCAACGCGAAGTGACGAATGACCGCCAGATTCTCGGCCGCGTTCTTCGTCCGGATGCGGCAGGCATCCTCGGAGAACGTGGTATCCAAGCACCAGTGGAGCCGATTCTCCACAGCCCAGTGGGCACGAACCGCGCGGTTAGCCTCCCTCGCGCTCATGTGTCGGCTTGAAATGTAGTAGCGGAACTCCTGCGTGGTCGCACCCGTTACCTTATCCGCGACCGTCGCGTTGATCCGGATGAAGGTCCGCAGTTCGGGAAAGCGTGCGGTCGCGGGGACCCACTCCCCGGCGTCATGACACACGGTGGCGATACGTCGCTCGATGCGGCCATGGCCGGCTTCCACCTGTTCATCCTGCTCAACCCGGGGCCGCGGGGCCTCATCGACGGTGCGCCGTCGTGGATCATCGGCTTCCTGGAACAACTCCGCCGTCTCCTGGTTCAAGGTTGGCTGATTGCCCTTCAGGCCGAACAAGTAATCGCCCCCCTGGTCCACGATCGTCTGCGCGATGTCCACTTGACAGCCCATCGCATCAGAGCTCACCAAGGTCCCGTGCAGACTCAGCATCCGGAGCAGCTCCGGCATTGCCGTAATCTCGTTGGATTTCTCCTCCGTCCGGACCTGCCCCACCACGAGCCCGGCATCACAGGCCAGGGCGCTGACCAAGTGCACCGGGCTCTTGGCCTGACCCGTCTTGCGGGCCCCACGGACCGTCTTGCCATCCACGGCAAGTTGGCCGGTCAAGCCGAGCAGGCAACACACGGCTTGAGCCCACTGGCGGAAGACGGTTTGGAACGCCTGGGGCTCCATGGCGGCCAAAGCGCGAAGGTACGTATCCTGGCCAGGCACCCCATGGCGCAGCGGCAAGAAGCTCCGCAACCAGGCCTCTTCCTTGATCGCCCATTCCTCCACTGCTTCTGCGTCATCACAGCCACAAACGGAGGCAAGAATGAGGATGGCCAGAATATCGGTGAAGCGGTGCAGCACGCCCTGACTACCCCGCGGGTCGGGAACGGCGCTCAGGCGCTCAACCAAGTCAGTAACTGCGAGCTTCGCCAGGGTGTCGAAGTTAGAATTCGGTCGGGCTAAAGTGTCGGTGGCCATGACCAACTCCATTCCGGCCAACGACTGACCGGTAGGAATTGTCGATCACAGCTGAGATCCGTGGTCAAGATCCATCCGGCCGCCTGTATTCTTGCGATCACCCTGGGCGGTGTCGTCGGGGACCTTGTCCCAGGTCGGATTCCGGCCTATGTTGCCCCGTCCGCCGCCGGCGACTTGTGAGCCTGCGGCGCTGCGAGGACGACATGGCGCCGGAGCCGCACTTGCCCTACACCGACGACCCCAACGACATGAGCGAGATGCTGCAGGAGCTGCGGATCCTGCTGCAGGGGGCGCAGGTGTTGACGGCCTTCCTGATCGTGCTGCCGTTCTCCGCCGGGTTCTCGGCGATAGCCGAGGCCGAGAAGTGGGTATACGCCGTGACGTTCCTCAGCTCGCTGACCAGCCTGATCCTGTTCAGCGCTCCGGCCGTGCACCACCGGCTCCAGCGGCCCCTTCAGGACCGCATCGCCTTCAAGGACTTCGCCAGCCGGATGATGGTCGTGGGCCTGGCGCCGCTGTCGCTTTCCCTGGTACTGGCCACACAGCTGGTGACCTCGGAGGTGATCGGCGAGTGGCCTGCCGCGGGTTTGGCCGCCGCCACGGCCGTGTTCATCGTGGCGGTGTGGTTCGTGCTGCCACTGTCGCGTCGGCGCCGCCTGCGTCGACGCGGCCGCTCGGATGCCTGAGCTCAGCCGAGCCGGCCAACAGGCGCTCGGCGAACCAGATGAACACGCCCATGGGGTGGCCTCTTCCCCCTGCCTGGACCAGATCATCGACGCCTGTGAATATTGTGATATGTGACTTTTGCTGTAGTACTATTGCAACACGTGTAGTGCAGCCGCGTCGCATCGGGCCGCAGTCCCAAATAAAAAACACAAATATTTCCAATGGTTGACCTTGGCGTGACAATTGCATTGGTCGCAGGCGACAAGGGTCGACCGGAGGAGCATACATGAGAAGCTACCTGCCAACCATGAGCTATCTCGACCAGGAGGGGCCTGATCCGAGCCCGTCCTTTCGAGCCATCTTGTCGAAGCTTTCCATCTTCAGGAACACGGCTCCCGAGGCCCAGCGGGACATAGCCGCCCGCCTCGTCATGAGGAAGCGCCAGGCCGGCTCGCAGATCATGGCCCAGGACGAGCCGAGCGACTCCCTCTTCATCATCCAGAGGGGGCGGGTCCGCCAGGTGATCCACGGTGACAACGGTCGTCAGATGTCCCTCGGCGTCCTCGGACCAGGCGACTTCTTCGGAGAGATGTCTGCCTTCGACGGGCAGGCCCGGGGCGTCGCCGTCGAGGCCATCGAGGACACCACCGTGCTCGTGCTCGGGCGGGAGCAGCTCTTCGAGCATCTGCAGAAGTTTCCCGCAACCGCGGTCACCTTCCTGGTGGAGATGAGCCGCCGCATGAGGAAGCAGAACGAGCTGATCGCAAATCTGGCCCTGAGGGACGTGGGCGTGCGACTGGCGCGCAAGCTCCTCGACCTGGCCAGGGAGGACGGCGGCGAGGAGGAGGGCTGCCCCGTGATTCGTCGCAGGCCTACCCAGCAGGAGCTGGCCGACATGGTGGGATCCTGCCGTGAGACAGTGTCCAGGGCGATGACGGGTTTCGCCCGCAAGGGGCTCGTCAGGGTTAGCGGAAGATCCCTGACCCTGTCTGCCGAGCTGCTTTCCTTGGCGGCCTAGCCCGCCAGCACCGAGTCTATCTGCTCGAGGATCAGGGAGGACCAGGTTTCGAAGTTGGCTTCGGGGTCTGCGAGGAGCTTCTGTAGCTCCCCGATGGGATGGAAGCCACCCTCGAGGGTGTCCTGCTCCCTCACGCGCGCCGTTGGGGCATCCAGGCGCGCTACCTGCACCAGGCCGAAGTGAACGGCGCCAACCGGGTTGGAGTCATCGTTGATGACCCCCACGGGCTCGAGGGTCACGGGCCCCTCGATGGCAAGCTCCTCCCCGAGCTCCCGGAGGGCGCAGCGCGAGGCCAGGGCCCCTCGATCTTCGGCGCCGTCCTCGGGGTTGATGTGCCCGCCGATGCCGATGCTCCTCTTGCCAAAAAGGCGCTTCTCGCCTCCAGCGGGCAGGCGCAAAACCATGAAGAGCGTTTGGCCGTGCACGACGAGGGTATATGGGATGATCTGCTTGACCGTGGAGTTGCGCTCCGCCCATGGTCGCTCCACGAAGAAGCCCCTGGCGGCTATCCGCTCGAGATAGGTCTCGAGGGAGGGCTGTCCTTCCCGACCGCCCCTGCCCACGAAGCCGTGCGGGTAGGCGAGATCGAAGAGGTCGCGGCGATGGACGACGTAGACGAATTCCATGGGCGCTCTCCCCTGAGTCGGATGACGGGTACCCTGCCGCCTTCGTGAAGGGCAGTCAAGGATCGGGCCGCCAGGGGACGCGTCTTTGTCACGCGTGGCCTCGCCCCCGTCACGCGTGGCCTCGCCCCCTGTGAGGCGCTGGGGGCCTCGCAGGCGGCTTTGCTTCGGCCCCGCTCCGTGCTACAACCCTTCCGAAGCCTGTGGGAATCTCGGCCGTGAAGAAGACGATTGCCATCGGGATCATTGCGTTACGTCACGACGGGGGCCTCCTCAAGAGGTTCGCGGGTGAGGTGGGCGTGCTGCCTGGGACGACTGTCATGGTTCCCCAGGATTGCTGGTGTGTGCTCGTGGCTGGAGACCAGGCCACCGCCATCTTCGACGTGGGCCCTCACGAGCTGCAGCTCATGCAGTTCAACAGAAACCCTTCAGGGCTTCTCTACTCGGTGGGCCGGGCGCCCGAGACATTCACCTGGTACCCGCCAGGCGGCGCCTTTCGGCGGGACCTTACCGTCAAGGTCTCAAATCCACTGCAGTTCGTCACCGAGGCCGTGGTCAAGCGGGCCTTTGATTCGACCGGCGCGGTCGTGTCCGCGATCCGGGAGCGGCTGGACGCCCTGGTGCCTCCCGGCCAGATCCTGGCGGAGCCCGAGGTGGCGCTCAACCTCGTCGCGGAGTCCCTTGGATACGTCGGTCTGACCCTCGTGGATTTCAAGGAGGAGGCCTCCCTGGCGCCCGAGGTGCCGCCTGCAGCTCCACAGGCGCAGCCGCCTCCACTGCCTTCACGAGGCGCTACCCGGGTGGGCACGCCTCCCCCTGCCCCCCCTCCACGCGCCCCTGCTCCTGCACCGGGCGCCCCGGGGCCAGCGCCCGCGCCGCCTCCCGGCTCGGTCCAGATCCCCCTGGCCGCGCCGCCCGTGGCCGGGGTCGTGCCCGCGGCGGCAAGCCACGGGCTCTCCTCGGCACCTGGGCAGGTTGCGCCTGCTGGTCCCCCCGTGGCTGCTCCGCCGACTCCGGTCCAAGGCTCGCAGGGCATGCAGGCTCACTTGTCCTCGCCGGTGGCGGCACCCGGGCCCGCCGCGGCTCCTTTCTACGAACCCGAGCCCGTGGCGGCTCCCGCCTCGATGCCTGCGGCATCGCCAGGAGCCCCGCTCGAGCAGGCCGTCGGGCGTACCTTGACCCTGGGGCTCACCCAGGTCTGGTCGTCCAGCACCATGGAGCTCTTCGGGAAAGGCGAGCTCACCCTGCGGGTGAGGGTGCTCGGGAGGCCTCAGGCGGTCTTTGGGGTCACCGGGCCCTTCAGCTATGACCAGACGCGGGAGTACCTGAGCCCGGACGACTGGCTCGGAGAGCGTCACTGGCAGGCTCTTCCAGAGGAGCAACTTTGTTTTCCAGGGCTCAGCCCGGAGCATTTCTACCGGGTATATTTGCTGGCCGAGGAGCGGGACAAGGGGAGCGTGGACCCATTGGGCACTCTAGAGTGGGAGCTCGGGCGGCCCCAGGCGGGCGAGCTCGAGATAGGGC